>CAYZFN010000212.1:0-76248 GCA_964477695.1 uncultured Enterobacteriaceae bacterium | reverse complement strand
GGAGGCAACGAGGTCTCCTTCACCTGGGACTACGACGCGCAGAGCGAGTCGCTGCTCGCCCTCTACGCCAAGGGCAAGGCGCAGCAGTGGGACGCGGCGACGCGCATCGACTGGACGATCGACGTCGATCCCGACGATCCGATGCAGATCGACGAGTCGGTGCTGCCGCTCTACGACACGCCGCTCTGGCACCGCATCGGCCCGCGCGGCCAGTCGGAGCTGCGCTATCACAGCCAGGTGCACAACCTGTCGCAGTTCCTGCACGGCGAGCAGGGTGCGCTCGTCTGCGCGGCCCGCATCGTGCAGGACGTGCCGAGCATCGAGTCGAAGTTCTACGCCGCCACCCAGGTCATGGACGAGGCGCGCCACGTCGAGGCGTACCGCCGGCTGCTTTCCGAGAAGTTCCGCTTCGCCTATCCGATCTCGCACGCGCTGAAGACGCTGCTCGAGCAGGCCCTCACCGACCGGCGCTGGGACTTCACCTACCTCGGCATGCAGGTGCTGATCGAAGGCCTCGCGCTGGTCGCCTTCCAGCGCATCCGCGACTATTCGCGCAACCGCCTCTGCCAGGCGGTCAACGCATACGTGATGCAGGACGAGGCGCGTCACGTCGCCTTCGGCCGGCTCGCGCTGCGCGACTACTATCCGCAGCTCAGCGCCGCCGAGCGGCGCGAGCGCGAGGAGTTCGTGATCGAGGGCTCGTACCACCTGCGCGACCGCTTCAACCAGATCGAGATGTGGGAGCGGCTCGGCTTCGACCTGAAGGAAGTGATGCCGCTGGTCGACGGCTCGGAAGGCCAGGTGCGCTACCGCAAGCGGCTGTTCAGCCGCATCGTGCCGATCGTCAAGGACATCGGCCTGTGGAGCGAGCGCGTACAGGACGCCTACGCCAAGCTCGGCGTCGTGCACTACGCCGAGCGAGACCCCCAAGCGATGCTCGACGACGACGCGCGGATCGCGCAGGAGTTCGACGCTACAATGCGGCGCGCATGAACGCGCCCCATGTAGAAGAGTTCCTCACCCTCCAGGAAATCATCGCCGCCGCACGGCGCAACCTGGCGCCCGGACCCTGGAGCTATCTCATCGGCGGCACCGAGACCGAGACCACCGTGCGGCGCAACCGGCACGCGCTCGACTCGATCGCTTTCCGCCCGCGCGTGCTGCGCGATGTCAGCCGCATTGATTCTTCATGGACCTTTTTGGGGACGAAGACGCGCCTGCCGGTCATGCTCGCGCCGATCGGCGGCCTCGAATCGATCGTCGAAGGCGGCGCCGCGACCGCGGCGCGCGGCGCTGCGCAGTTCAACGTGCCGCAGATGCTCTCCTCGGTCTGCCAGCCCGGCCTCGAGCAGACCGCGGCCGCCGCGGCCACCGTCCGCTCCTTCCAGCTCTACGTGCGCGGCGACGACGCGTGGGTGGACGACTGGGTGCGCCGCGCGAAGGACAAGGGCTTCGGCTCGTTCTGCCTGACGGTCGACGTCGCGGCGTACAGCCGCCGCGAGCGCGACCTCCTCGGGCGCTTCGTCAAGCCCTGGCGCGCGAAGGCGATCGAAGGCGCGGCATTCCAGGCCGGGCTCTCCTGGGACCACGTCAAGCGGTATAAGGATAAACACAACGGACCGCACGCCCTGCCCCTCATCCTCAAGGGCATCGCCACCGCCGAGGATGCCGAGCTCGCCGTCGAGCACGGCGTCGAGGTCGTGTACGTGTCGAACCACGGCGGCCGCCAGCTCGACCACGGGCTGGGCAGCGCCGCCGTCCTGCCCGAGGTCGTGAAGGCGGTCGACGGAAGGGCGGAAGTCTGGGTCGACGGCGGCTTCATGCGCGGCAGCGACGTGGTGAAGGCGATCGCGCTGGGCGCTCGCACGGTGGGCCTCGGCCGCCTCGCCGGCCTTGCGCTCGCCGCGGGCGGCGCCCAAGGCCTCGTGCGCGCGCTCGAGCTGCTCGAAGACGAGATCCGCATCTGCCTCGGCCTGCTCGGCGTCACCTCGTTCGCCGAGCTCACCCCGCGGCACCTCGCTCCGGCGCCGGCCGTGACTGCGCCGGACACGTTCAGCGCCTTCCCGCACCTGCAGCTTCCCTGAGTTCGGGCTCCGTCCCCGAATTAGTCTCGGCTAGAGCGAAACGGCGATCGCGGCGAGCTTGCGCTTGATCTCTTCGGGCCAGGGTATGCCCTTGCGCGCCCGCGTGTCGAAGCACACTTCGACCGTCTTCTGCGTGGCGCAATGGGTCATCGCGTCCGCCTCGTAGAGCCGCATCTCGTGGCTGAAGCTCTTCGTGCCGACGCGCGTCACGGCGCCTTTGATCACGAGCAGCTGCCCCGCGCGCAGCTCGTGCAGGAAATCGATGGTGATCGTCGCCGCGACGGTGCCGAGGCCGCCGGCACGGATCGCGTCGAGCGAGAGGCCGGCCATGCGCGGTATGTGCCAGCCGGCGTCGTCGAAGAACCCCGCGTAGTGGCGTACGTTGAGGTGGCCGTACGCGTCGCACTGCGCCGGCATGACGATGTTGCGGTAGAGCTCGAACCAGTTCTCCATGGAGCGGCATTCTAGGACGCCGGTAAACTAGCCGGCCATGGCGACCGATTACGAGATCCGCTTCGAGCCGAGCCCGCGCCGGATGCGCGTCGAGTTCAATGGCGTGTGGATCGCCGACTCGCGCCGGGTGATCGTGCTGCACGAGACGCGCCAGCCGCCGTCGTACTACTTCCCGCGCGAAGACGTGCGCACCGATCTGCTCGAGAAGACCGAGCAGGTGACGCACTGCCCGTTCCGCGGCAACGCCACCTACTGGACGATCCGCTCGGGCGACGCGGTGGCGGAGAACGCCGCCTGGTCCTACGACGAGCCTTACGAGGAAGGACGGCCGATCCGCAAGTACGTCTCGTTCTATCCCGATCGGGTGAGCGCCATCTACGACGGCGACGAGGAGATCCCGCACCTCTCCGCGGCCCCGGCGATGCATGCCAACACGCTCGCCAACTGGCTGCTCGGCGAGGCCTGGCAGCTGCCGGCGCCCGAGCGCCTGGTCGACGCGTTCTGCCGCGAGCTGCGTTCCACGGGCATTCCGGTGTCGCGGATGACGGTAATCATCCCGACGCTGCACCCGCAAATCGTGGCCACCGTGTTCGTGTGGCGAGAGGACAGCGGCGTGAAGATCATCCACGAGCCGCACGACGTCCTGCACCACCCGAGATTCCAGGCGAGCCCGTTTGCGCCGATCCTGCGCGGCGCGGGCGGCGTGCGGCGCAAGCTGGAAAGTCCGGAGGTGAAGCTGGACTACCCGGTCGTCAGGGATCTCAAGGCGGAAGGCGCGACCGACTACGTCGCGATGCCGTTCCGCTTCGCCGACGGCCAGCTGAACGTGATGTCGATGACCTCGTTCGCGAAGGGCGGCTTCACGACCGCACACCTCGGGCAGGTCTACGAGGTGCTGCCGATGCTCGGTCGCCTGTTCGAGGTGTTTGCGCAACGGCGCACCGCCGTTTCGCTGCTCGAGACCTATCTCGGCCGCCGCACCGGGGGGCGCGTGCTCGACGGGCTGGTGAAGCACGGCGACGGCGAGCACATCGAGAGCGTGGTCTGGTTCAGCGACCTGCGCCAGTCGACCGCGCTTTCCCAGTCGATGGATCGCGAGGCGTACCTCGTCTACCTGAACGCCTATTTCAACTGCCTGGCCGGCGCGATCCTGGAGAACGGCGGCGAGGTGCTGCGCTTCATCGGCGATGCCGCGCTCGCCATCTTTCCGATCGGCGCCGAGAGCGCGGCCGGCGCCTGCCACCAGGCGCTCGCGGCGGCGCGGCTCGCCGGCGAGCGCGTCGCATCCGACAACGCCGGCCATCCGCAGCGTGCGCCGATCCGCTACGGCATCGGCCTGCACCTCGGCGAGGTGACCTACGGCAACATCGGCGTGCCGCAGCGCCTCGAGTTCACGGTGATCGGCTCGGCGGCCAACGCCGCGGCGCGCGTCGAGAGCATGACCAAGGTGCTCGGACGTCCCATCGTTGCCTCATCGGCCTTCGCGGCGGCCTGCGCGGAACCGCTGGTCTCGCTCGGCCGCCATAGCCTGAAGGACCTCGAAGGCGAGCAGGAGCTGTTCACATTGGCTTAGGCACGAGCCTTGCACCGCGCGGCCATGGACCGAGATCGCGATCCCAAGCACGCCCCGGACGAGCCGACCGCCGACAACCTGCCCGTCGAGCCGGAGATGGACAAGGGCCCACGCGGCCAGGATCCCCGGCAATCGGGCCGCAACCCGCGGACCGAGCCTGCGAAGGACAAGCGGGTCGACGACCTGTAGTTCTTAGCTCAGCTCTTCGCGGTAGAAACCGAGCGCTTCCAGCACCGGCCGGTCGCTGATCGAGAACAGGATCGCGTCCTCGCCGCCGGCGTTGGCGTAATCGTGCTGCGCCCACGACGGCAGCGCGATGATGTCGCCCGGCTCCCAGTCGAAGGTCTTGCCTTCGATGACGCTGCGCCCCCTGCCGTGCTTGACCAGGAACACCGAGCTGCCGGCAACGCGCTTCGCCTTCAGCTGCTCGCCCTTGCGGATCATCTGCACGCGGCACGACATGGTGGGCAGCACCGGCCCGCCGGTGAGCGCGTGCGTGTACTCGAGCGTGATGCCGTCGTGCGGGCTGGCGTCGTGATCGCGCAGCTCGTGGAGCGCTTCCAGCGTTTGGTCCCAGGAATAGATCATGAGCGGCGAAAAGCGCGGTCGTTCCTTCGTCCAGGTCGGGGAAAGGCGGCCGTGGCCGTAGAGCGCCTTCGAGCCGTTGACCGGCTTGTGGTGCGACGCCTTGATGTCCTTGTGCATCTCGAAGAACATCGCGTTCAGCGACTTGGTGAGCGGCACGTCGAGGCCGTCCATCCACACCACGGTCTCGTTCGTCTCGTTGCCGTGGTCGTGCCATTGCCAGCTCGGCGTGAGGATGAAGTCGCCGGGATGCATGATCACCTTCTCGCCCTCGACCGCGGTGTACGCGCCGTCGCCCTCGATGATGAAGCGGATCGCCGCCGGCGAATGGCGATGGGCACGGGCAACCTCGCCGGGAAGGAGGACCTGGACCGCGGCGATCAGCGTATTGGTCGTCGCCCACTGGCCGTTCAGGCCGGGGTTGAAGAGCTGCATCGCGCGCCGCTCGTCGCCCACCGGCACGGCGCTCGACGACTGCTTCACCACTTCCTTGAGCAGCGAGCCCTTCCATTGATACGGAATGGCCTCGGGCCGGGGATGCGGCGTCATCTGGCTCGCGATCTCCCACAGCCCCCACATGTGATTGCGATGGATGAGCTGGTGGAACGAATCTTCGGTCTTGGCGGGGGCATTCATGGCGCTGGCTCCTTGCCATCGATGTTACACCTGCGGATCTTCTGCCACGCCGCCTGGTGCGCCTCCATCATCCGCAACGCCTCGCGATTGCCGCGAGTCGCCGATGCACCCAGGGTCAGAAGCGGCGCGACGCGGCGCGTGAGCCACGCCACCGGCAGGACGTTGAGCGCAGCGAGCACGGCGGGCACGAACGCCGCCTTATAAGTCAGCCAGGGCGCAAGCCCGAGCGTGGTGAGGCCGATGGCGGCGAGCACCGAGGAGGCATGCCGGGCGATGCCCGGAAAGGCGAAATAGAAACGGAAGCGCGTGACGAGGCGCGCCTCCTCCTCGGTGAAGAGGTAGGGCTCTTCGCCGGCCGGGACCGGCGCGCGGCCGCTCGAGCGAATCAGCCCGAACAGCCAGCCTTCGAACGCGAGCACCGCGACCAGGTACAGCCACGCCATCGGCGCCGGCCGCAATGCCGCCCAGCCGCCGAGCACGAGCACCGCAGCGCTCAGCCACGGTCCCATTCAGGCGTTCATCTCCAGCCACTCGTTCTCGAGCCCCTCGAGCTCTCTTGCGACATAGGCCTGGTCCGCCAGCACGGAGCGCACCTTCTCCGGATCCTGATAGATCGCCGGGTCGCCGAGCTCGGCTTCGAGCGCCGCCTTTCGCGCGTTCAGCTTCGCCATCTGCTCTTCCAGCCGCTTGATGCGCGACTGCTGGTTCTTGCTTTTCTGCGGTCTTGACGGACCCGGCCTCGGCTCGGCCACCTTGGCTGGCGCGGCCTGAGGCTCCTTCGCGGCCTGCTGTCTCTGCAGCAGCGCGTCGCGATAGTCGTCGAGATCGCCGTCGAACGGCTCGACGCGACCCTCTTTCACCACGAGCAGCTGCTCGGTCGTCGCGCGCAGCAGATGGCGGTCGTGCGACACGAGGACCAGCGTGCCCTCGAATTGCGCGAGCGCCACGGTGAGCGCCTCGCGCGTCTCGAGATCGAGGTGGTTGGTCGGCTCGTCGAGCAGCAGCAGGTTCGGCCGCTGCCAGACGATGAGCGCGAGCGCGAGGCGCGCCTTCTCGCCGCCGGAGAAATGCTCGACCGGGCCGGTGGCCATGTCGCCCGGAAAATTGAAGGTGCCGAGATAATTGCGCAGCTCCTGCTCCCGCGTGTCAGGCGCAAGGCGCGCGAGATGCCAGAGCGGCGACTGGTCGTCGCGCAGCATCTCCACCTGCTGCTGGGCGAAGTACCCGATGGCGACCCCCTTGTTGAACAGCGCCGAGCCGCCCAAAGGCGCCAGCACGCCCGCGATTGTCTTGATGAGCGTGGACTTGCCCGCGCCGTTGACCCCAAGGAGGCCGATGCGCTGATCAGCCTGGATGGAGAGATTGACGTCCGAGAGGACCCGCCTGTCGCCATAGCCCGCCGCAACTTCCTCCAGCACGAGCAGCGGGTTCGGCGCGCGCAGCGGCTCGCGGAACTCGAAGGAGAACGGCGCGGCGGCGTGCAGCGGCGCGAGGTCCTCCATCTTCGCGAGCATCTTCATGCGGCTTTGCGCCTGGCGCGCCTTGGTCGCCTTGGCGCGGAAGCGGTCGATGAACGACTGCAGGTGCGCCCGCTCGCGCGCCTGCTTCTCGTACTGCGCGGCGGCGAGCTGGACGTTCTGCGCCCGCTGCACCTCGAAGCTCGAGTAATGGCCGCCGTAGCGGCGCAGCCTGCGGCCGTCGATGTGCACGATCACGTTCACCACGCCGTCGAGGAAGTCGCGGTCGTGCGAGACGACGATCAGGGTGCCCGGATAGCGGCGCAGCCAGTCTTCCAGCCAGACGATGGCGTCAAGGTCGAGATGGTTGGTCGGCTCGTCGAGCAGCAGCAGATCCGAGGGCGCCATCAGCGCCTGGGCGAGATTCAGGCGCATGCGCCAGCCGCCGGAGAAGCCCGACACCGGACGAGACAGCTCCTCGTGCCGAAAGCCGAGGCCGGCGAGCAGCCGCTCGGCGCGCGAGCGGGCCGTATAGGCGCCCGCGTCGCCAAGCGCGGCGTGCAGCTCGCCGATGAGATTGCCGTCGTCGGCCGCCTCCGCGGCGGCCAGCCGCGCTTCCAGGCTGCGCAACGCAGCATCGCCGTCGATCGCATAGTCGACCGCGGCGCGCTCGAGCGCCGGCGTCTCCTGCGCGACGTGCGCGACGCGCCAGTTAGCAGGGAAGTCGGCCTCGCCCTTGTCGGCGTGCAGCTCGCCGCGCAGCAGCGCGAAGAGGCTCGACTTGCCGGAGCCGTTCGCGCCGATGAGGCCGACCCGCTCGCCCGGATTGAGCGCGAGATCGGCGCCTTCCAGCAGCACCTTGGCGCCGCGCGCGAGCGTGACCTGGGAGAAGCGGATCATGTAAAAGCGCGCGATTTTAAGCTTTATAGTCGTTCCCCAGCCCATGAAGACCCTTCTCTGCCTTGCGCTGCTCTCGGCCTGCGCGGCCTTCGCCCAGCCCTATCCAGCGCGCCCGATCACCCTCATCGTGCCCTTTCCGCCCGGCGGGTCGACCGACATCGTCGGCCGGATCGCCGCGGAGGGCCTGTCGCACGAGCTCGGCCAGCCGCTCGTGGTGGATAACCGCGGCGGCGCGGGCGGCGCGATCGGCGCGCGGGCGATCGCCGATGCCGCCGCCGACGGCTATACACTCGGCATCGCGACGGTCTCGACGCACGTGGTGAACCCGGTCGTGCAGCCCAAGCTGCGCTACGACCCGCTGAAGGATTTCACGCTGCTCTCGGAGATCGCCGCCGTGCCGAACGTCGTGTCGGTCCATCCTTCCGTGCCGGCGCGCGACATGGCGGAACTGATCGCTTATGCGAAGCGCAACCCGGGCAAGCTCAACTACGGCACGCCGGGCGCCGGCAGCCTCGGCCACCTGATCGGCGAGACGTTCAAGTACTCCGCGGGGGTGAACCTCACCCACGTGCCTTACCGCGGCGCCGGACCCGCGCTCAACGACGCGCTCGCCGGACAGGTGCAAGTGCTGTTCGACAACCTGCCTTCCTCGCTGCCACAGATCCAGGCGGGCAAGCTGCGGGCGCTCGCCGTAGCTTCGGAGAAACGGCTCGCGCTCCTGCCCGACGTGCCGACGTTCGCCGAGGTCGGACTGCCGCTGCTCAACGATCCGTCGTGGTTCGGGCTGATCGCGCCGGCCGGCCTTTCCGGCGAGCTCGTCGCGCAGCTGCACGGCGCGCTCGTCCGGGCGCTGCGTCGGCCGGACGTGCAGAAGCGCCTCGAGGCGGCCTCGGCGACGCCGGTCGGCAGCTCGCCAGAGGCGTTCGCCGCGCTCGTGCGCCAGGCCCTGGAGAACACCCGCAAGGTGGCGCGCGAGGCGAACCTGAAATTCGAATGAGCGGGAACGCGGTTTGCAATCACCCGGCACCGACTCTACGAGGTGCGCCATGCGAACCGTGCTTGCCCTTGCCGCCGCTGCCTATCTCTTCTACTCGCTGCGCAGCCTGCGCGGCACGCGGAGCGTTCCGGACGACGTGCTGATCACCCAGGTGCGCCGTGCGCTAGAGCGCGTGGCCGAGCAGTCCGCCTCGATCGACATCCAGGCGCGCGAAGGCGAGGTCGTGCTCTCCGGCCCGATCGGCGATCGCGAGCTCAGGCGTTGCCTTGGCGTCGTGCGCCGGCTCCCCGGCGTGCGCACCATCACCAATCGCCTGAGGCCGCACGCGATGGCCGCGTAGAATCTGCGCTCGACCAAGAACCCGGGAGGACGATGAAGGGGGCGCGCTGGCTCGCCGCTGCGGTGGTGGCGACGAGCTTCTTCTGGATGCTCGGCGCGGCGCCGCTGTTCGACGTCGACGAGGGCGCCTTCAGCGAGGCCACGATGGAGATGTTCCAGCGTGGCGACTTCCTCTCCACCTACCTGAACGGCGCGCCGCGCTACGACAAGCCGATCCTCGTCTACTGGCTGCAGGCGGCGGGCGTCGCGGCTCTCGGGCCGGGCGAATGGGCGTTTCGCCTGCCCTCGGCGCTGTGCGCCGCCTTGTGGGTTTGGCTCACCTACGGGTTCGCCAGGCGCGAGTATGGGCAAGAGCGCGCCTTGTTCGCCGCAGTTCTGCTTGCCACCTCGCTCGGCGTCTACATCATCGGCCGCGCGGCGACCGCCGATGCGCTGCTCAACATGCTGCTCGCGGCGTCGATGTTCGCGGCATGGCTTCACTTCTCGACCGGCCGGCGGCGCTGGCTTTATGCCACCCATGCGGCCATCGCGCTCGGCGTGCTCGCCAAGGGCCCGATAGCCATTCTCGTTCCCGGTGCCACGACGCTGCTCTTCTGCCTCTTCAGGCGCGATTTGAGAACCTGGGCACGAGCGGTGTTCGACTGGCGCGCGCTCGCTCTCTTCCTCGCCATCGCCGCGCCCTGGTACGTGGTGATCCTGGCGAAGGAAGGTCGCGCGTTCGTCGAAGGCTTTTTCCTGAAGCATAACGTCGCGCGCTTCGGCGGCCCGCTGCAGGGCCACGGCGGCAGCCTGCTCTACTACTTTCCCGTGGCCCTGCTGCTGTCGCTGCCCTTCACCGCGCTCATCTTCCCCGTCGCGGCGCGGCTGCGCACGCTCTGGCGCGACGAGCTGCAGGCGTACCTCCTGCTCTGGTTCGGCTTCGTGTTCGTCTTCTTCTCGCTCTCCGGCACGAAGCTGCCGCACTATCTCCTCTACGGCTATACGCCGCTCGCGCTGCTCATGGCGGTGCGCGGCTACGAGATGCGCTCGGCGTTCTGGGCGCTGCTGCCGGCGCTGTTTTTCTTCGCCTTCCTGCTCTTCCTGCCCAACCTGCTCGCGCAGCTCGTGCCGGAGATCGCCGATCTCTATTACCGCCAGGCGCTCGGCGCGGCGCTGGGGAATTTCGATCTGCTGTATTTCGCCTACTTCGGCGTCGCGACCGCGCTGGTCGTCTACGCGATGCTCGAGCGCCGCAGCTCGCCGGCGCGCAAGCTGGCGCTGTTCGGCCTGCTCGCCGTGGCGGGGCTATCGACGCTCGTCGTGCCGGTCGCCGGCGAGCTGCAGGCGCCGCTCAAGGAGGCGGCGCTCCTTGCACGCGAGCGCCACTTCGACGTGGTGATGTGGCGGCTCAACGCGCCGAGCTTCAGCGTCTATCGCGGCGCGCCCACGCCGAGCCGCGAGCCGCGTCCCGGCGACATCATCGTGACCAAGGCGAGCCGGCTCTCCGAGCTGCCGAAAGGCACCGCGTTCGACATCCTCTTCTCGCGCGGCGGCATCGTGCTCGCGCGCATCAAGGCTTGAAAGCGCTGCGCCTGTGGCTCGTCCCTGCCGTCGCCGGCACAGCATTCATTGCGGTTTTGTTTTCCGGCACCAATCAGATGCTGTTTCTCGCGCTGAACCGGATCGGCCCCGCGACGAGCGACTGGCTGTGGGCGAATATCACCGTGATCGGAGATGCGCTCGTCGCCTTCACGCTGTGCCTTCCACTATGGCGGCGACGTCCCGACCTGGTTTGGGCATTCGTTCTTGTCGCACTGCTGGGCACGGCATGGGCGCGTGGACTGAAACCCCTGGTGGACGAGGCTCGACCGCCCGCCGTACTGAATGGCGCGGTGCACATCATCGGACCAGCCCGCACGGCCGTCGGCTTCCCATCGGGACATGCAACGGCCGCGTTTGCAATCGCCGGCATATGGGCCCTTGGCATTCGCGCCCATGCTTTGACCGCTTTTGTCCTCCTGGTTGCTATGCTCGCCTCGCTCGCGCGTGTGGTTGTCGGCGTGCACTGGCCGGTCGATATTCTGGCAGGGGCCTTCGGGGGCTGGCTCGCCGCAGCAGCCGGACTGGCTCTTGCGCAGCGAACGCGACGTCTCGGTCTGCATCCGATCGTCCAGTGGGGAACCGGCGTGTTCCTTGTTCTTTGCGCCCTCTTGCTTGTTTTGGGCCTTCCCCGGCGCGAATACGCCGACGCGGCCTTGTTTGAGCGCGCGATCGGCCTCGCATGCCTCGCCTCCGCGGCTACCGCGCTATGGCGCAGGCGGGGTGCGCCAACTTCGCGATGCTAGACTTGGCCATGCAGGTCTCGGTCGTCATCCCGGTCTATAACGAGGAAGAAAATCTTCCCGAGCTGGCCGAGCGCGTCGGCGCGGCGCTCGGGCGCTCCGGCCGCAGCTTCGAGGTCATCCTGGTCGACGACGGCTCGCGCGACCACTCGGCGGCGGTGCTCGCCGAGCTCGCCGCGGCGCGGCCGTGGCTGAAGCCGCTCTACCTCATCCGCAACTACGGCCAATCGGCGGCGCTGCAGGCAGGCTTCGACGCCGCGCAGGGCGAAGTCATCGCCACGCTCGACGGCGACCTGCAGAACGATCCGGACGACATCCCGCCGCTGCTCGACATGCTCGAGGCGCGCCCCGACATCGACGTCATCTCGGGCTGGCGCAAGGACCGCCAGGACCGCACCGTGTCGCGCAAGATCCCGTCGCAGGCGGCGAACGCGCTCATTTCGCGTGTCACCGGAGTAAAGCTGCACGACTACGGCTGCGCGCTCAAGCTCTACCGCGCGGCAGTGATCCGCGACCTGCGGCTCTACGGCGAGCTGCACCGCTTCATCCCCGCGCTCGCCGCCGAGGTCGGCGCGAACATCGTCGAGGTGCCGGTGCGCCACCACGCGCGCACGCGCGGCAAGTCGAAGTACGGCCTCGATCGCACCGTGCGCGTGCTGCTCGACCTGCTGTGGATCCGCTTCCTGATGCGCTTCCTGCACCGGCCGATGCAGGCGTTCGGCGGCCTGGGCTTCGCGCTCGGGCTGGCCGGTGCCGTGATCCTGGCGTGGCTCGCGTTCGACAAGCTCGCGCTCGGTCAGGACATCGGCGGCCGGCCGCTATTGCTCCTCGGCGTGCTGCTCGTGCTGATCGGCGTGCAGCTCGTCGCCACCGGGCTGATCGGCGAGCTGCTCACCCGCGTCTACCACGAGCCGCAGGGCCGCGCGCAGTACCTGCTGCGCGCCGCGCCGCGCCCGCGCCCGAAGGAAGAGAAAGAAGAACCGCGAGCCTGGGCCCGAAGCCGAAGCTAGCGCTGCGCATTGCCGGCGGCCTCGTGCTGCTCGGCGCGGTGCTCTGGTACGCGGACCCGGTGGCGATCGCCGCGCAGCTGCAGGGCGTCGAGCGCGGCTTCTTTGCGCTCGGCCTCGCCGCCTCCATCGTCTCGAACCTCTTCTCGGCGGCGCGCTGGGCGGCGATCGCGCGCGCGCTCGGCCTCGCGGCGCCGCTGCCGCGCGCTGCAGCGATGTACTTCCGCGGCATGGCGATGAACGTGCTCCTTCCCGGGGCGACCGTGTCGGGCGACGTGCTGCGCGGCTACCAGCTCGCCCGGCTGCCCGGCAATTCCGGCGGCGCGGCCGCGGCCTCGGTCGTGCTCGACCGGCTGAGCGGCCTGTGGATCCTCTGCGCCATGTCGCTCGTCTCGCTGCTCGCCGCGCTCGCGACGGATCTCCTGGTGCCGGGCAAGGCGGTCGGGCTGTACATAGCAGGACTCGCCGCCGCGCTGGCGGCGCCGTGGCTGCCGCTGCCCTTTGCGCGCCTGGAGACACTGCGCCGCCAGGCGCTCGGCGCGCGCCGCGCGCTCGTTGCCTCGGCCTGGCTCTCGGTGCTAGTGCAGGTGTTCTCGGCCGCCGCGCTATGGTGCTTCGCCTTCGCCGCCGGCATCAACCTCTCGTATGCGGTGATGCTCGCCGCGGCCGCGCCGATCTTCATCATGGGCGCCGTGCCGCTCGGCTGGGGAGGATTCGGCGCGCGCGAAGCCGCGGCCGTGGTGGTGCTCGGCGCGATCGGCGTGGCTGCGGACCAGGCGACCGCCGCCGCGCTGCTCTACGGCCTCTCGGCGGTGCTGCAGGGAATCGGCGGCGCGCCGCTCTTCCTGCTCAGGTCCTAGCGACGATCGGGTCGCGCGCCTGGGCGCGCCGGTGCATGACGCCGTTCTTCAGCCGCATCACCTTCCAGAAGAAGGCGACGCGCGACACCTCGGTCACCTGCCCGACCTCGGAAGCCATCTGCGCCAGCTCGAAGTCCGGATGCCAGCCGAGCGTGTCGGAGAAGCGCGCCAGGCCTTTCTCGAGCGCGCCCATCAGGGGGTTCTTGGAATGCACGTGGTTGACGAGGAAGATCTCGCCGTCGGGCTTGCACACGCGGTGCAGCTCTTCGATCAGCTGCGCCGGCCGATCGACCACCGACACGACATACATGGCGACCACCTTGTCGAAGGTCGCATCCGGGAAGCTCATCTCCTCGGCGTTCATCTCGTGCAGCGCTTCGACGTTCTTCAGCCCGCGCCGGCCGACCCGCTCGCGCGCCCGCTCGAGCATTTCGCGCGACACGTCGATGCCCGTGACGCGCACGCCGGGCGGATACATGGGCAGCGCGAGCCCCGTGCCCACGCCGACTTCCAGCACCCGGTCGCCGGGCCTGCAGTCGAGCGCCTTGAGCAGCGCCTTGCGTCCCGGCTGCAGCATCGGGCCGAATACCGCGTCATAGACGCGGGCGTAGCGGCGGTAAGCCGCTTTTACCGATTCGATATGCATCGCTTTAGTGTGCGAGCGTCCAGCAGCGCCCTTTTGAGAAGTGCCCTCGCGAGCGGCACCTTATAGCCCATTATGCCGCAGGGGACTAGCCCCCCGCAGCGCCAAGAGGGCCGCGGGGTCGAAACTGACCGCGCCGGCGGGCGCTCGGGACGGGTCCCACTCGGGAAAGGAGAGGCGCGCATGCAATAGGGTCTGGCCCGAGCAAGCGCCGCGCCGGGCATGCGGATTGCAAATCGGTTTTGGGTTCCGATGAAGATCGCGCAGATCGCCCCGCTCGCCGAAAGCGTGCCCCCTCGGCTCTACGGCGGAACCGAACGGGTGGTGTCGTACCTCACCGAGGAGCTGGTGCGCCTGGGGCACGACGTGACGCTCTTCGCCACGGCCGATTCGGAAACGAGCGCCGAGCTGGTGCCCTGCGTGCCGCGCTCGCTCCGCCTCTCGGCGGTCCAGGATCCGATTCCCCATTACACGCTGATGCTGGAGAAGGTGCGCCAGCGCGCCGGCGAATTCGACGTGCTGCACTTCCACACCGACCACCTGCACCTGCCGCTTTTCCGGCCGTTCGCGCGCAAGACCGTCACGACGCTGCACGGCCGGCTCGATGTCGACGCGCTCGGGGCGCTGTACCGCGAGTTCGCCGACCTGCCGCTCGTCTCGATCTCCGACAGCCAGCGCGCGCCGCTCGCCTTTGCCAACTGGGTCGCGACCGTCCATCACGGCCTCGCGCAGGAGATCTGCCCGTTCAATCCCGCGTTTCATCCGCCGCCGCGCGGCGGCTATTTCGCTTTCCTCGGCCGGGTGTCTCCGGAAAAAGGCCTCGAGCGGGCGATCGAGATCGTGCGCCGCGGCGGCGCGCGCCTGCGCATCGCCGCGAAGATCGATGCCGTCGACCAGGGGTACTTCGATGCGCGCATCGAGCCGCTGCTCGCGACCCCCGGCGTGGAATTCCTCGGCGAGGTGGGCGAGGCCGGCAAGCCGGCGCTGCTCGGCAACGCGACGGCGCTCCTTTTTCCGATTGCCTGGCCCGAGCCCTTCGGCCTGGCCATGATCGAGGCCATGTCGTGCGGCACGCCGGTGATCGCCTGGCGCAACGGCGCGGTGCCCGAGATCGTCGAGCACGGCGTGACCGGGTTCATCGTCGACTCGATCGACGCTGCGGCCGCCGCGCTGGAAAGCGCGGCGCGTCTCGACCGCGGCCGCGTGCGCGAGCGCTTCGAGGCGCGTTTCTCGGCGGCGCGCATGACGCGCGACTATCTCTCGGTCTACCGCGCGCTCGGCCGGCGGCGCGCTCTCGCGGCGGTATGAAGCCGCCGCCATGAAGCGCGAAGCCCAGGAAGCAACCGGGCCGGTGCTCGTTCCGGGCGTGGTGTCGCTCGCCGCGTCGAGCCGGCGCACGCTCAAGCACGACGACACCTTCGCGATGTTCGACGAGTTCGGCGACGTGCTGCCGCTCGAGCATCACCCGACGGGACTCTTCCACCACGACACGCGCTACCTCTCGCGCCTAGTGTTCACGCTCGAGGGCCATCGGCCGCTGGTCCTCTCCTCGACGGTGCAGACCGACAACGTGATACTCGACGTCGACCTCACCAACCCGGACCTGTTCGATGCCGAAGGCCGCCTCGCGCTCGCCAAGGACACGTTCCACATCGCGCGGGCGAAGTTTCTCTGGGAGGCGTCCTGCCACGAGCTGTTCACGGTCACGAGCTATGCCAACCACCGGCAGCGGCTGCGCCTGGCGATCGAGTTCGCCGCCGACTTCGCCGACCTGTTCGAGATCCGCGGCTACCGGCGTGCGCGGCGCGGCACGGTCAGCGCGCGCGTGCTCGGCCCGGCTGAGGTCGGCTTTTTCTACGAATCGCTCGACGGTCTGCCGCGCAGCACGCGCGTCACGTTCGGGCCGCAGCCGGCGCGGCTCACCGAGGAAGCGGCCGAGCTCGAGCTGCTGCTCGCCGCAAAGGAGCGCCGCCCGATCTCCATGACGGTGCAGTGCGTCGAGGGCTCAGCGCGCCCGCCGGTCGAGCGGCGCTTCTTCGTCACGCGCCGCGCCGCGCGCCGCAAGCTCGCCGCGTCGCGCGCTGCGGCGCCGCTCATCGAGACCTCGAACCCGCTCTTCAACGGCGTGCTCGAGCGCTCGAGCGCCGACGTCGAGATGCTCACGACCGAGACGCCGTACGGGCCTTATCCCTACGCGGGCGTGCCGTGGTTCTCCACGGCGTTCGGCCGCGACGGACTGCTCACGGCGATGGAGGTGCTGTGGCTCGAGCCGGCCGTGGCGCGCGGCGTGCTGCGCTTCCTCGCCGCGCACCAGGCGCAGGACGAGGACGCGGCGGCGGACGCCGAGCCGGGCAAGATCCTGCACGAGGTGCGTGAATGCGAGCTGGCGCGGCTCGGCGAGGTGCCGTTCGCGCGCTACTACGGATCGATCGACTCGACGCCGCTCTTCGTCGCGCTCGCCGGGCAGTACTGGCAGCGTACGCGCGACCGCGCGACGCTGGAGGCGATCTGGCCGAACGTGCGCGCCGCGCTCGAATGGATCGAGCGCTACGGCGACCGGGACGGCGACGGCTTCATCGAGTACGGCAGGCGGCGCAGCACGGGGCTCTGCAACCAGGGCTGGAAGGACTCCGACGACTCGGTGTTCCACGCCGACGGCCGGCTCGCCGAGCCGCCGATCGCACTGTGCGAGGTGCAGGGCTATGTCTACCTCGCGCTGCGCCTCGCGGCGCAACTCGCCGTCGACATGAACGACTATCCGCTGTCGGCCGACCTGGCGCTGAAAGCCGAGAAGCTGCAGCGGCGCTTCGAGGAATCGTTCTGGTGCGACGAGCTCGGGACCTATGCGCTCGCGCTCGACGGGCACAAGCAGCGCTGCGAGGTGCGCACGTCCAACGCCGCGCAGCTGCTCTTCACCGGCATCGCCGCGCCCGAGCGCGCGGCGCGCATCGCCCGGGGACTGCTCGAGCCCGACTTCTTCACCGGCTGGGGCGTTCGCACGGTCTCGGCGCGCGAGCGGCGCTACAACCCCGCCTCGTACCACAACGGCTCGGTATGGCCGCACGACAACGCGCTCCTCGGCCTCGGCCTTTCGCGCTACGGGCATTCGCAGGAAGCCCTCGCGCTTACCACTGCGCTCTTCGACGCGGCTTCGCACATGCACCTGCGACGGCTGCCCGAGCTGTTCTGCGGCTTCGAGCGCAAGCGCGGCAAGGCGCCGACCCTCTACCCCGTCGCCTGCGCGCCGCAGGCGTGGGCGGCAGTCGCGCCCTTCGCGCTCCTGCAGGCCTGCCTCGGCATCGACATCGACTGCGCCGCCTCACGCCTGGTGATGAGGCGGCCGCGGCTGCCGCACTTCATCGAGTGGCTTTCCATCAAGCGGCTGCCGCTCGGCGAGGCGCGCGTCGACCTGATGGTGCGGCGTCACGATTCGAGCGTCGCCGTGAACCTCGTGTCGCGCGAGGGCAAAGCCGAAGTCGAGGTGCTGCTCTAGCCGTCGGGGATTTCCCGACAGGGCGGCGATAGAAGTGGAACGGCAGTGCTCGATAGAATCGCCGCATCGTTTGTTTCGGGGAGCGGCTCGTGAGCGCAAGGCGTGACTGGAGCGAGCTGCTCGCGCGGCCCGCGCTCGGTGACCACATCGTGCAGGTCTATCAGGACGTCGATTCCCTCGCCGAAGCGGTAACGCAATACATCGCCGCCGGCCTGCAGGCCGGCGACGCGGCGCTGCTCGTCGCGACGCCGCCGCATCGTGCTGCGTTCGAAGCCGCCTTGCGCGCATCCGGTACCGACGTGGCGGCCCTCGTGGCGGCCGGGCAGCTGGTGTTCCTCGACACGGAGCAGACGCTCGCGAGCTTCATGCGCGACGGTCGACCGGAATGGACGGCTTTCCACACGGCCGTCGGTGGCGCGATTGCCAGCCTGCGGCTGCGATATCCCGCCGTGCGGGCCTATGGTGAGATGGTGGACGTGCTGTGGCAGCAAGGCCAGCGTGACGCCGCGATTCGCCTGGAGGAGTACTGGAACCAGCTCGCGCGCCTGCAGACCTTTTCGCTCTTCTGCGCGTACTACATGGACAACCTCGACGAGCGCTCCTACGGCGGACCGCTCGAGTGCGTTTGCAAGGTCCACACCCACCTCATTCCCGCGCGCGACTATGCGCGCTTCGACGAAGCGGTAGCGCAGGCGGCGCGCGACGCGCTCGACACGCCGCTGTCGCGCCTGCTCCTGTCGCTTGCCGCCGGCGAGCGCCGCGCGACCGACATGCCGCTCGGCCAGGCGGCGCTGCTCTGGCTGAAGAAGAACATGCCGCTCACCGCGGAAAAGGTTCTGGCGGGCGTGAGGGCCCGTTCTTGAGCGAAGAGGCCGCTCTCGAGCGCGCGCGGCGCCTGCAGGCGGAGGCGAGCGATTTCCTCGAGGGACTGTTCGAAGGGTTCGTCGCCTACGGCCCGGACTGGCGCATGACCCATATGAATGCGGCGGCCGAGCGCATTACCGGGCGCAAGCGCGCCGACGTGCTCGGCAAGACCTGGCAGGAAGCGTTTCCGCACGCAGTGGGCAACCCGGTGGACCACATGTACCAGCGCGTGATCGTGCACCGGCAGCCGGAGCGCATGGAGTACTTCTACGAGCACTACGGGCATTGGTTCGAGATCAGCGCCTCGCCGGTGAGCAACGGCGGCGTGGCGGTCTACTTCCGCGACATCACGGAATTCAAGCGCCGCGACGAGCTGCAGGCGCGGCTCGCGGCGATCGTCGAATCCTCCGACGACGCGATCGTCAGCAAGTCGCTCGACGGCATCATCGAGTCGTGGAACGCCGGCGCGCAGCGCATCTTCGGCTGGACCGCCGGGGAGGCGGTCGGCCGGCCGATTCTGCTCATCATCCCGCCGGAGCGGCACGCGGAGGAGCGCTCGATCCTCGCCCGGCTGCGCCGGGGCGAGCGCATCGAGCACTTCGATACCGTGCGCGTGGCGAAGGACGGGCGTCGGCTCGACATCTCGCTCACCGTCTCGCCGATCCGCGACGCGGCGGGCCGCATCGTCGGCGCATCCAAGGTAGCGCGCGACATCGGCGAGCGCCGGCAGATGCTGCGCGCGCTCGAGGAGGCGAGCCGGCAGAAGGACCGCTTCCTCGCCATGCTCGCGCACGAGCTGCGCAACCCTCTTGCACCGATCCGCAACGGCCTGCAGCTGCTGCACATGGTCGACCCGGCGAGCGAGCCGGCGGCGCGGGCGCGCGCCATCATGGAGCGGCAGGTCGACCACCTGGTGCGGCTGGTGGACGATCTGATGGACGTGTCGCGCATCACGCGCGGCAAGGTCGAGGTGCGCCGCGAGCCGGTCGAGCTCGCCTCCGTGGTGCTGAGCGCGGTCGAGACCAGCCGGCCGGCGATCGAGGCGGCACGGCACCACTTCACGCTCAACCTGCCCGCCGAGCCGGTCGTGGTCGACGCCGATTTCGTGCGCCTCGCGCAGGTATTCGCCAACCTTCTGAACAACGCCGCCAAGTACACCGACGAGGGCGGGCGGATCTCGCTCGCCGCCGAGCGCGAGGGCAACGAGGCGGTGATCCGCGTGCGGGACAACGGCATCGGCATTCCGCCCGACACGATGCCCAGGCTGTTCGAGATGTTCGCCCAGGCCGAGGACAGCGTGGGCCGCTCGCGCGGCGGTCTAGGCATCGGGCTCGCGCTCGCGCGCAGCCTGGTCGAGCTGCAGGGCGGACGCGTCGAGGCGCATAGCGAGGGGCGCGGCCGGGGCAGCGAGTTCGTCGTGCGGCTACCGCTCGCCCCCGCAAAGCGCGAGGCGCGGCCGGCCTCGCGCGGCGGCCGGCCGAACAGCGACGCGCCCAAGCGCGTGCTGATCGTCGACGATAACGTCGATGCCGCGCGCACGCTGGAGGCGGTGCTGCGCGAGCTCGGCCACGAGGTCGAGGTGGCGCACGACGGCCCGGGCGCGCTGCGCGCCGCGCGAGAGCATCCGCCCGAGGTCGTGCTGCTCGACATCAGCATGCCGGGGATGGACGGCTTCGAGCTCGCGCGGCGGCTGCGCGAGCAGCCGGGACTGGCGGCGGTGCGCTTCGCCGCGGTCACCGGCCTTGGCCAGGAGTCCGACCGGCGGCGCTCGCGCGAGGCCGGCTTCGACCTGCACCTCGTGAAGCCGCTCTCCGCGGAAGACCTGCGCCAGGCGCTCGGCCGCTAGCTACTCGGACGTTTGCCGGAGGACCTTTTCCGCTAGACTCGGGCGCAATGGCTGCGCCGCTGACGATTCTCGTCGTCGACGACAACAAGGATGCCGCAGACGCGCTCGTCGCGTTGCTCAACGTTCAGGGATACCACGCCTCGGCCGCCTATTCCGGAGCCTCCGCGATCCGGCAGGCGGACAGCACCCGCCCGGACGTCGTGCTGCTTGACATCGGCATGCCCGAGACCACCGGCTTCGATGTGGCGCGCGCGCTACGCGATTACAAACGCGCGCCGAAGCCGGTGATCGTCGCCGTGACCGGCGCGGCCGAGCCCTCCGACAAGCTCGCCGCGCGCATGGCGGGCTTCGACCATTACCTCGTGAAGCCGGTCGAGATCCACGCTCTGGTCGCGTTGCTGCAGAAGCTGCACGCGCGCTAATTCCTGTCATAAAGAGGTCCCTACAATCAGCGCGCTTGGGACTGCGCATCCTCATTGCCGACGACGATCGCGACACGGTGTGGACGCTCGCCACGATCCTGCGCGACGAGGGCCACAGCGTGCAGGGGGTGCACCGCGGCGAGGAGGTGCTTAAGGCGGCGCGCTTTCTCAGGCCGGACGTCGCCGTCATCGACCTGCAGATGCCCGGCATGAGCGGCTACGCGGTGGCGCAGGAGCTGCGCAACATGTTTTATCCGCTGCCGGCACCGCTGCTCGTCGCCATCTCGGGCACCTGGACCCAGGGCTCGGACCGCCTGCTCGCGCAGCAGATCGGCTTCGACCACCACCTCGCGAAGCCATGCGATCCCGAGGAGCTCCTGCGCGTGCTCATCCCGCTCGCCGAGCGCGCGCGCAAGCTCTTCGGCCGCTGAACCCGGCTCCTAGCCGAGCAGGTCCTTCCACTTCGCGCGGGTCTTCTCCTGCAGCGCTTTGCTCGCCTCGGCGACCGCGGGAAACTCGGCGAGGTGATCCCACGGCCGGCAGGCGTCGATCACGGCCTTGGAGCTGAACGGCGCCGCGTACGGGTAGGCGACGAACATCGGGTCGTTCTTCGAGCCCATGCCGCGCTGGATGATGTCGATGTCGATCGCCGGGTCGGTGCGCGTCGCCACGGCCCACATGACCTCCTGGAGGTTGGCTGGATCGATGTCCTCGTCGACCACCACGGAGTAGCGCGACATGTACGCGCCGACGCCGCACTGCGAGAGGATGTGCCCCGCCTGGCGCGCGTGCCCGGCGTAGCGCTGCTTGATCGCGACGACGTTGAACATGCGGGCGCCGCCGATCTCGTGCGCCCAGACAGCGGCAACGTCGGGCACGCCGGCCGCGACCAGCGCGTCGTGCAGCAGCGCCGAGCGCATCACCGCCTTGGAATAAGAGTAGTCGTTCGGCGGCTTGGCGGGCGGGCTGCCGATGATGATCGGCTCGTTCCTGAAGTAGACACACTCGACCGTGACGGCGGGGGCGCTGCCCTCCTTGCCGGGGTAGTAGCCGTGAAATTCGCCGAACGGTCCTTCGCTGCGCTCGTCGTTCGGCTCGACGAAACCCTCGAGCACGATTTCCGCCGCGGCGGGGAACGGCAGGCCGGTTTTTTCTCCCGACAGGACCTGAACCGGCTCGCCGAGGATCGCTCCCATGTAGTCGTACTCGCACATGCCGAACGGCACCTCGATGCCGGAGATGAGGTAAGTCAGCGGATCGGCGCCGAGCACGATGGCGACCGGAAAGCGCTTGCCCGCGGCTTTGTGCTTCTCGTAATGGATGCGGCCGTGCTTTCCCGGAACCATGTCGAGCGCGACGTGCCGGGCGTCGAGCAGCTGCACCCGGTACGTGCCGACGTTGATCCAGTCGGAGCCGAGATCGCGGGTCACCACCGAGCAGCCGGTACCGATATAGGGACCGCCGTCGTGCTCGTGCCAGAGCGGCGCGGGGAAGCGCAGCAGGTCCGGCTTGCGCTCGACGTTCTCGAGCGCCGCGCCCTGCCGCACGGTCATGCGGGGAAAGTCGCGCGCCGCGCCCTGCCACTGCGCCGGCCGGCCGCGCAGCGCCTCGACGAGGCCCTTGTGCGTGCGCTGCAGCGGCAGCCGCAGGATCGAGGACAGGCGCGCCGGGCTCGACGTGCTGCAGGTCAGAACGCGAAAGCCCTTCGGGTAGCCGGCGATCTCGTCGAAAAGGAGCGCCGGCGCCCCTTCGCGCTTCACGTTGAGCTCGCTGATCGCGCCGAGCTCCAGCTTCGCGTCGGCGCCGCGTACTTCGCGCAGCTCGCCGAGCTTGTCGATCGCTGCCAGCCAGGCGCGCAGGTCGAGCGGATTTCCGTTCATGGTGCGCCGGATTATCGAATCACTCTTGCGATTACGGGGAAGTATTCCGCGGCATGGCCCGCCGCGGCGGCGCGCTCGAGGAGCGCCTGCGCGTTCGCCGCGCCGCTCAGCTCGGCGCCCACCAGTCGCGCGAGCTCGAGCGCGTAGCCGATGTCCTTCAGCGCGTAGCTCACCGAGAAGGCACGCTCGGGGTAGTCTTCCGGAAGCATCGCCTTCATCGCGTGGTTGCGCAGCGCGAAGCTGTCCGCGGATCCCTTCGCCAGCACCTGCAGGGCCAGGGCGGCATCGAGCTCGAGGCCGCGCACGAGCGCGAGCGCCTCGGCGAGGGCCACGACGTTCTGGAACAGCACCATGTTGTTGATGATCTTCATCGCCTGTCCGGCGCCGGGTCCGCCGCAGCGCGTGACGTCGCTCGCGAAGTGCGCGAGCAGCGGCTGCACCCGCGCAAAATCGGCTTCGGCCGCGCCCACCATCGCCGACAGCCTGCCTTCCTGCGCGGCGGCGCGCGTCCGCGCGACCGGCGCGTCGACGAAATGGATGCCGCGCGCCGCGAAGCGGCCGTGCAGCTCGCGCGTCGTGGCGACCGGCGTGGTGCCGAGATCGACCACGGTACTGCCGGGCTTGAGGAGCATGAGCAGGCTCGCGTGTCCGACGCACGTCTCCTTCACCTCCGCGCCGCCGGGCAGCGACAGGAACACCCATTCGCAACGCTCGGCGACGTCGCGTACCGCCGACGCCGCTGCCACGCCGAGCACGGCGAGCCGCTCGAGCGGCTCGCGCCGCAGGTCGAAAGCAAGCACGGCGCTTCCGCTTTTCGCCGCCAGATGGCGGCACATGGGCTCGCCCATCACGCCCAGGCCGATGAAGCCGATCATTTCGCCTCCTCCCCGGTCCAAGACTATACCGATGCTCGAGAGCGCGATCCCGGCCCGCCTCGACCGCCTGCCATGGTCGCGCTGGCACTGGCGGGTAGTGATCGCGCTCGGCGTGAGCTGGCTGCTCGACGGCCTCGAGGTGACGGTGGTCGGCGCCCTTGGCCCGACGCTCGGGCGTGCCGACACGCTCGGACTTTCCGCCGCCGAGATCGGCTGGGCGGCCTCGGCCTATGTCGGCGGCGCGGTCGCCGGCGCGCTGGTGTTCGGCCGGCTCGCCGACCGGCTCGGCCGCAAGCGCATGTTCCTCGCCACGCTGGCGGTCTATCTCGCCGCCACGGTGCTTACCTCGCTCTCGTTCAGCCTCCTCACGTTCGCCCTGTGCCGCGCGCTCACCGGCTTCGGCATCGGCGGCGAGTATGCCGCCATCAATTCGGCGATCGACGAGCTCATTCCGGCGCGCCTGCGCGGCACGGTCGATCTCGCGGTCAACGGCAGCTTCTGGGTCGGCGCGGCCCTGGGCGCCGCCCTGAGCATCGTGCTCCTGCGGCCGGGCTTGCTTGCCCCGGACATCGCCTGGCGGCTCGCGTTCGGCCTCGGGGCGATGCTCGGTTTCGGCATCCTGCTCGTGCGCCGGCACATGCCGGAAAGCCCGCGCTGGCTGCTGACGCACGGCCGGGGCGAAGAAGCGGAGACGATCGTGGGCGCGATCGAAGCCGAGATCGGCGTAGCGCACGAGCCGCGTCCCGGCGGCATGGCGCTGCGCGCCTTCGGCGGCGCCTCGTGGACGCAGATCCTGCGCGTGCTGCTCGGCCGCTACCGGCGCCGCACCGTGCTCGGCCTCACGCTCATGGCTTCGCAGGCCTTCTTCTACAACGCCATCTTCTTCACCTATGGGCTCGTCCTCGCGCGCTTCTACGGCGTCCCGGAAGCGAGCGTCGGCTATTACATCTTTCCCTTCGCGGTGGGCAACTTCCTGGGCCCGCTCGTGCTCGGGCGGCTCTTCGACGCGCTCGGCCGGCGCGTGATGATCGCCAGCACCTATGCGCTGTCCGGAATCGGGCTGTTCGCCACCGGCTACGCCTTCAGCGCGTCGCTGATCGGTCCGCTCGGCCTGGCGTTCGCGTGGTCGAGCATCTTCTTCGTCGCTTCGGCGGCGGCGAGCTCGGCCTACCTGACGGTGAGCGAGGTGTTTCCGCTCGAGATGCGCGCGGTGGCGATCTCGCTTTTCTATGCGGCGGGCACCGCGCTCGGCGGCTTCGCCGGCCCGCCGCTCTTCGGCGCGATGATCGAGGGCGGCAGCCGCACCCATCTGTTCGCCGCGTACGCCTTCGCCGCCGCGCTGATGTGCAGCGCGGCGCTCGTCGCCGCGTTCCTCGGCGTCGACGCGGAGCGCAAGCCGCTCGAGGCGGTAGCGCCGCCGCTCGGCGCCTACGGCGAAGCGCCTCCTAGGGGCTCCTGAGCGGCTCGTCCGGCAAGCGCGGCATCAACTGGCGCAGCGCGGCGATCGGCGCCGGGCGCGCGAAAAGGTAGCCCTGGCCCTGGTCGCAGCCCAGGCCTTGCAGGAACGCCGCCTGAGCCTCGGTCTCGATGCCTTCGGCGATCACGGTGAAGCCGAGCGTATGCGCCATCTCGATGATGGTGCGCACGATCGCCGCGGCGGCCTGCTCTTCCAGCGAGCGCAGCACGAAGGAGCGATCGATCTTCAGGGCCGAGACGGGGAAGCGCGTCAGGTACGAGAGGCTCGAGTAGCCGGTGCCGAAATCGTCGATCGCGAGGCCGATGCCCGCTTCGCGCAGCTCGCGCAACACGGCCACCGCGTGCTCGGCGTCCTGCATCAGCTGGCTTTCCGTGATCTCGAGGTCGATCAGCTCGGGCGCCACGCCTACCGCGTCGACGATGCTGCGCAGCCGCGGCGCCAGATCGCGCTGGCGGAACTGGCGCGCCGACAGGTTCACGGCCACCGGCAGCGCAGCGTGGCCGAGCCCCTGCGTTTCCTTGAGGTCGCGACAGGCGCGCTCGAGCACCCACTCGCCCGCCGGAACGATCAGTCCGGATTCTTCCAGCAGGGGTATGAATTCGGCGGGCGGCGTCAGGCCGCGCGACGGATGGCGCCAGCGCAGCAGCGCTTCCGCGCCGCACGGCATGCGCCGGCGCAGATCGAACTTCGGCTGGTAATGCACCTCGAGCTCGCCGCGCTCGAGCGCGCGCCGCAGCTCTGCCAGGGTCTGCACTCTCGCGCGCAGGCGCACGTTCAGGTCGGCGGTGAAGAACTGGTACATGTTGCGGCCCGACTGCTTCGCCCGGTACATCGCCGCGTCGGCCGCGGCGAGCAGCGCTTCGCATTCCTGCCCGTCGCTCGGAAAGGTGGCGATGCCGATGCTCGCGGTGACGAGCGTCTCCTGCCCGCGCAAGGCGATCGGTTGCGCGAGCCGCGTGATCACCTTCTGGGCTACCAGCGCGGCGTCGTCCATGCGGGCAAGGTCGGCAAGCACCACCGCAAACTCATCGCCGGCGATGCGCGCCACCGTGTCGCCAGCCCGCACCGCCTCCTGCAGGCGGCTCGCCGTGAGCTTGAGCAGCTCGTCGCCCGCCGCGTGGCCGAGCGTGTCGTTCACGGCCTTGAACTCGTCGAGGTCGATGAACAGCACGCCGAGCGACGTCTGGCGGCGTCGCGCCTGCACGAGCGCCTGGGAGAAGCGGTCGAGCAGCAGTGCCCGGTTGGGCAGCCCGGTGAGCGCGTCGAACTGCGCGAGGTAGGACAGGCGCGCTTCGCTGTCGATGCGCTGCAGCCCGGCCGACAGCACGCTCGCCACGGCGCCGAGGAAGTTCAGCGCCTCGGCGTCGAATTCCTCGGGCGCCTTGTGGCCCGCGCAGAGGACGCCGCGCACCGCCTGCTCGCCGCGCACGCCGACCAGCGCGACGCTCGAGCAGCCGGCGCACCAGTGCATGCCGAGGTCGCTCCCGCCGGCGAGCAGCGGTGCGTCGCCCGCGAACGCGCGCGCCAGCGCCTGCCCGGGCCGGAGCGGCACGACGCCGACGTGCGCAGTAGGGTCGCCCGCGCCGACGAGCTTGCGCAGCACCGCCTGCCCGGCGGACGGCCCGGGCTCCAGGTACCCCACCGCCTCGGCGCCGAGCGCTTCGAGGACCGTCTGCACCGCGTCGCCGGCGAGGATCGCGGCATCGCGCGTGGCGATCGCCTCCTGGCCGAAGCGCGCGATGCGCTCCTGGCGGCGCAAGTGCCGCGCGCTGCGCTGCTCGGCGATCTTGCGGTCAGTGATGTCGCGCGCGACCGTGACGACGATCCAGTCGTCGCCGGCGCGCAGCGCGCGCCGGTGGATCTCGGTCCAGCGCTCGTGGCCGTTCGCGGCGCGATAGGACAGCTCCTGGGGCGCGGGGTCGCCGCCCCGGGCGATCAGCTCGTCGAAGGAAGCTTCGAGAAGCGCCCGCGACCTGGCGAAGATGTCCTGCGGGCCCATGCGCAGCAGCTGCTCGCGTGAGTAGCCGAGCTCGGCGCAGACCGCATCGTTCACGTAGATGAAGCGCATGCTCGCGCGCTCGGTGAGGAAAATGGCGTCGGCCGACATGTCCATCGCC
Source organism: uncultured Enterobacteriaceae bacterium (assembly GCA_964477695.1). Classification (GTDB taxonomy): domain Bacteria; phylum Pseudomonadota; class Gammaproteobacteria; order Burkholderiales; family SG8-39; genus SCGC-AG-212-J23. The sequence goes on along the minus strand of CAYZFN010000212.1, from coordinate 49,419 downwards.
GCCTGGAAACGGCGCAGCGCGTCGCGGTCTGCGTGTTCGCTTTGTTGTGGCGCCATCGGCTTTTTCCCGGCGCACTCTATCGCTTAACGCGCTTCCCCGCGCGGACGCACGCCCGTGCGCCGCGAAAAGCGGACAGCCAGATACGGCTAGGAGGCGACCGAGCGCCGCTCGCCGCGCTGCTCGGTCTTCAACGCGGCGCGGATCGCGGCGATCAGCTTGTCGGCGTCGACCGGCTTGTCGACGCGGTCGGCGAAGCCGGCCGCCGTCAGGCGCTCGCGCTCGATCTGGGTGAACGCGGTGAGCGCGATGGCAGGAATGGTGCGCTCGCAGCCGCGCGCCATCTCGATCGCGCGCGCGCGGCGCAGCGCCGTGAAGCCGTCCTCGCCGGGCATCGCAAGGTCGATGAGCAGCACCACGGGCCCGCCCGCCGGCAGCTTCGCCTCGAGCGCCGCGGCCAGCTCCGCGCTCGCGCCGAACGCCTGCACCTCGGCGCCCGCCTGGTGCAGCGTCAACGAGACGACTTCGTGCGCGTCGGTGTCGTCGTCGACCATCCAGACGCGCACGGCGGCGAGCGCGCCTGCGGTCGAGCGGCGCCGTTCGTTCTGCGAGGGCGCGTCGGCCAGCGCCAGCACCGCCGCCGCCGGCGCACCGGGCAGATCGATGGTGAAGGTCGCGCCGCGCCCGACGCCGGGGCTGTCGGCGCGCACCTGGCCGCCGTGCAGGAGCGCGATATGCCGCACCAGCGCCAAGCCGATGCCGAGCCCCCCGGCGCGGCGCGCAGCGGACGTGTCCGCCTGGCTGAAGCGGTCGAAGACGTGCGGCAGGAACTCGGGCGCAATGCCGATGCCGTTGTCCTTCACCTGCAATTGCACCCGCTCGGCGTTCTTCATCAGGCGCACCGACACCTCGCCCTTCTCCGGGGTGAACTTGACCGCGTTGGAGAGCAGGTTCGAGACCACCTGCTGCAGGCGCCCCGAGTCGCCGATCACCATGATGTCCGGGTCGTCCGGGGTGAAGCGCAGCTCGATCGCCTTCGCCGCGGCCACCGGCCGCGCCGCGTCGAGCGCGGCGATCACGATCTCGCACAGGTTGACCACGCGCCGGTCGATGGTGAGCTTGCCACTGACGATGCGCGATGTGTCGAGCAAGTCGTCGATCAGGCGCGTCTGGTGGTCGACATTGCGCTTGATCGCGCGCGAGGCGCGCTCGATGAGCGACCCGTCGAGCGGCCGCGTGGTGGCGAGCAGGTGGCTCCAGCCGCGCAGCGCGTTGAGCGGCGAGCGCAGCTCGTGCGAGACGATGGCGAGGAACTCGTCCTTGGCGCGGTTGGCGCGCTCCGCCTCGGCGCGCAGGCGCTGCTCGGCGACCACGAGCTTCTCGAGCTCGCGCTGCGCCTGCTTGCGCTCGGTGATGTCGGTCGCGACGCCGATCAGGCCCATGACGCGATCGTGCTCGTCGCGCAGCGGCGACTTCGAGACGAGGTAGGTCCGTCCGCCGATGATCTCCTCGAGGATCATGGTCTCGCCCGACTCGAGCACCAGGCGGTCCGAATCGTCGAGCGCCGCGCGCTCGCGCCCGGCCGAGCCGACCGCCTTCATCCAGGCGGGGTTCGCCATGAGCAGCGTCCCCTCGCGGTCCTTCGCGTAGATGAGGTCGGGCGTGCCGGTGGTGATGGCGTTGAGCAGCGCGTTTCGTTCACGCAGCGCGGCGCTGGCGCGCTCGAGAGCGGCGGTCCGGCGCACGACGCGCTGGTCGAGCTCGGTGTAGGCCTCGCGCATCGCGCGCTCGGCCTGGCGCTGCGCCGCCACCTCGCGCAGCACGAGCACCGCGCCGCGCAGCGCGGCGCCTGCGTCGACGATCGGCGCGGCATTGACCGCCACGGGATGCGCCGCGCCGCTCCTCGAGCGCAGCGCCGGCTCGCCGCCCGCCGCGGCCGCGCTGCGGCTCTGCAGCGTGCTCTTCAGCGGATTGGCGAGCGGCCCGCCGTTGCGCTCGTCGAAGAGCTGCACCAGCTCGTCGATCGGCCGGCCGGCCGCCTCGGCCGCGCGCCACCCGGTGAGCCGCTGCGCCGCCGGGTTGAGGAAGCGCACGCGGCCGGCCGCGTCGGTGGCGATCACGCCGTCGCCCACGCTCGCCAGCGTGACCTGCAGCCACTCGCGCTGCTCGGTCGCCTCGCCTTCGGCGTGCGCGCGCTGCGCCTCGATCTGGTCGAGCGTGCGCGCGACCCAGACGATCAGCGCCGAGAGCGTGACGATCATCAGCACGGTGAACAGCGCCATGCCGAACGCTTCGCCGAAGATGCCCTCGCGCTCGGCGAACAGGCGCATCCAGCCGACGGCCAGCGGAACGATGAACGCCGCCGGCAGGAGCCAGCGCGTCACGACCGCGCCGGTCCGCGCGCCGCTCAGCGTATCGATGAGCCATGGCGTCGGGCGCGCAGCGGCCAGCGCGATGGCCGCCAGCATCGTGGCCACGGCGGCGGGGGCCGAGAAGCCGAGCAGCGGTGCGGCGATGTCGAAGCGCAGCACGCGCAGGCTCAGGCCGAGCAGCGCGAAGAACGCCACCGCGCCGATCACCCCCGCGGCGACGCTGTTCGCGCACATGCCGAACACCTTCGGCGCACGCTCGAGCGGCGTCGCCGCCGCGAGGAGAAGCAGCGTCAGGCAGGCCGCGATCGACATGCGCGCCGGCATGTCGGCGCTCTGGTACGGCGCGAGCCACGCGAAGCTCATGCCGAGCCGCACGCCGGCGAGCGCCTCGACGAGCGTGAGCAGCGCGATCACGGCTGCGAGCGCCGCCGCCGCGCGCGAGGCGCGCAGGCGCGCCTCGCGCGCGGCGAAGAAGCTGCTCGCCAGCAGCACGAAGGCCAGCGCGCCCGACGGCGGCATCGGCGCGAAGTCCGCGCCGAGATCGCGCAGCACCGGCACGTCGATGGCCCAGCCCCAAATGGCCATCGCGCCGAGCAGCGCGACGAGGCCATAGGCGGTCCTGGAAATGCGGGCCAGCCGGGGAATCAGCGGGGAAGGCGACATCCGATCGGGAAGCCTAGCTTCCCGCGGCGCGCGTGCCTATCGTCCGAATTTCTAGCCGGCGGTCGTTGCTTCTCGACGCCTCGGTCGCAGTCTGTCGGGAACACCCGACGCCGGTCGCAGCGTGGGCGCCGTCGCCATCGACGGCTTGCCCTTCCTCGCGCGGACCTTGTCGATGAAGAAACGCGCCATTTCCACCGGCGAGCCGAATTGCGACTTGATGAACCAGGTCGCCGCGGCCATGGCGATGCTCGAGATCGTGCCCGCCTGCGCGGCTGTCTTGGTGCTCGGAGCGACGTGCGCGCTGTCGCGGTGGCGCAGGCGCACGCCGCCCGCGACGACGAAGCCGAGCAGCGCCGCGGCGCCCAGCGCCCATGGCGAGGTCAGCGCGCGCACGCTCTGCCGGCCGGTTTCCCGGAACACGGTCTCGACGCGCTGCCGGCGCTCGGCGATGCGCTTCTCGACTTCGTAGATCTCTTGGTCGGGAGGGATCATGTGACTTTCTGTGGCGGCTCGGGCGCATCGCCGCGCAGCTGGCGCAGGAGCGCGGTGAAGGGCAGCTCCTTGGCAAGCTTGAGCGTGAACCAGACGAGCACGCCGGCCGCGACGAGGTTGATGAGCGCGGCGATGCCAAGCGCGACCGGCCACGACGCGCCGTGGCCCCACGCGAACATGATGCCCGCCGACACGAGGCCCATCCAGGAAGTGACGATCAGCACCGCGCCGACGAGCACCGCGCCGAGGATCCACGCCAGGCGGATCGCCGCGCGCCGCGCGTCGAGGACGGTGAGCAGCGCATAGTCGGCGAGCAGCTGCCGCGCCTCGGCGATCAGGCGCGCGAGCGCGTCGCCGAGCCCCGGCGCGGCCCTGCGTGCGGGCTCCATGAACCTAGTCGCGGCTGCGCATCAGGATGCTGAGCAGGTACCCGGCGGCGGCGGCCATGCCGATCGCCTGCAGCGGATTCTCACGCACGTAATCGCGCGCCGTCTCCAGCCAATCCTGCGGCATCTGCATCCATTCCTCGCCCTTCTCGCCGAAGCGCTCGGCATATGCCGACGCGGCGCTCGCCGCACGGTCGACGGCCTGGTGCGCGGACTGGCTCAGCCGGTCCACGGTCTGCTGCGGGTTACGGGTGCTGGTCTGCTCGTTAGCCATGGCTTGCTCCTGAAGGAAAAGTCGCCCAACGAAAAAGCAACCTCTATGCCGCGTCTCGTTCTTCGTACTCCTCGGCCGGCTCGCCGCGGCCGGCGCTCTCCTCCTTGTAAGCCGCGAGGCGGTTGTACAGGGTCTTCAGGCTGATGCCGAGCATGTCGGCGGCCTTGCGCTTCGAGCCGCATTCGGCGAGCGTCGCTTCGATGAGCCGCCGGCTCACCTCCTCGAGGGTCGTGCCGACGCGCACCGAAAGCAGCGGCGCCGATTCGCGCTGCGCCACGGTCGCCGGCGCGAGGTGGGCGTCGATCACCTCGTCGGCGAGGATGAACGCACGCTGCGCATAGTTCTTGAGCTCGCGCACGTTGCCCGGCCAGGTGTGCGCGTACAGCGCCGCGATGGTCGCCGGCGCGAAGCTCTTCGCCGCGCTCTCCTGGCGGTTCAGCACGTCGAGGAAATGCTGCGCCAGCAGCTCGATGTCGGTGCCGCGGTCGCGCAGCGGCGGCATGGCGATCGGGAACACGTTCAGGCGGTGGTACAGGTCCTCGCGCAGCTTGCCGTCGGCGACCGCCTGCTCGGGATTGCGGTTGGTCGCGGCGATGAGCCGCACGTCGGCGGCGATCGGCGTGGTCGTGCCGACACGCATGAACGTCCCGGTCTCGAGCACGCGCAGCAGCTTGACCTGCAGCTCCTGCGGCATCTCGGTGATCTCGTCGAGGAACAGCGTCCCGCCGTGCGCGCGCTCGAAGTAGCCCTTGTGCTGCCGGTCGGCGCCGGTGAAGCTGCCCTTCTCGTGGCCGAAGAGCTCGCTCTCGATCAGGTTCGGCGACACGGCGCCGCAGTTGAGGGGCAGGAAAGGCGCGCGCTTGCGCCGGCTCATCTCGTGGATGGTCTGCGCGGCGAGCTCCTTGCCGGTGCCGCTTTCGCCGATCAGCATGACGGTCGCCGAGGTGGGGGCGACGCGGCCGATCTGGTCGTAAAGCTTCTGCATCGGCGGCGAGGAGCCGAGCAGGTGCCCGTAGCGGCCGAGCTTGCGCAGCTCCTCGCGCAGCTCGCCGATCTCGGCGCGCAGCTCGCCCGTGCGCGGCACGCGGCGCAGGATCGAGCGCAGGCGCTCCACATCGACCGGCTTCACTAGGTAGTCGCTGGCGCCCAGGCGCAGCGCCTGGACGGCGCTCTCGACGCTCGCGTGGCCGGTGATCAGGATAACCTCGGTGGACTCGCGCGACTCGAGGTCCTTGACCAGCTCGATGCCCTGGCCGTCGGGAAGCTGCAGGTCGGTGAGCAGCACGTCCGGTTGCAGGCGCGAGAGATGGATGCGCGCGGCGCGCAGCGAGTCGGCCTGGGCGACGCTGAAGCCTTCGCCCTTGGCGAGCTCGGAAAGCCACTCGAGCGCTTCGGGATCGTCATCGACAAGCAGCAGATGGGGCACTTATGCACTCCGTTGTAGCTTTTGCAGGATGGATACGATGAGGAACGCAACTTGCGTACCAGCGCTCGCCTCCCGGTCCGATCGGCTCAGCCGCAATTTTTCGCCTTCGCGTCAGCGGCTTGCTGCGAGCCCGCCGGGCCGCGGCGGGAAGTTCTACTCGCGATCTCGTATCCGGCGTCGCAGCGCGGCGACATCCGCGCGCCGCAGGCGCGCCCGGTTGGACGTTTTCGCGTCGTGCTCAGGCGCCGCGCAGCGCGGCGCGCATCTTCTCGGTCAGCGGCTGCCGGGCAGCAGCGGCATAGCCGTCCCACGGATCCTTCCTTAGCTGCGCGAGCCGCTTCGGCACGGTAAGCACGGTGAAGCGGCCGCGCAGGTCGTCGTCGAGCTCTTGCCAATGTAGCGGCGTAGACACCCCGGCGTTCGGCCGCGCGCGCGCCGAGAATGCGGCGACCGCGCTCGCCGTTTCGGAGTTGCGCAAATAATCGACGAACACCTTGCCCGGCCGCTCGGCCTTCGCAATGCGCGCCGTGAAGAATCCCGGCTCAGCCCTGACCAGAAACGCGGCAATGAGGCGCGAGAACTCCTTCACCTCGGCCCAATTCCACTTGCGCGCGATCGGCACGACGACATGCAGCCCCTTGCCCCCGGTGGTCTTGAGGAAGGATTTCAGCCCCAGGCCTTCGACCACCCTGCGTGTCATCTCCGCGGCCCGGCGCAGTTCGGCCCACGGCAGATCCTCGCCGGGATCCAGGTCGAGGGTGATGCGGTCCGGGTGCTGCGTGTCGGGCAGCGTCGCACCCCACGTATGCATTTCGATCGCGCCGTTCTGTACCATCGAAAGGATGCCGCGCTGCGAGTCGACGTAGATGTAATAACCCTTGCTCGAGCGAAGCCGCTTGAACGTCTTGACCTCGCCGGGGCTTGCGCCCATCGCCAGGTGACGCTGGTAGAAGCACTCGCGGCCGACGCCGTCGGGGCAGCGCACCAGCGTGAGCGGCCGGCCGGCGAGATGCGGCAGCAGCGCCTCGGCCACTGCATCGTAGTAGCGCGCGAGATCGAGCTTCGTGAAGCCGAGCGCCGGATAGACGATGCGCTCGGGGTGCGTGATCCTGACGCCTTGCGGCGCTTCGCTTTTCGCGTCGCCTTTCGTCTCGGGCGGGTCCTGGGCGCGCTCCTCGCCCACGGACTTCGCTGGAATGTCCGCGCGCAGCCCCATGAAGGACGCCTGTCGCAGGATGCCGTCGGCGGTGCGCTCGGCGAACGCCACCTCGCACACGAGCTGCGGCTTCACCCACGTGATGCCGCGCTCGCGCGGCGGATCGACGAGCGGCGAATCGGACCGCTTCATCCCGGACAGCCTTTTCGCCAAGGTGGCGAGGAGATGTTCGTCAAACCCGGTGCCGACCTTGCCCGCGTAGCGCAGCTTCATCTGCCGGTCGTAGAACGCGAGCAGCAGCGCGCCAAAGCCGGTGCGCGAGCCGGCCGGCGCGCTGTAGCCGGCGATGACGAAATCCTGGCGGCTGCGGCACTTCAGCTTGATCCAGGTCTTGGTGCGCCCCGCCGCGTACACCGCGTCCGTGCGCTTGCCGATCAGTCCCTCGAGGCCGAGCTTGCACGCTTTGTCGAGCACCTCGTGCGCCTCGCCTTCGAGGTGGTCGCTGAAGCGCACGGCGCGCGACGCCCTGAACGCCGCCTTGAGCCGCGCCTTGCGCTCGGCCAGCGGCAGCCCGCGCAAATCCTGCCCCTTGAGAAAAGGCGCATCGAACACGTAGTAGATGATCTGGCTGTCGCGGCCCGACTCGAACGCGTTTTGCAGCGCCTGGAAGCTCGCGCGTCCATCCTCGCGCAGCACGACGATCTCGCCGTCGAGCCAGCTCTCCTCGAGCTTGAGCTGCTTCAGTTCCTTCGCCAGGTACGGCAGCTTTGCGCTCCAGTCCTTGCCGCTGCGCGTGAAGAGCCGCGCATCGCGCTTGGTAAGCCGCGCGAGCATGCGGTAGCCGTCGTGCTTCACCTCGTAGATCCAGCTGCCGCTCGCCGGCGGGGACGTGACCAGCGTCGCGAGCTGCGGCGTAATGAACTGCGGCAGCGCCGAGCGCTTGCCGTACTTTGCAGCCTTGGGCTGGCGTTTCACGCTTTCGGGTCGCTCCAGGGTGATCTGGTAGCCAGGCCGTGCCTCCTCGTCGTTGCGCTTGATGAGCAGCCACGCCGGCTTGTCGTCGTTACCGCGCGTGCGCGCGAGTATCCACGAGCCGTGCAGCTTCTCGCCCTCGAGATGAAAGTGCAGCCGGCCCTTGCGCAGCGCCTCGAGCGCATCGCGGTCTTCCACGACCCATGTGCCCTGGTCCCAAAGCAGCACTTCACCCGCGCCGTACTGCTTCTCCGGGATCACGCCCTCGAAGTCGCCATAGTCCAGCGGATGGTCCTCGGTCTGCATCGCGAGGCGCTTGTCGGCCGGATCGAGGCTCGGTCCCTTCGGCACCGCCCAGCTCTTGAGCACACCCTCCAGCTCGAGGCGAAAGTCGTAGTGCAGGCGAGTCGCCGCATGGCGCTGCACGTAGTAGCGCAGCGCCTTGACCTTACTCGAGCGCGTCCTCTCGCCCGAGGGCTCGGGGGTGATCGAGAAGTCGCGCATCTGCCGATAGCGCTCGAGCCGGTCGCTCATGCGCGCGGCTCAGCAAAACCCGAGCCCGCGCGCGGTAATTGCTACCGGGCCTGGGAAACGGTTACAGCGCAAGCGGGCGAGCCGGTCGGCGCGGGCCTTCGGCGGGCGGCTGGCACGTTCCCTGCAGTACGCAAGGGGACCGCAAACAAGGAAACTCATGTCCCCCGCCATCGCGCTACGTCTTCGCCAGCATCTCACCCTCACACCGCAGGTGCAGCAGGCGCTCAAGCTGCTGCAGATGTCGGCGCTCGAGTTCGCGCAGGAGATGGAACAGGCCCTCGCGGCCAACCCCTTTCTCGAGGAGAACCCCGAGGCGGCGGAAGCGACGCCGCTGCGCGACGCGGCCGCGGTCGACGACATCGTCGTGCCGCAGGAGCCGACCGGCTCGGGTGGATCGCTCGAGCGTGAGCAGGACGACTGGGGCGGCGCGGCCGACGGCCAGCCCACCCTGCAGCAGCACCTGAGGGAGCAGCTCATGATCTCGCCGATGGGCGACCGCGACCGCGCCCTCGCGCAGATGATCATCGACAGCCTGGACGACGACGGCTATTTCAAGCTCTCGTTCGACGAGCTGGCGGCGCTCGTGCCGCCGGAACAGGACGTGCGGGCCGAGGACTTCGGCGCCGCGTTGCGCCTCGTGCAAAGCCTCGACCCGGCCGGCGTCGGCGCGCGCTCGCTCGAGGAATGCCTCGCCCTGCAGCTGAACGCGCTGCCGCCGGAAACGGCCGGGCGCGACGTGGCGCTGCGCATCGTCAAGGGCAACCTCAGCCTGCTCGCCAACCGCGAATGGGCCCGCCTGCAGCACGCCGCCGGCTGCGACGAGAAGATGCTGCACGTGGCGCGGGCGCTCATCCGCTCGCTCGACCCGCGCCCCGGCCATCGCTTCGGCCCGCAGGAGGCGCGCTATGTCGTGCCCGACGTCATCGTCAAGAAGGCGCGCGACCGCTGGGTGGCGATCATCAACCCGGCTTCGCTGCCGCGCGTGCGCCTCAACCGGGCGTATGCCGATGCGCTCTCGAGCAAGGGCTCGAACCAGTCCCTCGCCCGCCACCTGCAGGAGGCGCGCTGGCTGCTGCGCTCCATCGAGCAGCGCTTCGCGACCATCCAGCGCGTCGCCGACGCCATCGTCGCGCGCCAGCGCGGGTTCTTCGAGTACGGCGAGGTGGCGATGAAGCCGCTCACGCTGAAGCTCATCGCCGGCGAGCTCGGGCTGCACGAGTCGACGGTGTGCCGCGTGACCAACAACAAGTACATGGCGACCCCGCGCGGCCTCTTCGAGTTCAAGCATTTCTTCTCGCGCCGCCTGGCCACGGAAAACGGCGGCGCCGCCTCGGCCACCGCGGTGCGCGCGGTGATGAAGGAGCTCATCGCCGCCGAGGATCCGCGTGCGCCGCTCTCCGACGCCGAGCTCGCGCGCCTGCTCGCGCAGCAGGGCCTGAGAGTTGCAAGGCGCACCATCACCAAGTATCGCGCGCTCATGCGCATGCCCAGCGTGGACGTGCGCCGCGCCGATATGCGGCGGGGCGCTTAGCTCTTCAGGAGGATATGCCGATGTCGCGAATCGTCGCTGGCCGGTTCGACCGCACTCTCGACGCCGATGCGGTGCTCGAGGCACTGAAGCGCGAGGGCTTCTCGCGCAGCGAAGTCGACGCGTTCTATGTCAGCCCGCCGGGGCAACACGCCATGACCGCCGCCGGCGGCGACGCGCCGCACAGCAGCGAAGGCTCGCAGCGTGGCGGCGTCGGCGCGGCCATTGGCGCCGTGCTCGGCCTGGTGGTCGGCCTGATCGCCGGCTTCGTCGGCGCTATCGACCTCGGCCGTCCGACCGTGCCGCTGGCGGCGCTGCTCGGCGCCCTGGTCGGTGCCTTCGCCGGTGCGCTCGCCTCGTTTCGCGGCGGCGAGCGGCGCTGGGCCTCGGTCGAGCATCCCGTAGAGCCCAGGGCCGGACGCATGGTCGCCGTGTGCGTCGACCGGGCCGGCAGCGAGCGCGCGGCGCTCGACATCCTGCGCGCGCACAATGCGCGCGACGTCGGCCGGGCCGAAGGCCAGTGGCGCGACGGATGGCGCGATTTCGATCCGCGCAATCCCTTAGCGGCTGTTTAGGTTCTTCTCGGCGAATTCCCAGTTCAGGCGCTGCTCGATCAGAGCCTGCACGTAGCGCTCGCGCTGGTTGCGATAGTCGATGTAGTAGGCGTGCTCCCAGACGTCGATGGTGAGCAGGCAGCGGATGCCCCGGGCCATGGGCGTCTCGGCATTCGGCGTCGCCATGACCTCGAGCTTGCCGTCCTTCTGCACCAGCCACGCCCAGCCCGAGCCGAACTGGCCGGTTGCCGCGGCGGCGAGCTTGTCCACGAACGCCTCGTAGCTGCCGAAGTCGCGCTCGAGCTGCTTGCGCAGCGTGAGCGAGGGCGCCGCGGGCTTGGGCGAGAGCGAGTGCCAGTAGAAATCGTGATTCCAGGCCTGCGCCGCGTTGTTGAACAGCTTGCCGCTCGCGGCCCGCACCACGTCTTCGAGCGTTCGCGCCTGGAGCGGCTCTTTTTCAAGCAGCTGGTTCATCGTGTCGACATACTTGCGGTGATGCTTGCCGTAATGGAACTGCATCGTCTCGGCCGAGATGACCGGCGCGAGCGCGTCCTCCGCGAACGGCAGCGGCGGAAATGGGAAATGAAGCTTCTGCACCGCGCTTGCGGTTGCGGTGGGCATGAGTACCTCCGTTTGTGGAACTGCGGTCTAAGAGGAAGACTTCAGGCGGATCGAGTTCTTTACCGCGCGCACGCCGCTCACCTTTTTCGCGGCCGCCTCTGCACGCTGCGCCGTTTCTCGATCGTCGACGAATCCGGTGAGCTGCACCGAGCCGCGGTAGGTATCGACGTTGACCGCGGCGGCAGTGCGCGCTCCCACGTCGGTCGCGATCGCGCTCTTCACCTTGGCGGTGATGGCCGCATCGTCGGTGAATTCACCGGCCGAGCGGTGCGCGGCCGAATCGGCGGGCCCGGCGCAGCCGGTCGCGCCCAACATGGCGGCGAGCAGGAGTGCGGCGGCGAAGAGGACGCTTCTCACTTCGGCTTCTCCTCGGATCTGCGGTAGTCGGGCGACGGCTGCGTCTTGCCCCGGCCGGTCTGCTTCTGTACCGGCTCGACCTCCTCGGCCGGCCGCGCCGGCTCGTGGTCGCCGGGCTGCATCGGATCGAAGGGCCAGCGGTCCTGCGGCTTGTCTCGATTCATCGCCATCCTTTAGCTGACGTCTCTCTAAAAGCTTGCCGGTTGCACGAGGCGTGCCACCGTCGCGAGCAGCGCGACCGGCTCGACCGGCTTGGCGAGTTGCGCGTCGTAGCCGGCTGCCGCTGCGCGGTTGCGCGCCTGCGGTTCCGTGGCCACGGTCAAGGCGGCGGCCGGGACACAGCCGCCGCGCTCCGCTGGCAGCGCGCGCACGGCACGAATCAGCACGTAACCATCGTCGCCGCGCATGCCGAGATCGGATAGCACGATGTCGGGTCGCCATTCGCCGAGGGCGTCGAGCGCTTCGGCGCTCGAGGCCGCGGCCCGCGTTTCGGCGCCCGCGACACGCAGCACCTTGACGAGCAGCTCGCGCGCCGCGGCGTCATCCTCGACGAGCAGCACCCGCACGCCCGAGAGCAGCGGCTCCTCCAGCGCGTGCGCGAGCGGCGCATGTCCGGGCTGCGAAAGCTGCTGCAGGTTGGCGATGATGCGGCTCTGCAGCCGGGCGTTGCGCTCGATCGACTCGAGCGCCCCGGCCTCGCCGGCCGCTTTCAGCCGGTTGCGCAAGTGCCCCGCCCACGTGGCCATGGCGTGCGTCGGCGCCTGCAGCTCGTTCAGCACCGCGGTGAGGAACGCGTCCTTGGCGCGGCTCGCCTCCTCCACCGCGAGGCGCAGCCGGCGCTCGCGCTCGAGCGATCGGGCAAGCTCGTGCTGCGCGCGCTTCGCCTCGTCGATGTCCACGCATACGCCGGCGAAGCCGGCGAACGGCCCGCTCCCGGCACGGGGTGTGGCACGATCGAGCACCCATCGGTACTGTCCATCGCGCCTGCGCAAGCGGTATTCGAGCGCGAACGGCTCTCGCGCATCGAAGGCGCGAACGCATGTATCGAGCCAACGCGCCAGGTCTTCAGGATGCAGCGCCCGCGACCAGCCGTGGCCGAGCGCCTGCTCCGGCGAGTAGCCCGTGAAATCCAGCCACGCGCGGCTTACGTAGTCGCACGCGAGGTCCGGCCGGGCGGTCCAGACCATCAGCGGCAGGTCGTCGTCGATTCGCATGGCTCACCTGGCCTGCAGCAGGAGACATGCCGGGGACAGCCCGTAGCGGAAACGCTACCGGCGCGGCCGACTTCCGCCGCGAGCGCGCCAAGATTACAAAAGGCCGTCCAGCGCATGCCGCGCGCTTTGGCACGCGGTTTGCTGCCCCCTCTCCAGCTTTACCCACCATTTACGAAGGAGTTCGTCATGTTGAGCTGGGCGCTTGCCTTTTTCATCATCGCCATCATCGCAGCCGTGTTCGGCTTTACCGGCATCGCCGCGGGAGCCGCGGAGATCGCGAAGATCCTGTTCGTCGTTTTCGTGGTTCTTTTCCTGGTCTCGCTCGTCGCGGGCCTGCTGAGAAGGCCTTAACGCATCCCACAACCTAGGAGGAAACATAGCCATGCAACTCAGACTGTTGAGCATCGCCGCGGCCGTCGCCTTCGCCTTTGCCGGCGCGGCACAGGCGCAAACCACCCCCTCGCCGTCGAGCGGCGCGGACCGGCCGAAGGTCGACCGCCAGGCGAAGAAGGCCGACGAGGACCATGCCAAGGCCGACTACAAGGCGGCGATCGCGAAGTGCAAGGAGATGAAGGGCAACGAGCACGAGGTGTGCGAAGCCGACGCCAAAGGCAACGAGAAGGTCGCGAAGGCCGAGATCGAGCAGAAGTACCAGCCCTCCGCGGCGCACGAGCGCAAGGTCGACGAAGCGAAGGCCGAGCACGAGTACAAGGTGGCCGAGCAGAAGTGCAAGAGCATGAAGGGCAAGGAAGAGAGCGCCTGCAAGAAGGAAGCGAAGGCGAACTACGACCACGCCAAGGCGGACATCAAGGCGAAGCACGCGAAGGCCGACAACAGCAAGCGCAATGCGGCCACGGGCGCGGGCGCGAATCGCGCGACCACGACCTCGAAGTAAGCACGCGATGACGCAAGGCGCCTTTCTCTCCGACATCCAGACGCTGCGCCGGCGGGCCCGCGAGCACATCGCCCAGGGCGCGGTCACGCCGGGCTACCACGCCGACCGGGACGTAGTGCTGCGGCTGCTCAACGAGGCGCTCGCCACGGAGATCATCTGCACGCTGCGCTACAAGCGCCATTACTACATGGCGCAAGGCATCCATGCGGAAAGCGTGGCGGCGGAGTTCCTCGAGCACGCCCAGGAGGAGCAGCAGCATGCCGACCAGATCGCCGAACGCATCACCCAGCTCGGCGGCGCGCCGGATTTCGCGCCGGAAGGGCTCGTGACGCGCAGCCATGCGGAGTACGTCGAAGGCAACACGCTCGAGGAGATGATCCGGGAAGACCTGGTCGCCGAGCGCATCGCCATCGACAGCTACCGCGAGATGATCAGCTACTTCGGCCAGGAGGACCCGACCACGCGGCGGCTGATGGAGGAGATCCTCGCCAAGGAGGAAGAGCACGCCGACGATCTGGCGAAGCTGCTCGAGGGCCTGACCCACTAGCCAGACGAGGCGACCGGTCAATGGCGCGCGCTCCGTGGAAAGGCGCGATCAGCTTCGGGCTGGTCAACGTCCCGGTCGAGCTCTATTCGGCGCACAAGCGCTCGAATGAGCTCGACCTGGCGCGCCGGGCGGCCTAGATGCCCAAGCGGCTGATTCGTTATGCGGTCGTCGGTTGCGGGCACATCGCCCAGGCCGCCGTCCTGCCGGCCTTCGGCAACGCGCGACGCAACTCGCAGCTCGTCGCCGTGGTGTCGGGAGATCCGCTGAAGCGCGAGGCGCTGGCAGAGAAATACCGGATCGACAAGGTGTACGCCTACGAGCAATACGACGAGCTGCTGAAGAGCGGCGACATCGATGCCGTCTACATCGCCCTGCCGAACAGCCTGCACGCCGAGTACGCCGAGCGCGCCGCGCGCGCCGGCGTCCACGTGCTGTGCGAAAAGCCGATGGCGCTCAGCGAGGCCGAATGCGAGCTGATGGCGCGCGCCGCCCGCGAGAGCAAGGTCAAGCTGATGGTCGCCTACCGGCTGCACTTCGAGCGCGCCAACCTCGAGGCGATCGAGATCGCGCGCTCGGGTCGCATCGGCGAGCCGCGCCTGTTCACGTCCACCTTCACGATGCAGGTCGTGCCGGACAACATCCGCGCCCGGCGCGAGCTCGGCGGCGGCGTCCTCTACGACATCGGCATCTACTGCATCAACGCGGCGCGCTCGTTGTTTCGCGAGGAGCCGGTCGAGGCATTCGCCGTGGCGGCGGGCGCGCTCGGCGACGTCGAGGAATCGGTGAGCGCGGTGCTGCGCTTTCCGAACGAGCGGCTCGCAGCGTTCACCGCCAGCTTCGGCGCGGCCAAGGTCTCGGAGTACCGGCTGATCGGCACTAAAGGCGAGCTCGCCGTCGATCCCGCCTACGAGTACGCCAAGCCGCTCGAGCACCGCCTTTCCCTGGACGGCAACGTGGCGGGCGAGCGGCGCTTCGCGAAGCGCGATCAGTTCGCGCCGGAGCTGCTGTACTTCTCCGATTGCCTGCTGCAGAACCGCGATCCCGAGCCCTCGGCCGAGGAAGGCCTGGCCGACATCCGGGTGATCACGGCGCTCTATCGCGCAATCGAGCGCGGCGCGCCGGTCGAGCTCGCGCCCTTCGAGCGGCGCGAGCGGCCGAGTCTCGAGCAGGAGATCCGCCGCCCGCCGATCGAGAAGCCTGCGGTCATCCGCGCGCAGGCGCCGGGAGGCGGCCAATGAGCGACGCGCCGCTCGTCTCGGTGGCGCGCACGCGCGACGGCGTGTGGAGCGTCAACGAGCGCAGCCCGAGCCGCGTGGCGGTCGCCTACTTCCCGAGCAAGTGGGGCGCGATGCGGCACGCCGTGCGCGTCGCGATGGCGAAGCCGCGCTGCCGCGTCGCGCTTGTCGAGCACGATGCGGTTCGCCTGGCGCGCGACTACGAGCGCCGGGCGAACAGCGGCGATACGAGGTTCGAGACATGAAGAGTTCCACATTTGCTTTGCTCGCCGGGTTCGTCTACCTCGCGCTCGGACTGCTCGGCCTCGTGCCGGCCGCGCTCGTTCCGCCGCCTGCCGATGCGCCGGCGACCCATTTCGCCCTCCTCTACGGCTACCTGTTCGGGCTGTTTCCGGTGAACGTGCTGCATAGCGCGCTGCACATCGCCATCGGCTTCTGGGGGCTTTGCGCCTGGTCGGAACGATGCAGTGCCGTCGCCTACTCCCGCTCGGTCGCGGTGCTGTTCGCCGTGCTCGCGTTTCTCGGCGTCGTGCCCGGCGCCAATACGCTATTCGGCGTGATGCCGATCCACGCGCATGACGTCTGGCTGCACGCGGCGAGCGCCGTCGCCGCTGCTTATTTCGGCTGGCGAGCTCGCGCCGTCGCCCGCGAGCGCAGGCACAGCCGCCAGGATCGCCGCCAGCACATGATCCCGGTCGCGCGCGAACGGCGCTTCGGGCTGGCGGATCGCCGCGAGGCGTTCACCGCGTTGCACGCTGCCTGATACGCCGGTCGCGATTTGCCCACACAGCGGGCAAATTGCGCATCGTCGCGAAGGCAAAGTTCCTGAAGAACAAGAGTTTGTCGGCCGTCGCACGCGGTTTCGCACTAACCTGAATGCTCGAGAAAAAGGGGAAGAAATATGAGCTCTCAAGCCTGGTTGCTGTGGCCCGGTAACGTGGCCCTTTCGGTACTGACCCTCGGCGTGCTCGGCATGGCGGTGCTCTACGCGGCGCGCAAGCCGATGCACGAGCTGATCCGCAGCGTCGGACACGCTTTCAGCGGACCGCTGCGCATGGCCGGCCACTGGCTCTCGCGCACCGCGGACGACATCCATTACCGCAACCGCGCGGTTCTGCTCGCGCATGGACGCAAGGAAGTCGGCCAGCGGATCGAGCGCGAGTTCGAGCGCCTGGGTGCGCTCGTCACGCGCGACCTGCAAGGCTATCCGACGCTGCAGCGCAAGCTGCTCGACGAGATTACGCGGATCGAGGAGGACTACAAGAAATGCGGCGAAGTGCCGCCGCCGCCGCCCGACTGGACGGAAGCCGTGAAGGCGGTTGCCAGCATCAAGTCGGCGGGCAGCGAGCTCGTGCTCAAGGTGCTGGAGGAGATCAAACGCTCGGTGAGCGGCATCCACGACAAGGCGATCTCGGAGTATCGCAAGGCGTACGAGTCGCGCCACCGCATCCTCGAGGGCTTCATGCCCTTCTGGCGCTCGGTCGACAAGAACCTGGCGCAGGTGGAAAAGAACCTCGCCGGCCTGCAGGCGAGCGTGTCCACGGTGGACGAGCACATGGCGAAATACGAGGCGATCAACGCCGGCACCGACAAGGCCGAGCACGCCCTGACCGTCTCGGCCTTCACCCAATTCGCGATCTCCGCGCTCGTCGTGCTGATCGCCGCCGGCGGCGCGTTCATCAACTTCAAGCTGATCGCGCTGCCGATGTCCGAGATGGTCGGCGCGGGCGATTACATCACCAACTCGCTGCGCACCTCGGAAGTGGCCGCGCTGGTGATCATCTTCGTCGAAGCGTCGATGGGCCTGTTCCTGCTCGAGGCGATGCGCATCACGCACCTCTTCCCGGCCATCGCCAACCTGAGCGACCGGCTCCGCCGGCGCATGCTTTGGATCGCGCTCACGCTGCTCGTCACGCTGGCCGGCGTCGAGGCCGCGCTCGCGCTGATGCGCGACCTGCTCATCCAGGACAAGCAGGCGCTGCTGCAGTCGCTCGCCACCGTGCAGGTCGCGGCGGCCGAAGGCTGGGTCGGGCGCATCCCGACCGCGGGCCAGATGCTGCTCGGCTTCATGCTGCCGTTTGCGCTGGCGTTCATCGCCGTGCCGCTCGAATCACTGATCCATTCGGCGCGCACCGTAGGCGGCGTGCTGCTCATGGCCCTGGTGCGCGCGAGCGCGCTCCTGCTGCGCATGCTGGGCCACGCCGCGCGCCAGGCGAGCCGCGTGCTGATCCGCCTGTACGACGTGGCCATCGTGCTGCCGCTTCTCGCGGAGCACTTCGTCCGGGCGCCGCGCCGTCCTCGTCAGGCACGCGCGCGCGCCTCGCTCGACGATACCGATATCGAACGCACGCACGCCTAGGGGAAAGCCATGAAGCGCAGACAATTCCTCGCCACGCTGCCGGCGGCGTTCCTCGCCACCGCCTGCGGCGACCCGCGCGTCCATAGCCACGGCGTCTACATGCTGGTCGATGTGTCCGGCACTTACGCCCAGGAAGCGAACAAGGCGCAGCTGATCATCAACTACCTGCTCGGCACGCTGCAGCCGGGCGACTCGCTCGCTGTGGCGCGGGTCGAGAGCCGCAGCTTCAGCGAGAAGGACATCATCGCCAAGGCGACCTTCGATACGCGGCCGTCGCAGGCGAACGCCCAGAAGCGCGCGTTCCGCGACAAGATCGACGCCTCGTTCAAGGCCGTGCGCGGCAGCAAGTACACCGACATCACCGGAGCGCTGATCCAGGGCGCCGAGTTCCTGAACGAGGGCGGCGCCGGCAGCAAGACGATCATCGTCTTCTCCGACATGCAGGAAGAGGTCGACCCCGGCACGGTGCGCGGCTTCCCGATCAGCCTCAAGAACATCCGCATCGTCGCAGTCAACGTGGTCAAGCTGCGCACCGACAACGTCGATCCGCGCCGTTACCTCGGCCGGCTCGACCAGTGGAAGGCGCGCGTGCAAAAGGCCGGCGCCAGCGACTGGCGCGTGATCAACGACCTCGACCACCTGGACGCGATCCTCACGCGCACGTAGCACCCAGCTTCAGGCGGGACGGTTCCCACGGGCGCTCACGCGCCCGTGTTCATTTTTGGTATGGTACGGGCTTCCTTTGGAGGGGGACCATGCGAACCATCCTTGCCGCAGCCGCCGTCGCGCTCGCCTGCACGGCGCATGCGCAGCAAACCGTCAAGATCGGCATCATCCTGCCCTACACCGGCCAATTTGCCGATGGCGCGAAGCAGATGGACGACGCCATCAAGCTCTACGTACAGCAGCAGGGGGATGCCGTAGCCGGCAAGAAGCTCGAGTTCGTGCGCAAGGATACCGGCGGCATCGCGCCCGACGTCGCCAAGCGCCTGGCGCAGGAGCTCGTGGTGCGCGACCGGGTCGACATCCTTGCCGGGTTCCTGCTCACGCCCAACGCCATGGCCGCCGGCGACGTCTCGGCGGAGGCGAGGAAGTTCATGGTGGTCATGAACGCGGCCACGGCCATCATCACCACCAAGTCGCCGTACATGGCGCGCACCTCGCTCACGACCCCGCAGCTCAACGAGACGCTCGGCACCTGGGCGGCGAAGAAAGGCGGCCTGCACAAGATCTACACCATGGTGTCGGACTATGGGCCGGGCCACGACGCCGAGCAGGCGTTCCAGGGAGCGTTCAAGGCGGCCGGCGGCGAGGTGGTGGGCTCGGTGCGCTTCCCGGTCGCGAACCCCGACTTTTCCGCCTTCGTGCAGCGCGCCAAGGACCAGGGCCCGGAAGGCATCTTCGTTTTCGTGCCGGGCGGCGCGCAGCCGGCCGCCCTCGGCAAGGCGCTCGCCGAGCGCGGCATGGATGCGAGAAAGACCAGGATCCTCGGGCAGCTCGAGCTCGCGCAGGAAGACGCGCGCAAGGCCATGGGCGACGATGCGATCGGCATCATCACTTCGTCGCACTACGACCCGAACCACGATTCGGCGCTCAACCGCGAGTTCGTGAAGGCCTACCACGGCCTCGCCGGCCGCAATCCGAACTTCTTCGCGATCGGCGGCTACGACGGCATGCACCTCATCTACGAGGCGCTCAAGAAGACCGGCGGCAAGACCGACGGCGAGGCGCTGATCGGCGCGGCGAAGGGGATGAAATGGGAGAGCCCGCGCGGCCCGATGGCGATCGACCCGGAGACGCGCGACGTCGTCCAGACGGTGTACATCCAGCGCGTCGAGAAGGTGGGCGGCGAGCTGAAGAACGTCGAGTTCGACAAGGTCGAGAACGTCAAGGACCCCGTCAAGGCGCGCATGAAGAAGTAGATGCTCGGCTCGGTGGTGGGCGTGCTGTTCGACGGGCTCGCCTACGGCATGCTGCTGTTCCTGCTGTCGGTCGGCCTGTCGGTCACGCTCGGGATGATGAACTTCGTCAACCTGGCGCACTGCAGCTTCGCCATGGCGGGCGGCTACGCGGCGGTGTGGCTGACCGGCCGCTTCGGCTGGCCCTTCGTCGCCGCCCTGCCGGCCGCGTTTGCCGCCGGCGCGGCGATCGCCGTGGTGCTCGAGCGCACGCTCTACCGGCGGCTGTACCGAGCGTCCGACCTCGACCAGTGCCTTTTCACGATCGGCATAGCGTTCATCTCGGTGGCGGTGGCGGCCTACTCGTTCGGCACCGTGCAGCAGTCGATCGAGACGCCCGCGTGGCTGCGCGGCACGGTAAGCGTGCTCGGCGTGAATTTCGCCGCCTATCGGCTGTTCCTCATCTTCGTGTCGGCGACAGTGGCTCTGCTCCTCGTCTCTGGGGTCGAGCGCACGCGCTTCGGTGCGCGCGTGCGCGCCGCGGTGGATAACCAGCGCATGGCGCGCGGCCTCGGCATCGACGTGGATCGTGCCTTCATGATCACGTTTGCGCTCGGCGGCGGCCTGGCCGGCCTGGGCGGCGCGCTGGCGGTGGCGATGATCGGCCTGGACCACTCGTTCGCCTTCACCTACCTCGTCTACGTGCTGATCGTCGTCGCGGTCGGCGGCCTCGGGTCGATCGGCGGCTCGCTCGCCGCTGCGGCGCTGCTCGGCATCACCGACATGGCGGGGAAGTACTACTTTCCCTGGCTCGGCGCGTTCCTCATCTACCTCGTCATGGTCGGCCTCCTGATGTGGCGGCCGCTCGGCCTGTTTGGCAAGCGCTGATCTCCAGCTCGCGCGCCAGCTGCGCTGGCATCCGCTCGAGGTCGCTTTCTGGCTTGCGACGCTCACGCCCTTCGTGCTCGCCCCGAGCTATCTCTCGCTTGCGAGCCAGATCGCGATCACGGCGCTGTTCGCCCTTTCGCTCGACCTGATCCTCGGCTACGCAGGCCTCGTCTCGCTCGGCCATGCCGCCTATTTCGGCGTCGGCGCGTACGCCGCGGGGCTGCTTTCCAAGTACGCTCTCGGCGAGCCGCTCAGCGGTCTCGTGGCGTCGGGCATCGCGGCGGGGCTGGTGGGCTACCTGTCGAGCCATGTCATCGTGCGCTTCAGGCATCTCGCGCTCATCATGCTGACCCTCGGCTTCGGCCTGCTGCTCTTCGAGGCGGCGAACAGCGCGAGCGCGCTCACCGGCGGCGCCGACGGCCTGCAGGGCTTCGTCATCGCGCCGCTTCTCGGCTTCAAGTTCGACCTTTACGGGCGCACCGCGTACGCCTATTCGCTCGCGGTATTGTTCGTCTGCTTCCTGGTCGCGCGGCGCGTCATCCACTCGCCGCTCGGCCTGGCGCTGCGCGGCATCCGCGAGAACGCAGTTCGCATGCCGGCGATCGGCGCGTCGAGTCAGGCGCACCTGCGCAAGGCGTACGCCCTCGCGGCCGTCATGGCCGGCCTCGCCGGCGCACTCCTCACCCAGACCACTGCCACGGTATCGCTCGAAGTCCTGTCGTTCGGCCGCTCCGCCGACGTGCTGGTGATCCTGATTCTCGGCGGCGCCGGACGCCTGTACGGCGGCCTCCTGGGCGCGATCCTCTACCTGGTCGCACGCGACCAGTTCTCCGGCGTCAATCCGCAGTACTGGTATTTCTGGATCGGCCTGCTGCTCGTGGCCGTGGTGATGTTCCTTCCGAACGGCATCCTCGGCGGCGCGAGTGCTCTCTACAAGAAGCATCAATAAGGCCTTCGGCTCGCTCGTGGTCGCGAACGACATCACCCTCGAGGTGCCGCGCGGCGCGCGCCATGCGCTGATCGGCCCGAACGGCGCCGGCAAGACGACGCTGATCAACCTGATCACCGGCATGCTGCCGCCCGACTCGGGCGCCATCGTCCTCGATGGCGAGGACGTCACCTCCCTCAGGCCGGATGCGCGCGTGCGGCGCGGCCTTGCCCGGACGTTCCAGATCAACGCGCTGTTTCCGCGCCTCACCGCGCTCGAGTCGGTGACCCTCGCGGTGCTCGAGCGCGAAGGCCATGCGCACAACTGGTGGCGCGCCCTGCCGCGCTTCGGCGCGGCGATCGACGAAGCGCGCGCCGTTCTCGCTTCGCTGCGCGTTCCGGCGCAGCGGGAGACGCGCGAGCTGGCCTACGGGCAGCAGCGGCTGCTCGAGATCGCGCTCGCCCTCGCCACGCGGCCGAAGATCCTGCTGCTCGACGAGCCGGCGGCGGGGGTGCCGAAGGACGAGAGCCAGCAGCTGTTCACCGCCATCGCCGGCCTGTCGAGCGAGCTGACGCTGCTCTTCATCGAGCACGACATGAACGTGGTGTTCCGCTTCGCGAGCCGCATCCACGTGATGGTGGGCGGCCGGATCCTCGCCGAAGGCACGCCCGGGGAGATCGCCCGCGACGAGCGGGTGCGCGAGGTCTATCTCGGGCGAGGGCATCGTGCCGCCGGCTGAGCCGCTGCTCGAGCTGCGCGACGTCCGCGCGGGCTACGGCGATGCCGTGATCGTCGACGGCGCGTCGTTGGCCATCGCCGAGGGCGGCCGGCTCGCGCTGCTCGGCCGCAACGGCGTGGGAAAGTCGACGTTGCTGCTCACCATCATGGGCTACACGCGGCTGCATGCCGGCAGCGTGCGCTGGAAGGGGCGAGATATCTCGCGCCTCGCGCCGCACCTGCGCGCGCGCCTGGGCATCGGCTGGGTGGCGCAGGAGCGCGAGGTGTTTCCCTCGCTCTCGGTCGAGGAGAACCTGTGCGTGGCGGCGCGCGCCGGTCCGTGGCAGCTGAACGAGATCTATGCGCTCTTTCCGCGCCTTGGGGAGCGCCGGCGCAACAAGGGCAACCAGCTCTCCGGCGGCGAGCAGCAGATGCTCGCCATCGGTCGCGCGCTGATGACCAATCCGCAGCTTCTCCTGCTCGACGAGCCGCTCGAGGGACTCGCGCCGATCATCGTCGAGGAGCTCGCGCAGTCGCTGCAGAACCTGGCGGGCGTCGCCACGCTGCTCGTCGAGCAGCACGCCGAGATCGCGCTCTCGCTCGCCAGCGAGGCGCTGGTCGTCGAGCGCGGCCGCATCGCCTGGCAGGGCAGCGCGCGCACGCTCGCTGCGGACGAGGCGCTGCTCGAGCGCCACGTCGGCCTGCGCGTCGATCAGGGCTGACGCGGCAGGATCGCGCATTCGCGATCGCCGCCTTCGCTGCGCCACTTCACCACGCGCCGCTCGCCCCGTGTCAGCTCGAAGAACACGCGGCACTCGCCGCGCGGCCCGGCTCGGTACTGCTCTTCGGTATTGCCATTGGCCAGCGTCTTTGCGTCGACGGCGGGCAGCCGGTAGTAGAGCGGGTAGAAGTCCGGCTCGTCCGCCAGCTTGCCGACCTGGCTGTCCATGACGCGCACGAACACTTCGTTTCCGCGCGGCGTGGCGCACGCACCGACAAGGCCGAGCGCCGCGATTACCGCCAGCTTACGCAGGGTCACGAGCTAACGCTTGCGTTTCGCCTTCTTCCCCTTCGACGCCTTCGGCAGCTCGAGGCGGAGCAGGTGCGCCGCGTTGCCGAAGTACAGCTTGCGCCGGTCGCCCTCCTTGAGCTTGAGGCTGTCGATCGCTTTCAGGGTCTCGCGGATGAAGAGCGGGCCGCCCTCCGGATCGAAAGGGCAGTCGGTGCCGAACAGGACATGGTCGGCGCCGAAGAAATCGAGGCCGCAGCGGATGCCGCTCGCCCAGCCGTTGATCGACGTGTCGTTGTAGAACTTCCTGAAGAAATCGACCGGGCGCTTGCCCATCCTCTTCAGCAGCCCCTCGTAGTCCTCGTCCGAGGTGCGGCTGCCGAACTGGTCCATGCCATAGCCGACGCGGTTGGCGAGGAACGGCACCATCGCGCCCAGGTGGTGCGTGATGATCTTCAGCTGCGGCAGCTTCTGGAACATGCCGGAGAACACCAGCCGTCCCATGAACACGCTGGTCTCGTAGGGCCAGCCGAACAGCCACCACAGCTCGTACTTCGATTTCTGCTCGCTCGGATAGTCCGCCCACTTCGCGGTGCGCGACGGATGCACCCAGATCGGCAGGTCGTACTTCTTGCTCATGCGCTCGAAGATCGGGAAGAACTCGGGCTCGTCGAGCGGCCGGCCGTTCACGTTGGTGAAGATCTGGATGCCCTTCGCGCCCAGGCGGCCGATCGCGCGGTCCATCTCCTCGAGCGAGGCCGGGACGTTGTTCATCGGCAGCGAGGCGACGAAGCAGGGAAAAAGATGCGGATGGCTCTGCACGATCTCGTGCATGCCGTCGTTCGCCAGCCGGGCGAGCTCGGGCGTTTGCTCCGGCGCGCCCAGGTACTCGATCGCCGGCATCGACAGCGTCAGCACCTGCTGATAGCCCGGCCAGCGCTTCATCATGCGGATGCGCCGCTCCAGGTCCCAGAGCACCGGGATGTGCATCCAGCGCTTGAGCGACGCGGCGAGCGCCGGATTCGCCTCGGCGATCGCCTTCATCCGCTCGAAGAACGCCTGCGGGAAGATGTGCGGGAAGATATCGAGCCTGCTTTCGACCTGGCGCTTCATTCCTGTCCCCATACTCGTTTCGCCACCTCCACGATGCGCGCGAGCTTCGCTTCCTGCTCGGCATGGCTGAGCGGATTGCCCTTGATCGAGCTCGCGAAGCCGCACTGCGGGCTGAGGGCGAGCTGATCGAGCGGCGCGTAGCGCGCGGCCTGCTCGATCCTGCGCAGCAGCTCGCCGCTCTCCTCCAGCCGCGCGCTCTTCGTGGACACGAGGCCGAGCACGACGCGCTTCTTTCCCTTCGGCAGCAGGCGCAGCGGCGCGAACCCGCCGGCGCGCGCGGTATCGTACTCGAGGAAGTAGCCGTGCACGTCGATCCGGTTGAAAAGCACGTCGGCCACCGGGTCGTAGCCGCCCTCGGCGGCCCAGTTGCCCTCGCGGTTGCCGCGGCACTGGTGCAGCGTGATCGTCACGTCCTCCGGCAGCCCGCCGACCGTCTGGTTGATCGCCGCGGCGTAGCGCTCGAGCAGCTTCATCGGGTCGATGCCCCAGGAGCGCACGTAGTCGCGATGCTGCGGATCGCAGATGAAGGCGATGCTCGTATCGTCGAGCTGAATGTAGCGCGCCCCCGCGCGCACCAGCTCGGCCATCTCCTGCCGGTAGGCGGCGACGAGGTCGGCCCAGAACCGCTCCGCGTCGTTCGCGTAGTAACCGAGCTTGCCGCCGGTGTAGTAGTGCACGCAGTTCGGCGCGGGCAGGGTCACCTTGGGAACGACTTTCGTGATTCCCGCGAGGAAGGAAAAGGCGCGCACGATGGAGCTGGCGCGCCAGCGGATCGGGCCGACCACGTTGAGGTCCGAGAACCCCTGCGTCTCGCCCGAGGCGTTGCGCCACTTGAGCTTCGCCGACCCCGTGCGATCGGCCGCGCAGCCTTGCCAGCCGAGGATCAGCTCGAGCCACCAGCTGCGCCGGCGGAACTCGCCGTCGGTGACGGCCGCGAGGCCGATGCGCTCCTGCATCGCCACGACCTCGCGGATGCACTGGTCCTCGACGCTGCGCAGCTCCTCGTTCCGGTGCGGACCCAGGGCGTGCGTCGGCGTCTGCGGACCAAGGCAGCGCTCGCGCGCCGCCTTCAGGCGCTCGGGGCGAAGCAGGCTGCCGACTTGATCGGCTCTGAAGGGCGGGCGCACGTCAGTCGAGTTTCGCGCCCGACGCCTTCACCTTGCGCGCCGCGAGCTCGCGGTCGCGCTTGAGAAACGCCGCGAACGCCTCGGGCGTATCGCCCAGCGCCTCGAAGCCGAGGTTGGCGAGGTATTTCTCCCGGAACTCGGCGCTGCGCACGATCGTGCCCGCCTCGGCCGCCATCTTCGTCACGATCTCGTGCGGCGTGCCGGCCGGCGCCGCAAGTCCGAAATAGAACGACGCGTCGAAGCCGGGAAAGCCCGCCTCGGCGAAAGTCGGCACGTCGGGCACGAGCGGGTTGCGCGCTCGCCCGGACACGGCGAGCCCCTTCATCTTTCCCGCCTTGAGGTTCGCCGCGGCGCCGCCGATGACCGCGAACATCACGTCGAGGCGGCTGCTCATGATGTCCTGCAGGCCCTGCACGAGGCCCTTGTAGGCCACGTGCTGCATCTCGAGGCCGTTCTCGCGGTTGAACCAGGCCATGGCGAGATGGTTCACGCCGCCGGCGCCGACCGAGCCGTAGTTGAGCTTGCCGGCATTCTTCTTCGCATACTCGACCAGCTCGCGCACGCTGGCGGCGGGAAAATCGGGCCGGGCGACGAGCATCAGGTTGGCGTTCACGAGGCGCGACACGGGGGTGAAGTCCTTGACCGGGTCGTACGGCAGCCTGGAGTAGAGATAGCCGTTCAGCGAAAACACCGCGTCGGAGGCGAGCAGGTAGCTGTAGCCGTCGGCCGCGGAGCGCGCGATCTCCTGGGCGGCGATGATTTCGTTCGCGCCCGGCCGGTTCTCGACCACGATCTGCTGCCCCCAGGCATCGGCCAGCTTCTGTCCCAGGCCGCGCACCAGCAGGTCGGCCGGCCCGCCGGCGGTATACGGCACGACGATGCGCACCGGCTTCACCGGATAGCCTTGCGCGGCCGCGGCGAGCGGCGCGACGAGCAGCAGCCAGAGCAACCCCTTCATCCCTGCGCCTCCGAGTAATCGACCAGCTTCACCTTGTAATCCGAGCGCGGCAGGGCCTGCGGCGCCACCATGCGCACGTCGGGCGTGAACAGCAGCGCGCTGCGGATCGCGCGCGTCAGCGGTTCCTGCAACGCCGGATCTCCTTCCACGACCACCGGCAGCGGCGGCTCCTGCTTCACGCCGCGCGCCCGCGGACGGATCAGGATCGCCCCCGTCACCTTGGGCTGGAAACGCGCCACAACCTCGCGAACCGCGGAAGGAAAGACGTTCACGCCGCGCACGATCAGCATGTCGTCGGTGCGGCCGATGCAGCGCACCCGCAGCGCGCTGCTGCCGCAGGCGCAGGGCGAGACCCAGACCTGCACATGGTCGCGGCTGCGAAAGCGCAGCAACGGCGCCGCCTCGCGCGCGAGGTGGGTATAAACCAGCTCGCCCGTTTCACCGTCGCGCAGCGTTTTGGCCGAGCCCGAATCCGGATCGATCAGCTCGGCGTGGATCAGGCCGTCGGCGGAGAAATGCATCCCCGCCTGGTGCTCGCACTCGCCCCAGAGCGAAGCGGCGACGTCGCCGATGCCCATGATCTCGTAGATCTTCGCGCCCCACATCGCCTGGAGCTTTTGGCGCATGCCCTGCTCTCCGCCGCCCGGCTCGCCGCCCACGATGACGCGCTGCACCTGACCGAGGGAAATACCCTTTTGTACTGCCACTTCTGCGACATGCAGCGCATAGGACGGTGTACAGGCCAGCGCCTCCGGCGCGAGCTTCTCGATCGCGTTCAGCAGCCGCTCGGTGTTGCCCACGCCTACCGGAATGTGCACGCAGCCGATCGCCTCGAACGCGGCGAGCGAGGCACCGGCGACGAACGGACCCGCGCCGTAGGTGGTGACGACGCGCTCGCCCGCCTTGAGGCCGTTGCGCGAGTAGGTGCGCCGGCCGATCTCGCGCCATTGCTCCACATCCGTCCGGCTGAGCGGAATATAGAGCGGCGTGCCGCTGGTGCCGCTTGTCGAATAGATGCGCGCGGCCGCGGCGATCGGGATCGCGGCGTGCGCGCCGAGCGGCGGATGCCCGGCCTGGCTTTTTCGCAGCTCGTCCTTCTCCGTGAAGGGCAGCGCGGCGATGCGGTCCAGGCCACCGACGGCCTCCGCGGATGCGAATCCGGCGGCGCACAGCTTGTCGCGGTAGAACGCGGAGCGCTCGAAGAGCCGCGCGATCTGCGCGCGGTAGGCCGCTTCGCTCGAGGTCGGCATGCGGCGATTATCTGCGAACCGCCGAGCGGCGCGCGGCCGGTTCGCCCCTACCATACCGGCCTTCCATGGCGAGCGGCCACAATCCCGTCCGCGGCGCGCTCTGGATGAGCGGCGCGGTGCTGTCGTTCGCCATCATGGCGGTCGCCGTGCGCGAGCTGCTGCGCCACATGGGCATCCTCGAGATCCTCGCCTGGCGCACCTTCGTCGCGCTCGTCATCGCCGCCGCGGTGGCGCTGCGCAGCGGCGTGGGGACGATCCGCACGCGGCGACTGCCCGTGCATGCGGCGCGCGCGCTGCTGCACCTGGGCGGCCAGTTCTGCTGGATGTACGCCATCGCCGCGCTTGCCCTGGCGACGGTTTTCGCCATCGAGTTCACCATGCCGGTGTGGACGGCGCTGCTCGCGTTCGCCTTTCTCGGCGAGCGGCTGACCGCAAATCGCATCGTCATGCTGCTGCTCGGCCTCGCCGGCATCGCCATCATCCTGCGGCCGGGCGTCGGACCGTTCCATCCGGCCGCGCTGGTCATGCTGTTCGGCGCGCTGCTCTATGCCGGCAACATGATCTTCACCAAGAGCCTCGCGGCGACCGACTCGGCGATCGCGGTGACTTTCTGGATGTCGGCGGTGCAGGCGCCCATCACGCTGCTCGCCGCTCTGCCGGGCTGGGTGCTGCCGCCGGCGATAGACGTCCCGTGGATCGCCGCGATCGGCGCGGGGTCGTTTTCCGCGCATTACTGCATGACCCGCGCGATGAGACACGCCGACGCTACCGTCGTCGTGCCGATCGACTTTACCCGCCTGCCGCTCATCGCCGTGGTCGGAGCGCTTTTCTACGGCGAGCCCTTCGATCCGAGGGTGCTGCTCGGCGCCGCGGTGATCGTCGCCGGCACCTACTACTCGCTGCGCAGGGAAACCCGCCGCTAGGCACCGGTCTTGCAGCAAACGGGGCCGATGAAGAAGAAACACCGAGGCCCCGCCTGGACGAAGCTTGCGCTCATCGCGCTCGCCCTTTGCGCGCTCGGCGCAGCGTGGCGCTTTACGCCGCTTGCCGACATCGTGACGCCGCACAGGATCGTCGGCTGGGCGCGCTCGGTCGGCGGCAGCCGCTGGACGCCGCTCGTCCTTGCGCTGGCTTATACGCCCGGCGCTTTCCTGATGTTTCCGCGGCCGCTGCTCACACTCGTGACCATCCTGGCGCTCGGCCCGATGCTCGGGCTGGTTTGCAGCATGGCGGGCATCATGGTGGCGGCGCTCGCCACGTACTCGGCCGGCCGGTTCCTGAAGCGAGAGACGCTGCGCGGGCTTGCCGGCGACTCGCTCGACAAGGCGGCGGAGCTGCTGTGCGGCCACGGCGTGGTCGCCATCTTCGCAGCCAACATGCTGCCGGTGCCGCCTTTCGGCGTGCAAGGCATCCTCGCCGGAGCGATGCGGATGAGGCTGTGGGAATACGCGCTCGGCAGCCTGCTCAGCCTTCTGCCCGGGGCGCTGATGATCACGGCGTTCGGGCAGCAGATCCGCACCGCGTTCGTCGACCCGTCGCAGATCAACTACGGGCTGCCCGTGCTCGCCGCCGTCGCGTTCGGCGTGTTCGTCTACTTTGGCAGGCGCTGGGCGACGAAGCGCAACGTCAAAGGAGACGCCAGCCGCCCTGCATCGCAGCCCGATGCACCTCGTGACCGTTCACGTGCGTGGGCGCGTCCTCGATACCCCACAGCCGGAAGCCGCCGCGGAATGCCGTGAGGTTATGGCCGAGGCGCACGCCCGGCGGCAAAGGCTCGTAGAGCAGCTTGGCGTTGCCGCCCCCGAGCACGACGTAATCGGCAAGGAACGCGCGCTGCAGCGCCGGCAGAACATCGAGCACGCGGCGGCGCCAGGCCTTCTTGCCCACCCGCTTCAGGGCTTTGCGCCCGAGGCGGCGGCTGTAGCTGCGCACGCCTTTGTGGCGCAGCTCGCCCAGCTCGAGGGGCACGAGGATGTTGTCGATGATGAGCACCGAGCCGACGCCGGTGCCGAGGCCGAGAAACAGCATCCGCCCCCCGTCGTAGCTGCCGAGCGCCTGCATGGCGGCGTCGTTCACGATGCGCACCGGGCAGCCGAACGCGGCGGCGAAATCGAAGCCGACCCAGCCCGAGCCGAGGTTTTCCGGCTCGGCGAGCGGTCCGCTGCCGCCGACCAGGCCGCAGTAGCCGATCGACACCGCGTCGTACTTCCAGTCGCGCGCCATCGACCTGATGCGCTCGACCATCTGCGCGGGCTCGAGCTGCGGCCCGGAAGGCATGCGTCGCGGCCGGGTTTCCCCGCTCGCGAGGAACTTGACCTTGCTGCCGCCGATGTCGACGGCAAGGATGCGGGAGGGACCGTTGGCCTTGCGTGCCACGGCCGGACGTTCTGCAAACGGCGTGCCGGCCAACGCGAAGAGCTGAAAGACAGGCACGGCATAATCGGCCCTGCCCCGCTCCGACCATGCCGCCCAAAGACAACGAGCCCGAGCTCCTCGACCCGCTCATCTACCGACTGATCGTCCAGCAGACGCGCGACTACGCGGTGTTCTTCCTCGATGCGAACGGGCGGATCATGAGCTGGAACCTCGGCGCGCAGCGCATCAAGGGCTATGCGCCCGAGGAGATCATCGGCCGGCATTTCTCGGCGTTCTACACGGCCGAGGCCGTGGCCGCCGGCTGGCCCGACCACGAGCTGCGCATGGCGGCCAAGGAAGGGCGCTTCGAGGACGAGGGCTGGCGCGTGCGCAAGGACGGCGCGCGCTTCTGGGCAAACGTCGTCATCACGGCGCTGCGCGACGAAGGAGGCCGGCTGCTCGGGTTCTCGAAGATCACGCGCGACCTCTCCGAGCGCAGGCTGCACGAGGAGGCGCTGCGCCAGAGCGAGGAGCGCTTTCGCCTGCTCGTCGAGGGCGTGATGGACTATGCGATCTTCATGCTCGATCCGGAAGGCATCGTGAGCAGCTGGAATGCCGGCGCGCAGCGCATCCACGGCTATGCGCGCGAGGAGATCCTCGGCAAGCATTTCTCGCATTTCTACGCCGACGAGGACACGGCCGCGGGCAGGCCCTGGCAGGAGCTCGCTGCCGCGCGGCGCGGCGGCCGGGCCGAGGACGAGGGATGGCGCGTGCGCCGCAGCGGCGAGCGCTTCTGGGCCCGCGTCGTGGTCACGGCGCTGCACGACAGCCAGGGACACTTGCGCGGCTTCGCCAAGGTCACGCAGGACCTGACCGAGCGCAAGCACCTGCAGGACCTCGAGAAGACGAGCCAGCACATTCACGAGTTCATCGCCATGCTCGCGCACGAGCTGCGCAACCCGCTCGCGCCGATCCGCAACGCCGTCGAGGTCATGGCCCACCTGCCGCCGCACGACCCGGCGCACCTCGCGATGCGCCAGACCATAGACCGGCAGAGCCGGCAGCTGAAGCGCATCGTCGACGACCTGCTCGACATCGCCCGCATCACGCGCGGCGCGCTGAGCATCGAGCATGCCCCGGTGAACGTCACGGACATCGTGCAGCGTGCTCTCGAGACGGCGACGCCCGGCATCGAAGCCGCGCGGCACAGCGTCAGCGTGGAGCTGCCGGCCGAGCCGCTGCTCGTCACGGGCGACGCCGATCGCCTGACGCAGATCCTCGCCAATATCCTGAACAACGCCGCGCGCTATACCGCGCCCGGCGGCCGCATCGCGGTCAGGGCGGGCGCCGAAGACGAAGCCGCGGTGGTACGCGTGCGCGACAGCGGCCGCGGCATCGAGCCGCTCGAGGTCGAGCGGGTATTCGATATGTTCGTGCAGGGACGCGACCCGGTAGAGCGGGTCGGCGGCGGGCTAGGCATCGGCCTCGCCCTGGCGCGCCGTCTCGCCGAGCTGCACGGCGGAACGCTGCAGGCGACGAGCGAAGGCAAGGGTCAGGGCAGCGAGTTCACGCTGCGCCTGCCGCTCGAGCGGCGCGCCGCTTCTCTTCCACCGCAGCCGCAGCGCGACCGCGCGGGCGAAAAGCCGCTGAGCGCGAAGCGCATCCTGGTGGTGGACGACAACATCGACGCCGCGAACACGATCGAGCTGCTGCTCGGCTCGCTCGGCCATGAAACCGCCGTCGCGCACGACGGCGCGCAGGCGCTCAAGCTGGCGGTCGACTTTCGCCCGGACGTCGTGCTGCTCGACATCGGCATGCCTGGGATGGACGGCTACGAGGTGGCGCGCCGGCTGCGCGCGCTGCGCACGGCGCGCCCGTTCCGCATCGTCGCGCTGACCGGATGGGGGCAGGAAGCCGACCGGCAGCGTTCCCGGGAGGCGGGATTCGACCTCCACCTCGTCAAGCCGGTGGACGCCGCCGAGCTGGCAAGGGCGCTGACCGAGAAGAACGGCAAGAACGGCCCGACGGTCCACTGACCGTCGAGCGCCGTTGATATGGGTCAATCCGCCGTCCGGCGGCTGACCGATAGTGCCTGTCATGAACGCACCGGAAGGCATGGGCATCGGCGAGCGCTTCGCCGCGCCGGCCGATCTCGCCAGGGAGCTGCGCCGCGCGGTCGAGACCGCGCTCGATCCGTTCGGCATCGTGGCGCCGATCGTCCATGCGCAGATCGCCTGGTGGGCGCATCCGCTCGAGCTGCGCGAGCTCGCGACGCGCTATTCGGCGGACGTGCTCGCGCTCGCGCTTCACAGCGCGGCGAAGCTTGCCGGCCGGGAGGTCGGCGATGCCGTGCAGCCGCAGGCCGACGATACGCGTTTCGCCGACCCGGTCTGGACGCGCGAGCCGGGCTGGGACCTCCTCAAGCAGTGGTACCTCTTCCATGCGCGCCACGTGCAGGATGCGCTCTATCGCACGCCGGGCCTCTCGCCCAGGGAGCGCCGCCGCGCCGCGTTCTGGTGGCGGCAATGGCTGAACGCCATGGCGCCGACCAATTTCCTCGCCACCAATCCGGTGGCGATGCGCAAGGCGCTCGAGTCGCGCGGCGAGAGCCTGCGCCGCGGCTGGCAGGTGCTGCTCGCGGACCTGCAGGCCGGGACGATCCGCATGACCGGAAGCGAGGACTTCGCCGTCGGGCGCAACCTCGCCACCACCCCCGGTGCGGTGGTGTTCCGAAACCGCCTGCTCGAGCTGATCCACTACGCGCCGATGCGCGACCAGGTGCGGGGCACGCCGATCGTCATCGTCACGCCATGCATCAACAAGTTCTATGTGCTCGACCTGGCCCCGCACAAGAGCCTGGTGCGCCATCTGCTCGAGCGCGGCTTCGATGTCTACATCACGAGCTG
This sequence comes from uncultured Enterobacteriaceae bacterium, assembly GCA_964477695.1. Taxonomy (GTDB): domain Bacteria; phylum Pseudomonadota; class Gammaproteobacteria; order Burkholderiales; family SG8-39; genus SCGC-AG-212-J23. The sequence goes on along the minus strand of CAYZFN010000212.1, from coordinate 16,688 downwards.
GAAGAACCCGGGCGCGGACATGCGCGACACCGACTTCGAGGATTACGTCGTCGAAGGCGTGCACGAGGCGCTGCGCGTCGCGCGCGAGCTTTCGTCCTCCGACAAGGTGCACGCGGTCGGCTACTGCATCGGCGGCACCCTGCTCGCCGTGTACATGGCGTGGGCGAGCCGGCGCATCGCGCGCGAGGAAGTACCGGTCGCGCACTGGACGCTGCTCTGCTCGCTGGTCGATTTCCAGTCGCCCGGGGACATCGAGGTCTTCATCGACGAAGGCAGCGTCGCCTGGCTGGTCGACAGCATGCGCACGCGCGGCTACCTGGACGGCGCGGACATGGCCACGACCTTCCGCCTGCTGCGCTCGAACAGCCTGATCTGGCACTACGCGGTGCATGGCTGGCTGTACGGCGAGCCGCCGCCGCCGAGCGACGTGCTGTACTGGAACATGGACTGCACGCGCATGCCGGCGCGCATGCACGAGTTCTACCTGCGCGAGCTCTACCTCAAGAACGGCCTCGTCAAGCCGAATGCGCTTAGCGTCCGCGACGTGCCGATCGATCTCGCGACGATCCACGTGCCGCTCTACCAGGTGGGCGCGGAGGACGATCACATCACGCCGTGGCGGCAGACCTTCCGCATCAACGGCCATGTCACCGGCGAGAAGCGCTTCGTCCTGACGAGCTCGGGTCACATCCTGGGCATCGTCAATTCACCCGTCACGCCGCCGCGCCGCGACTTCCGCGTGGGTCGCGCGCACCGCGGGCAGAGCGCCGAGGCGTGGCTCGCCTCGGCCGAGCCGCATCCGGGAAGCTGGTGGGACGACTGGGTCGCCTGGCTGGACGCGCGTTGCGGTGCGCCGCGCCCGGCGCCGGCCGTCGCGGGCGGCGCCTACCCGAAGCTCGCCGACGCGCCGGGGACCTACGTGCTCGAGCGCTGAGGCATGCGCTAGCGCTCGGCGCTCACCGTCACCTCGAGATCGCGCAGCAGCCCGTCGTGCAGGCCGTAGATCCAGCCGTGCACGGCGAGCTCCTGAGCGCGCGCCCAGGCATCCTGGACGATGGAAGTGCGGCAGACGTTCGACACCTGGTCGACGACGTTCAGCTCGCACAGGCGATCGGCTCTCTTCCGGGTATCGGGAATCGCGGCCAGGGCGGCCGCGTGCTGCTGCTGCACGTCCTGGATGTGGCGCAGCCAGTTGTCGACGAGGCCGTGGCGCTCCTTCATGAGCGCGGCGTTCACGCCGCTGCAGCCGTAGTGGCCACACACGATGATGTGGCGGACTTTCAATACATCGACGGCGAACTGCATGACCGAGAGGCAGTTCAGGTCGGTGTGCACTACGACGTTCGCGACGTTGCGATGCACGAACAGCTCGCCCGGCCGCAGGCCGACGATCTCGTTGGCCGGCACGCGGCTGTCGGCGCAGCCGATCCAGAGGTACTGCGGCGACTGCTGCTGCGCGAGCTGGGCGAAGAACCGCGCATCGGCCTGCACCATGCGGCGTGCCCACGCGCGGTTGTTGCTGAACAGATCGGCGATGCCTCCGGTCACGCCCGCCGATTTTCGCACAGCCGATTTCGCACAGCTATTGCAGCTCCCCGAGAAAGGCTGCCATGTCGCGGCGCTTCGGCCGACGCCAGCCGGCTTCCCTTGAGGGCGCGGTAGGCGGAAGGTGACAACGCGGCAAGCGCCTTGAGGAAAGCGACGAGATCCCAAAGCTCTCCCTCGCGCAGGCGGAACTCCCAGGCAGGCATGCCGGTACGCAGTGCTGCCGGTGCACCGCCACGCCGCGGCCCAGCCGGGCTGCGTCGTCCTCGCATCTAAGACAACATGTGCCGAACGGCCCACCCCGGCCGTGCAGTGTCCATTGCCGAGTTGCCGCATCCTTCGCGGATGGGAGACTTCATCCCCCTCGCCCGAGCCGCGATCCTCGCCCACGAGCGGCTGTTTCCCGGTCATTCGGTGAAGGAATCGAAATCGCTCGATGTGGTGGCGCTCGCGCTCTCGGCGCTGATCCCGCTATACACGCGCGATGCGCGGACCGACGAGCTCGAGCGGGTGAGCGAGGCGCAGGTCGCTGCCGGCCGCTTCACGCGCGGGGCGACGCGCCTGGAGTTTCGCGACCGCGCGCCGATCGGCGGCCTGGTGGTGGCACGCGAAGACCTCGGCGGCGCACTGGAGCGCCTGGTGCGCGACTCGCTCGCCGCCGCGCGCCTGGGCGCTATTTGCTCCCGGACTTCGGCGCCGCGCCGCCCTTAGCTTCGCCGCTCGCCGTGCCGCCGATTCCGGCGGCCGGAAGGTTCTTCTGCGCGAGCGCCTTGATCAGCCCGTCGATGCCCTGCTGCTTGACGATCGCGTCGAATTCCGAGCGGTAGGTGAGCACCAGGCTCACGCCCTCGACATTGATGTCGTATACCTTCCAGGCGTCCCCGGCCTTGTGCATCTGGAACTCGATGCCGAGCGGCTGGCCGCCGCTGCGCACGAACTGCGTGCGCACGGTCGCCTCGTCGGCCGACTTGTCGTTCGAGCGCGAAGGCAGGATCTTGAGCGTCTGGCCCTCGTAGGCCGAGACGGAATTCGAGTAGGTGCGCACCAGCATGTTGCGGAACTGGCCGACCAGCTCCTTCTTCTGCTCGGGCGTAGCCTGGCGCCAGGCGCGGCCGACCGCGAGCCGTGTCGCGTACTCGAAGTCGACGTAAGGCAGCACCTTCTCCTCGGCGACCTTGATCGCCTTCTGCTTGTCGCCCGCGGCGAGCTGCTTGTCGCTCTTCACCGCGGCGAGCACGTCGTCGGTGATCTTCTGCACGAGTTGCTCGGGCGACAGGTTCTGCGCCATGGCGATCCCCGTGCAGAGGAGCGACGCGAAAATACAAAGTAAAAATCGCTTCATGCGGCGGTCTTCTCCTTCTGCGCCGAGCCCTTGAACATGCCGGGCTCGAGGGAGTGGCGCTCGAGCAGGCGGTAGAACTCGGTGCGGTTGCGGCCGGCGAGACGCGCGGCCTTGGTTACGTTACCGCCGGTGATCTTCAAGATTCGTACCAGGTAGTCGCGCTCGAAAGCCTTGCGCGCCTCGTCGAGCGGCGTGAGCGCGGTGTCCGCCACGTCGAGCGCCTGGCGCACGAGCGATTCGGGAATCACCTCGGTCGCGGCGAGCGCGACCGACTGCTCGACGACGTTGAGGAGCTGCCGCACATTGCCCGGCCAGGGCGCGGACACGAGGAGCTGCATCGCCTCGGGGGAGAACTGCAGCCCGGCGCGCCGGTAGCGCTCGGCGAGCTTGGTCAGGTAGTGGTTGGCGATGAGCGGGATGTCCTCGCGCCGCTCGGCGAGCGACGGGATATAGAGTTTCACCACGTTCAGGCGGTAATAGAGGTCCTCGCGGAACTCGCCTGACGCGATGCGCTCCTCGAGCTTGCGATGCGTGGCCGAGATGACGCGCACGTCGATGTCGAACGACTCGTGCGAGCCGACCGGCCGGATCTTCCTTTCCTCGAGCGCCCTCAGCAGCTTGACCTGCAGCGAAAGCGGCATGTCGCCCACCTCGTCGAGGAACAGCGTTCCGCCCTGCGCCGCCTGGAACAGACCGCGCCGGTCGGCGACCGCGCCGGTGAACGAGCCCTTCTTGTGGCCGAACAGCTCCGACTCGAGCAGCCCTTCCGGGATCGCGCCGCAGTTGACGGCCACGAACGGCGCCTGCGCGCGCGGGCTCGCGCGATGGATCGCGCGCGCCAGCAGCTCCTTGCCGGTGCCGCTCTGGCCGAAGATGCACACGCTCGCATCCGACGCGGCGACGCGCCGCGCCTGCTGCAGCAGATCCTCCATGGCGGAGGAGCGCGTGATGATCTCGGTGCGCCAGGCTTCGCGCTCGCCGGTCGCGGGCGAGGAAAGGCGCATCGCCTCGGACACCGTGTCGAGCAGCACTTTCGGTTCGAACGGCTTGGTCAGGAAAGAGAACACCCCGCGGCGGGTGGCGCTCACCGCTTCGGGAATCGTGCCGTGCGCGGTGAGGATCACCACCGGCAGCGAAGGCGAGTCGCGATGGATCGCGTCGAACAGCGCCATGCCGTCCATGCCCTGCATGCGCAGGTCGGTCACCACGGTCTGCGGGCGCGACACCGCAAGGCTGGCGAGCGCCGCCTCGCCCGACTCGACCGCCGTCACCGCGTAGCCGGCGGCCGTGAGCCGCATGGCGATCAGCTGCAGCAGGTCCTTGTCGTCGTCGACGAGCAGCACCTTGCCGTTTTCACCGCTCATTGTTCCGTCCATTTGCAATAAAACCTCGCAATTCTGTCCTCGTTGTCGTTACGCGGCGTCGGCAAGCGCACGCGCCGAACGGCGCGGCAGCGTCACGCGGAAATGGCCGCCCGAGCCGCCCGGCACCACCGCGATCTGGCCGCCGTGCGCCTCCACCAGCTCGCGCGCGATGGCGAGCCCGAGCCCGGAGCTCTTGATCGTGCCGCGCTCGGCCTTGGTGCGGCCGCGGAAGAACAGGTTGAAGATCGACTCCTGCTCCTCGGGCGGCACGCCCGGACCGGTGTCGGTCACCTCGATCACCACCTCGCCCGCCGCATCCTGCGAGGCTCGCGCGCGGATCGAGATCGCGCCGCCCGGCGGCGTGAACTTCACCGCGTTCGACACCAGATTGTCGACGATCGAGCGCAGCTTCTCCGGATCGGCTTCGAGCGTCGCGGCCTGCGCGTCGACGGTGAGCTTGAGGCCCTTCGCCTGCGCCGCGAGCTCGTGCGGATGCGCCGCCTCGAGCACCAGCTCGTCGAGCAGCACCGGCCGCACCTCGAGCGACGCCGCGGCGTGCAACGCGCGCTGGTAATCGAGCAGCTCCTCGATCAGGCGCTGCAGCTTGACGCTATTGTCGCGCATTATCGAGACCACCTGCTTCTGCATCGCGGTGAGCTTGCCCGCGACCTCGTCGTGCATGAGCTCCGCGCCCTCGCGCAGCGCCGTGAGCGGCGTCTTCAGCTCGTGCGACACGTGGCGCAGGAAGCGGTTCTTCTGCGTCTCGAACTCCTCCAGGCGCCGGCGCAACCAGTCGAGGCGCCGTCCGAGGTAGCGCAGGTCCTCGGGGCCGTGCACCGCGATCGGGCGCGAGAAGTCCGCGCCGCCGAGCTGGCGGATCGCGCCGTCGATCTCGGTGATCGGGCGCGCGATGTAGCGGGTGAGCGCAAGCGCGATCGTCAGCGCAACCGCGGTGCTGAAGAACACCAGCACGATCAGACCGCGCTGCACCTGCTCGGCCTTGAGCCGCAGGCTGTGCACCTCGCGGTCGACGACGCGGTTATTGATCTCGAGCACCTCGCGCGCGCTCTCGATCAGGCCGTCCATGCGCGTGCCAACCTCTTTCGAGGTGATGCGCGGGCGCGGCTGCTCGGTGAGCAGATCGTACAGCGCCTGCTCCTGCTCCACCGTGCGGCTGAGCGCCCTGGCCTGCGCATCGTCGAGCGGCAGCTGTGCTATCTCGTCGGCGAGGCTCTTGAAGCTGCGATGGATGCGCGCATAGTCGACGGCGAGCTCCGGGTCCTTGAGCAGCGTCATCTGCTGCGCGATCCGCTCGATGGCGGCAATGCGATCGACCAGCGAGCGGCTGGCGCGCGCCGCCTGGGAGGCGTTGAAGACCGCGCTGCGGCTAAGACCGGCCAGCCGCTCCGTGTTCCAGGCTGCATAGGCAAGGGCCCCCACCAGGGGGGCAATTGCCAGGATAAAGCCGCCGAGCAGCAGCCCGAGAAACGAGCGGGGGTACGGCAGCGCTGCGGCCACCCGGCGGGCGACCGCCTTTGCAGCTTGTAGCATCGCGCGATATTCCCATTATTTGACCGCGGCCGATGTCAGCTGTTCACGACAGTGTTCGAAGCCGGCCGTCGCTCGGCGACGACAGCCTCCGCTGCGCCGAGTATCCGGTTTGCACCCACGACGGTGCAGTGGGAAGGCACGTCCCGGGTGACCACCGCGTTCGCTCCCACGGTGGCCCCTCGGCCGACGCGCACCCGTCCGAGGATCTTCGCCCCGGCGCCAATGAAGACATTATCGTCGATCACCGGGACGCCGCTGCCGTCGCCGGGGCCAGACACCCCCTCCTTTCGGCCCAGGGTGACCTGGTGCATGAGCGTCACCCGGCGGCCGATCACCACGCCGCGCTCGATCACGATGCCGTAAGGCACCGGCATGAGCACCGGCGCCCGCAGCCGGGCATCGATCCGGCAGTGCAAAGCCAGCTCGACCGGTCCACCCAGCCCGGCGCGCAGGGCGAACTGCAGCAGGCGCGCGGCTAGCGGGTTGTCGCCGACCATGGCGGCCGGGAAGCGCCGCTCTACGCGGCACTCGAGCCAGTGCAGGATGCCCGCCTCCGCCCGGGTGACCATGGCCCCGAGCGTCTGGCCCTTGCCGATGGCGACCACGTTCTCGATGTCGCGGCCGATCTCTTCGGGCGCATCGAACACCACGCGGAAATCGGCCCGCCGCCCCTCGCCCTCGAAAACCTCGAGGCCGAGCGGCGCGAGCTGCGAGCGCACGTGGCCCATCAGGCTCGCGCGCAGCGCGCTCTCGCGGCCCGTGAATGCTATGCGGGGCCGGCGCCGTAATGGATTCGGCGGCAGCGCGAGACGCGGCGACACCGAGCGGCGGAGCTTCGCACGCAGCGCCGGGAGCGCGCTGCGCACCGCGGACCAGCTGACGCTTCGCGCCGCCTGCGCGAGGAGCCGCTGCATGACCGGGTCGCGCCAGAAACGGCGCACCATCTCGAGCGCGCCGCCCGCGTCGCGCGCCCAGAGTTGCGAGAGCCAGGCGCCGCGCTCCTCGGTGAGAACCTGCCGCTCGACCGCCTCGACGAGGCCGTAGGCGAAGCAGGCATCGGCCGAGCCGCCGACCAGCTCCTCGGAGGCGAGGTAGCGGCGCCATCCGCGCCAGTAATCGCCGACGAAGCGCGCCGACATGAAACGCGGATGACCGACGTCGTCGCTCCAGGCGAGCGTGCAGTCCCAGGCGCTCGGCTGGGGGCGCTCCAGCTCGACCAGCCTAAGGTCGAAATCCTGCGAGAAGCGGGCGAGAAAGCGCGGCACGCGCTCGAGCGAGCGCTGCGGCACGGCGAGCTCGAGCGCGCCCGGCGTTTCCTCGGGCGCGAGCAGGCCGAAGGCGATTCCATGGCTGCGCAGGCCGTCGAGGAGCGCCTGCGCGACGTAGCCGCGATCGTCGTCCATCAGGCGCTGCGCTCGAGGACGGTGCCGACGACGCTCGCGGTGCAGCGCGCAAGGCGGCGGCTCAACGCTGCCAGGTCCGCGGCACCGGCTTCCGCAGCGGCAAACACCAGCGCGCCGCCGGCCAGCGCGGCGAAGATCTCGAAATCGGGGCCGCGCGCGAGCGGCGGCGTGCAGACGAGGACGGCGTCGAACGGTTGTGCCGGCGGATCGAGCAGCCGGCGCAGGCGCGCTCGGCTGAGGAGCTCGAGCGGAAGCTCGCGCACCCGGCCCGCCGTGAGAAGGGCGAGGTTCTCGCCGCAACGAACGAGCCGCATATCGCGGCTGTCGAGGCCGTCGAGAACATCGGCGAGGCCACGTCCCCGGGCGACGCCAAAGCGGCTATGCAATCGCGGCGCGCGCAAGTCGCCATCGACGAGCAGCGTACGGGCACCCATGCCGGCGAGAGCGTGACCCAGCTCGGCGGCCAGCGCGGCGGCTCCGTGGCCGCCGCCGAGCTCGACGATCGGCAGCAGCCGCCGCCCGGGGGTGAACCAGTGCTCGAGAAGCTGCCTCGCAAGCGCCCGCACCGCCTCGCGCGCGAATGGGCGCGCCGCGATCAACGGCTCGCCGAGCGCAGCGACCACGTCGCGCTCGCGGCGCAGCGGGCGAGGCTCGCTGCGCCACAAGGCCGCGGAACCGGCGCCGAGGCCGGCGACCACCGCGAAGACCAGGACGGCCGAGTTCGCGGCGCCCGCGCGTTGCAGCCAAAACACCATCGCGGCGAGCAACAGGGCTGCCGAAAGGACCAGAGCCGGCGGACGCATGCGGGCGAGCATCAGGGGGTGCTACATGAGCAACGCGCGTGCCAACCCAGGTGCTTCCTTTCGCTTCAATGGCTTATCTGTGAAAAGACCGTCCCTCCGCCATAGTCCTGTTGCCTTGCGGCGACAGAGATTACGGTTCACATAGGGTCCCTAGAATCAGCCGCCACCTCTCCAGAACACAAGGAAAAACACGGGATGTTTCTCCGCCGGCTCCTCGCAGGGTCAGCCCTGCTCGCGTTCTCGCTCGCCGCCCAGGCTCAAGCCTTCCAGTCCGTCGATACGCTTACCCCGTCCGGCAACGGCCGCTTCCCGGCGTATCCCATGGACGCCCTCCCGCTCAGCCTGCTCTTCCTGCAGGCCGGCGTCATGGTCGACACCGACATCCTGCGCACTACGGTTGCTCCGCCGACGGAAACGGTCGGGCGCGTCGGCTTCGGCGGACGCAAGGACACCTACGTCTATGGCCGGCAACTGCTGCATCTCGAAGGCGAGGTCGACGGCTACGCCTACAACCACTTCAGCGACCTCGACAACGTCGGCTACCGCGCGCTTGCGGAGTGGCACTGGGAGCTCGGCAACGACCTCGCGGGCGTGCTGAGCGCAGGGCGCCGCGAGTACCTGCGCGACCTCGCGCAGGTGCAGGCGAATGTGAAAGACATGATCACCCAGACGAACTACCTGGCGAACGCCGCCTACCGCCTCGGTCCGTCGTTTCGCGTTCGCGGCGGCGCGGAAATGCTCGAGTACCAGACGAACTTCACCGCGGATCACAATCTGCAGGCGGTAACCGGCATCGTCGGGCTGGATTACGTGACACCGCTCGGCAACACGTTCGGCCTCGAATACCGTCAGGGCCATGGCGACGCTCCCGTCCCGGTTCAGGCGGCGACGCTCTTTCCGAACAACTCCTATGACGAGCGCACGCTCGCCTTCACCGTCGGTTACTTCAACCCGTTCTTTCGCCTCGGCGGCATGGTCGGCCGGACGAAGCGCGACTACACCGAGCTGCTGGCGCGCGATTTCGACGGCACCACCTGGCGCGCGACGCTCGACTGGCTGGTGACCCCGAAGACGGCGCTCGGCTTCGAAACTTACCAGGCGCCGCAGTCGCTGGTCGACCTCGCCGCGGCGCGCGTCGTGGTGCGCGGGGTTGCCTTCGGCCCGGGCTGGGCACCGACCGCCAAGCTGAACTTCACTGCGCGCTTCATGCGCGAGCGCCAGGACTACAGCGGCGATCCGCTCGCCGTGACCGGCATCGTGCCGCTCCAGGTAGAGTACGTGCGCAACTTTCGCATCGGCGCCTATTGGGAATTCAGCCGGCAGCTCCACTGGCAGTTCGCCGTCGAGCACGGCGAGCGCGAGTCGAATGTCCTCGGACGCGACTTCCGCTTCACCGCGGCTACGGCGAACGTGCGCTACTTGTTCTGGTGATATACCGCGCGGGCGTTAGCGGCCGTACACGTCCTCGAAACGAACGATGTCGTCCTCCCCGAGGTAGGCCCCCGACTGCACCTCGATGATCTCGAGCGGCAGGCGCCCGGGATTCTCCAGCCGGTGCTTGGTGCCGGGGGGGATGTAGGTCGACTCGTTCTCGGTGAGGAGGAACGACTCCTCGCCGCGCGTGACGCGTGCGGTGCCACGCACGACGATCCAGTGCTCGGCGCGATGGTAGTGCAGCTGCAGCGATAGCGACGCACCGGGCTCGACGACGATGCGCTTCACCTGGAAGCGCTCGCCGCGCTCGATGCCGTCGTAGGTGCCCCACGGACGCTGCACCTTGCGGTGCGCGAGTGTCTCGTCGCGGCCCGCGGCCTTCAGGCGGGCCACCAGCTGGCCGACGCTTTGCGCCTTGTCCTTCTTCGCCACCATGACCGCGTCGGCCGTCTCGACGACCACCACGTCCTCGAGGCCGACGCAGGCGACCAGGCGATGCTGCGAGATGAGCAGCGCATTCTTCGTCTCGGCGGCGTGCACGTCGCCATGGATGACGTTGCCGTCGCCGTCCTTCTGCTCGATCGACCAGAGCGCGTCCCAGGCGCCCAGGTCGGACCAGCCGGCCTGCAGCTTGACGACCACCGCCTGCAGCGGCCCATGGTCGTGCGTGAGGCGCTCCATGACGGCATAGTCGATCGAGTCCGCCGGGCAGGCTTCGAACGCGGCACGATCGACGCGCAGGAATGCGCCATCGCGCTTGCCCTGGCGGAACGCGCGCTCGCAGGCGGCGAAGATGTCCTTGCGATACGCGGCGATCGCATCGAGCCACACCGAGGCGCGCACCGCGAAGATGCCGCTGTTCCACAGGAAGCCGCCGGCGGCCAGATATTCGCGTGCCGTCGCGGCGTCCGGCTTCTCGACGAAGGCTTCGACGTACGCGGCGTGCGCACCGAGCGGCTGCCCGGCGCGGATGTAGCCGTAGCCGGTCTCCGGCGCGCTCGGCGGCACGCCGAAGGTGACGATGAAGCCCTGCTGCGCGAGCGCCGCGCCGCGCTCCACCGCCCGCTGGAACACTTCGGAATCGTCGATGTGATGGTCCGAGGGCATGACGAGCAGCACCGGATCGTCGGCGGTCACGCAGTGCACGGCCGCGAGCGTCAGCGCCGGCGCGGTGCCGCGGCCCTTCGACTCGAGCAGGATGGCGCGCGGCTTTGCGCCGACGCGGGCGAGCTGCGCCTGCACGAGGTAGCGATGCGCTTCGTTGCAGATGACCAGCGGCTCGGCAATGGCCGCCACTTGCGCGCAGCGCAGCGCGGTCTGCTGCAGCAACGTGCGCTCGCCGTTCAAGGCATGCAGCGGCTTCGGATGATGCTCGCGCGAGAGCGGCCAAAGCCGCGTGCCCGAGCCGCCGCAAAGGATGACCGGCTGGATCAGGGTCGGCGTGACGCCGAGCTCGATCAACTTCCCTCCTCGCTATTTGTATGTATGCGACGGTCCCGGCGTTCAGGCGCGCGCGGCGCGGCGGCGCTCGCCGAACAGCCTCGGGTAGCTCCAGTGTGCGACGAAATGCGCGCGGTAATCCGCCTTTGCGCACTCGCCCATCTGGCGCATGCGCTCGGGGAACGCCTCGGCCCACGCGAGCCGCCGCGCGAGCTCGCGCGCCGATCCCGGTTCGAAGAGGAGCCCGTTGCGCCCCGGCTCGATCAGCTCCGCGCACGCACCCTCGCGGGCCGCAATCACGGGCAGGCCGACGGCGAAGGCTTCCACCAGCGTGCGCGGCACTTCGTCGTCGCCGCGCGGCAGCACGAGGTAGGCGGCACGCCGCATGCCCTGCGCGCGCGGCGCGGCATGCTCGGCGCCTGCGCCGACCACCTGGATGCGCGCGCCGGGAAAGCGCGCCAGCGCCTCGAGCAGCACCGCCGAGCCGTCCACCGGCGCGAGCTCGCCGACGTACAGGCCGCCCGACCTATTCATGCGGCTCCGGCTCGGGCCGCCAGCGGCGCACCCGATATTCGACGCGCGGCGCCCGCTTCGGCCGCTCCTGGACGGGCCGCTCTTCGTGCTCCAGCACGGCGACCCGAACCTCCTTCTTCGGCCTGGCCTTTTCGCGCGGTTGGGCCTGCGGCTTCGGTTTCGATTCCTCGGCGGCGTGCTCCTGCTCCCGGGCGCCGCGGCCGCGCAGGCGTCCCGAGGCGTACAGGTAGCCGGCGGCAGTTGCGGCGGCACTCATGACGTTCTCATCCTCATCGTTTTTTCAGTCCTGGATCGGCATCCAAGCCGATCGTTTCTCAAGCAATTTCCAGTACCCGCCGACCACCGCGTCGGCGGGATCGAGCCGGCGGCTGGTCAGGGAGCGGTGCAGCACGGTCCCGAGCAGGTAGACCAACGTCAGCGCGCCGATCACCTTCGGCCGCCACGGCCACTCGGGATAGGCCTGCATCGCGAACTCGCGTGCGCGTTGCATCGCCGCCTGCAGCACCGGCACGGTGAGCGGCTTGCCGCACACGGCGCGCTGGATCATCAGGTAGTGCAGCACGTCGTCGAGCGGGCTCGCCTCGGCGCGCGCGTTGCCCCAGTCGGTGACGAAGAGCTGCGAGCCGAGATAGCGGATGTGCCACGGCGCGAAATCGCCCTGGGCGAGGACGTACGGGCCGGTCCAGTAGAGCAGCGCGGTCTCGCAGTCGTGGTAAGCCGACCGGAGCGTCGCCAGCGCCTTCGGCGCGGCGAACTCCTCGAGGTCGGTCAGCGAGCGGAGCAGCCACTGGCAGGTCCCGGAAACCTCGAAATCGACGGCGCGGAAGCGCGACTTGCCCAGGCTTGCCAGGAAGCGCGCGTGCGCGGCGGTAAACGCGCGCGTCTCGCCGCGCGGCGGCACCATGGTCATGACGAGGAAGCGCCGCCCTTCCGGCCCGGTCCCCTCGTCGATGAGCCGCGGCACGTGGCCTTCGAGCTCGGGCACGGCCTCGAGCTCCCGCAGCCATTGCGCCTCGCGCGCAAGCAGGCTGTCGGCCTGCTCGTCGCTCGCGCGCTTCAAGAGCCCGAACGACAGATTCAACGCCGGGGCTCCAGGCGGGCTTGCGCCCTGGCAAACTCCCTTCGGTCGAGGCGGCCGTCGCCGTTGGTGTCGGCCTCGGCGAAGGTGCTGGCGAGCGCCTCCAGGCCCGCGGTCTCCGAGCTGTCGACGTAGCCGTCGTGATTTCGATCGAGCGCGGCGAAGCTCAGCCCGCGCAACGCCTCGGGCGGCGCGGTAATGCGCCCGCCGGAGAGACCTGCAACGACGATCGGCAGCGCCGCCATGAGGGAGACGAAGATGGCGCCGAGAAAAACCAGGAAGGCGTTGCGCTGGCCGCGCAGCCGTTCCTGTCGAAGCATGTACGGCATTGGAATGCCTTTGCGTTTGGGGCTTGTCCCCCCGCTTGTGCAAGCGCCGTACCAGCTCGGAGAAACGTCATTGCAGCAATGCCTTACCCGAAAATCGCAGTGCTCATGCGCGCTCGCAGCGTCGTTCCCTCGTCACTGCGCTGCGCCGCGCCTGCGAGAGCGCATTGAATCGTCGGGAAAAATCAGGTCGCAGGCGCGCGACGTCGATGGCCGACTAAGCGTGTAATTGCTTCTCGCATCGCAGTCGCATCGGCTCTCCCCTGCCCGGCGATGTCGAGCGCCGAGCCGTGCGCGACCGAAGAGAAAAGCACTGGCGTGCCGAGCGTGAGCGCGGCGATCCGCTGCGGCGCGAGCGCCTTGGCCGCGACGTGGCCCTGGTCGTGCAGCATGACGACATACACGTCGTAGTAATCGTGCTGGATGAGCGTGTCTGCGCCGATCGGACCATCGGCGGCAATGCCCTCATGCCTCGCCTGCTCGAGCGCCGGAGCCACGATCTCGATCTCCTCGCGCCCGAACGCACCCGCCTCGCCGGCGTGCGGATTGACTCCGCTCACCGCGATCCGTGGTTTTTCCACGCCAAGCTTTCCGAGCGCATCGTGCACTGCATGCAGGGTCTTCAGTATTCTCGGCACGGTAATGGCATCAAGGGCCGAGCGTACGCTCGCGTGCAACGTCACATGCGCGATGCGCACTTCGCGTCCCGCGTGCCGGAAGCAAAGCATGAGGATGCCCTCCTCCGGCGAGAGCCCGCACACGCGCGCGACGAAGGACGGGTAGCCGTCGAAAGCGATGCCAGCGGCATGGATCGCCGCTTCGGTGTGCGGCGCGCCGACGACTGCAGCGAAGCGGCCCTCGAGCGCGCCGCGGATCGCTTTCTCGGCGGCAACGAGCGCCGCGCGACCGTGCGCCGGAGCGACAGTGCCTAGCTTCGGCAGCTCCTGCTTCACCTCTACGAGCTCGATTCCTTCGAGCGACAGCCCGCACGCGCGGGCGTGCAGCTCGAGCACCGCGCGGTCGCCGACGAGCACCGGCCGGCAGAGCTCGAGCACCGCCGGATCGCGCGCTGCCATGAGGGAGATCTCCGGTCCGATGCCCGCCGGATCGCCGGTCGCAATCGCGAGCGACGGCTTCATGGCGGCTATTGCGGCTTCAGGCCGGCGATGCGGATCGCCTCTTTCCAGCGCTCCGCATCGCGCTTCATGAAGTCGCGCATCGCTTCGGGTCCGAGGCCGATCGGCTCCGCCGAGAGCCGTGCCAGCCGCTCGCGGACGTCTTGCATCTTCAGCGTCTCGACAATCGCCGCGGAAAGCGTTTCAGCAATGGCAGCCGGCGTGCGCGGCGGCGCGACCACGCCGAACCAGGCAATCGACACGAAACCCGGATAGAGCTCGGCCATCGCCGGCACGTCGGGCAGCGCGGCGACGCGCTTTTCGCCGCACACGGCGAGCGCGCGCAGCTTGCCGGCGCGCACCTGCTGCAGCGAAGTGCCGAGGTTGTCGAACATGAGCTCCACTTCTCCGGCGAGCAGCGCCGCGAGCCCCGGTCCGGTGCCCTTGTACGGGACCTGGATCATTTTCAATCCGCCCGCCAGCGACATGAACCATTCGGTGGTCAGGAACGAGACGCTCGTCGTGCCCTGCGAAGCGTAGTTCAGCCGCCCGGGATTGGCGCGCGCGAGCGCGATGAACTCCTGCACCGTTCTCGCCTGCACGCCCGGATGCACCAGCATTACGCTCGGGATGCCGGCCATCACCGCCACCGGCACGAACTGCGATGCGTCGTACGGCAGCTTCGCGTAGAGCTGGGGATTGAGCACGAGCGTCGACGGCGGCGTGGCGAGGAAGGTGTAGCCATCGGGCTCGGCGCGGTAGACGAGCTCCGCGCCGATCGTCCCGGTGGCGCCCGCGCGGTTGTCGATCACGAACGGCTGCTTCCACTTCTCCGAGAGCTTCTCCGCGACGATGCGCGGCAGGGCGTCGGCGGCGCCGCCCGGCGGAAAGGGCACCACGATGCGCACCGGCTTGCTCGGCCACTCCTGCGCGCCGGCGCTGCAAACCATGAAAATCCCGACCAGGAACAGCAAGAGTCGCATGGGCCGGCTGATTATAATGAGCCGATGCTCAGCCGAACCTGGCCGGCCGAAGGCGCGACGCGCGTTCCCTACTGGGTCTATCAGGACGAGGACATCTACCGCGAAGAGCTGGCGCGCATCTGGCGCGGCGACACCTGGAACTATCTCTGCCTCGAAGCCGAGCTCCCCGAGCCGAAGAGCTACGTCACCACGCAGCTCGGCGACATGCCGGTCGTCGTGGCGCGCGATGCGGGCGGCGCGCTGCACGCTTTCGAGAACCGCTGCGCGCACCGCGGCGCGCTGATCTGCATGAACGCGCGCGGCACTGCCGATCGCTTCACCTGCATCTATCACAACTGGACCTACGACCACGCCGGCAACCTGGCCAACGTGGCGTTCCGCAATGGCATCGCCGGCAAGGGCGGCATGCCGGCCGACGCGCAGCCCGAGTCGCAGGCGCCGAAGAAGCTGCGCGTCGCGACGCTGGGCGGCCTGGTATTCGGCACGCTCTCCGAACGGGTTTCAGATTTTCAGACCTATATCGGCCCGCAGATTCTGCCTCGCCTCAAGCGCGTGCTGGTGAAGCCGCTCAAGCTGCTCGGCAGCTACACCCAGGTGCTGCCGAACAACTGGAAGCTCTACATGGACAACGTGAAGGACACGTACCACGCGAGCCTGCTGCACGTGTTCTTCACCCGCTTTCGCATCAACCGCCTGACCCAGAAGGGCGGCGTGTTCGTGTCTGCGGACGGCGCTCATCACTGCACCTATACCGAGATCGTCGAGGACAAGGGCGACGCGTACGAGAGCGGCGGAATGCGCTCCGCGAGCAGCGAGGGTTTCAGATTGGAACACCCCTCGGTCCTCGATCAGCTGGACGAATTTGGCGATCGCGTCGCGATCCAGATCCTGTCGCTCTTTCCGGGCTTCGTGCTGCACCAGATCCGCAACTCGCTCGCCGCGCGCCAGCTGGTGCCGAAAGGCATCGACCGCTGCGAGCTGCACTGGACGCTGTTCGGCTTTGCCGACGACGACGAGGCCATGACCCGGCGGCGCCTCCTGCAAGCGAACCTAGTCGGCCCGGCGGGCTACATCTCGATGGAGGACGGCGCGGCGACCGGGTTCGTGCAGCGCGGCATCGCCGCTTCGCCCGAGCGCGCCTCGGTGATCGAGATGGGCGGCGCGACGATCGGCTCGGGCGACTCGCGCATCACCGAGACTGCGGTGCGCGGGCTGTGGAAAGCCTGGCGTGCCCACATGAACGTTTGAAAACCGGGACGGACCACGAATTCCTCGCGCTGCGCGCGGCGGTCGAAGACCTCCACGCCCGCTATGCCCACGCACTCGACGCCGACCGGCTCGAAGAGTGGCCAGGCTTGTTCACCGAGAACGGCCGCTACCGCGTCACCACCGCCGAGAATGAAGAGCGCGGCCTCCCGCTTCCGGTGCTCTATGCCGAGGGACAGCCGATGCTGCGCGACCGGGTCGCATCGCTGCGCCACGCGAACATCTACGAGCCGCAGCGCTACCGGCACATGCTTTCCTCGGTCCGGATCACGCCGCAAAGCCACGACGTGGTGAATTCGCTCGCGAATTTCCTGGTCGTGCGCGTCATGCAGAGCGGCGAGACGCTGCTCTTCGCGAGCGGACGCTACGTCGACCGCATCCGCGTTCCGGAGCTGCTCTACGCCGAGCGCGTCGTCATCTGCGACAGCCGGCGCTTCGATACGCTGCTCGCGATTCCGCTCTGAACGGAAATTCGGGGTCAGGGCCCTAATTCAGAAGCCGAGC
>CAYZFN010000211.1:0-10125 GCA_964477695.1 uncultured Enterobacteriaceae bacterium | reverse complement strand
GCGCGCCTTGCCGCCCTTCAGGCCACCCAACCGGCCTCTAGCGATCGCCTGAGGGTTTTTCCCCGCAGTTGGATCGTGGTCCGATGCTTCGCCGGTCGAAATGTCGACGATGAACTTGGCAAGCTGGTTCGTATCGCGCGGTCTGCGCGGGGCGCGGCTCATACGGCCAGTCTAGCGAGACATAATCGCGCCGTCATGAGCGGTAACAATCTAACTGCGGCACTATCGCCGGTCGCGGACGACATGCGGCGCGTCGACGAGCTGATCGCGCGGCGGCTCGAGTCCGACGTGCCCCTGGTGCGCGAGGTGGCCCAGTACATCGTCGGCTCGGGCGGCAAGCGCCTGCGCCCGGCGCTCCTGCTCCTGGCCTGCGGCGCGGCCGGGCCGACCGGGGCGAGCGGCGCGGCGGCGCGCTTCGCGCTGGCCGCCGTCATCGAGTTCATCCATACCGCGACGCTGCTGCATGACGACGTGGTCGACGAGTCGCGCCTGCGGCGCGGCCAGCCGACCGCCAACGCGGCGTTCGGCAACGCGGCGGCCGTCCTGGTCGGTGACTTCCTCTATTCGCGCGCCTTCCAGATGATGGTCGAGGTCGACGACATGAGGGTTATGCGCGTGCTTGCCGACGCGACGAACACGATCGCGGCGGGCGAGGTGCTGCAGCTGATGGGCAGCCACGACCCGCAGGTCGACGAGGCGCGTTACCTCGAAGTGATCCGCCGCAAGACCGCGCGGCTCTTCGAGGCGGCGGCACGGCTCGGCGGCGTGCTCGCGCGGAGCGGCGCGCCGGTGGAGGGGGGCCTCGCCGCCTATGGCGCGCACGTCGGCACGGCGTTCCAGCTGATCGACGACGTGCTCGACTACTCGGGCGACGCGGCGACCATTGGCAAGAGCCTCGGCGACGATCTCGCCGAGGGCAAGCCGACACTGCCGCTCATTCACGTGCTGCGGACCGGCACTGCGGTGCAGGCCGCGCTTGTCCGCCACGCCATCGTGGAAGGCGGGCGCGAGGATTTCGGTCCGGTGCTCGAAGCGATCCGCGCGTGCGGCTCGCTCGAGTACGCGCGCGCCGCGGCGACCGCGGAAGCGCAGGCTGCAGAGCGCGCAATCGAGTCGCTGCCCGGGTCGAGCTACAAGGATTCTTTGCTAGAATTGGCGTCCTTCTCCGTGACCCGCGCTTCCTGAGCGCCCGCCTGTCACGCGCCGCAAAATCGGGGTGTAGCTCAGCCTGGTAGAGTACTGCGTTCGGGACGCAGGTGTCGCTGGTTCAAATCCAGTCACCCCGACCACTCCCGCAGGGTGCTTGCGACCAAGCCCCCGGCCGATAACAACTATGATGAGCGGCAATGGGCCGACTTCTCTTCCTCGCGATCCTGATCGTCGCCGGCATCTGGCTCGTGCGCCGCGCGCTCGCGCGCATTGACGCCCGCGAGGCGCCGCCGCCCAACCGGCCGGTCGAGGATCTCGTGCGTTGCGCACAGTGCGGCGTGCTGCTGCCGCGCGCCGAGGCGCGCAGCGCGGCCGGCGGCACCTACTGCACCGAGGAGCACGCCCGCCTCGGGCCGCGCCGACGCTGAAGCCCATGCAGGCGACCCCGCTGCGCTATCCCGAGCTGTTCGTACCGCCAGCCGAGCGCACGAGCGACTCGTTCTGGATCTCGCTCGGCTACTTCAACCTCTACCGCGTGGCGCTCGCGACGCTGTTCTTCAGCCTGTCGCTCGTCTACGAGGACCAGCTCAACCTCGGCGCCTACTCGCTGGCGCTGTTCCGCGCGGTGTGCGGCGTCTACCTGCTCGCGGCGATCGGCCTGCACGCCCTGCTCCGCCAGCTTCGCGAGTACTTCAACCTGCAGCTCACCGCGCAGGTGTCGCTCGACGTGGTGGCCATCACGCTGCTCATGTACGCGAGCGGCGGAATGGGGAGCGGCCTGGGCGTCATGCTGCTCGTGTCGCTGATCGGCGCGGCGATCGTCGCGCCGCGCCGGCTGCGCCTGCTGTACCCCGCGCTGGCGAGCATTGCGCTCCTGCTGCAGCAGTCCTACTGGGTTCTGCAGCACGATGCGCCGATCAACACCTTCCTGCAGCCCGGCCTGCTCGCGCTCGGCTGCTTCGTCGCGAGCGGCGTCACCGGCTGGCTGGCGCAGCGGGTGGCCGCCAACGAGCGCCTGGCGGTGCAGCGCGGCCGCGAGCTTGCCGCGCAGACGCGCGTCAACCAGCTCGTGCTGCAGGACATGCACGATGGCGTGCTCGTGCTCGACCGCGACGGGCGCATCGTGCAGCACAACCCGCAGGCGCCGGTGCTGCTCAGCGCCGGGCGGCTGCTCGGCCTCGACATGGAGGTGCTGGGCGCCCGGTTCGGCGAATACTGGCGCGCCTGGCGCGCCGGCGCGCCGCCGGGCACCGTCGCCGAGGTGGCGCTCGGCGGCCGCGAGCTCGGCCTGCGCCTGATCGACGCAGGAACCGATCAGGGCTACAGCGTGCTCTTCATCGAGGACACGACGCGCGCCCGCGAGCAGGCGCAGCAGCTGAAGCTCGCCGCGCTCGGGCGGCTGACGGCCAACATCGCGCACGAGATCCGCAATCCGCTCGCCGCCATCAGCCATGCCGCGGAGCTCCTGTCCGAGGAGAAGCGCGGCGAGGACCGCGCGCGGCTGACACGCATCATCCATGACAATACGCGGCGGCTGGAGCGGCTGGTGGCCGACGTGCTGCAGCTCAACCGGCGCGATCGTGCCGCGCTGCAGCCGCTGCGCCTCAACGCCTGGCTGCGCGAGTTCCTGGTCGAGTTCATCGCCATCGAAGGCGCTCCGCACGAGAGCTTCGCGCTCGACGCGCAAGGCGACCCCTGGGTCGAGTTCGACCCGGAGCACCTGCGCCAGGTGCTCTGGAACCTGCTCAGCAACGCCATCCGGTATGCGCGGCCCGAGCCCGGCGCAGTATGCGTCGGCCTGCGCGCCTATGGTGGCCGGGTGGAACTTTCCATCATCGATAACGGGCCGGGCGTGCCGGCCGCGAGCCGCGGCCACCTGTTCGAGCCTTTCTTCACCACCGACGCGAAGGGCACCGGGCTCGGCCTGTACCTCGCGCGTGAGCTCTGCGCAGCCAACCAGGCGAGCCTCGACTATGTGGCCGACCGGCCCGGGGCGCACTTCCGCATCCTGTGCCGCGAGGTGTCGCGATGATGCGGCGCACCGACCGTTCCGGCGAGCGGCGCGAGGCGCGGCGCAGCGCGCAGGTGCTGGTGGTCGACGACGAGCCCGATATCCGCGAGCTGCTCGAGATCACGCTCGTGCGCATGGGCCTCGGCGTGCAGGCGGTCGGCACGATCGCCGAGGCGAAGGAGCGACTGAAGGGCGAGCGCTACGAGCTCTGCCTCACCGACATGCGCCTGGGCGACGGCGACGGCCTGGAGCTCGTCCGCTACATCGCCGGGCTCGACAACGACACGCCGGTGGCCGTCATCACCGCCTTCGGCAGCGCCGAGAACGCGGTCGCGGCGCTGAAAGCCGGCGCCTTCGACTACGTCTCGAAGCCGGTCGGCCTGGACCAGCTGCGCGCACTGGTACGCTCCGCGCTCTCGCTCGCCGACCGCGCCGAGCCGCCGGCCAAGGATCAGCGCCTGCTCGGCGAGAGCGCACCGCTGCAGCATGCGCGCGGGATGATCGCCAAGCTGGCGCGCACGCAGGCGCCGGTCTACATCTCCGGCGAGTCGGGCAGCGGCAAGGAGCTGGCCGCACGCCTGATCCACGAGAACGGCGCGCGGCGCGACAAGCCGTTCGTGCCGGTCAACTGCGGCGCGATCCCCGAGACGCTCATGGAAAGCGAGTTCTTCGGCTACAAGAAAGGCGCCTTTACCGGCGCGGCAGAGGACCGCGAGGGTTTCTTCCAGGCGGCGAGCGACGGCACGCTGTTCCTCGACGAGGTCGCCGAGCTGCCGCTTCCCATGCAGGTGAAGCTGCTGCGCGCCATCCAGGAGAAGCGGGTGCGCAAGGTCGGCGCCACCCAGGAAGACCCGGTCGACGTGCGGATCATCTGCGCCACGCACGAGAAGCTCGCCGCGCTGGTGGCCGCCGGCCGCTTCCGCCAGGATCTGTTCTACCGGATCAACGTCATCGAGCTCGCCATGCCGCCGCTGCGCGAGTGCCGCGAGGACGTGCCGGTCATCGCCGAGGCGATTCTGCAGCGCATTGCGGCATCGTCGCATGCGGCGCCGGCCAAGCTCACGCCCGAGGCCCTGGCGGCGCTCGGCCGCTACGACTTTCCCGGCAACATCCGCGAGCTGGAGAACATCCTCGAGCGCGCGGTTGCCCTCTCGGCGGGCGGCGAGATCGGCGTCGACGACCTGCGCCTCACGCCGCCGGCCGCCGAGGTCGAGCCGCGCGATGCGCCGCAGGCCGAACCCTCCGGCACGCTGCCCGACTACCTCGACGACCTCGAGCGCAAGGCGATCCTCGACGCGCTCGGCAAGACGGGATTCAACCGCACTGCGGCGGCGAAGCTGCTCGGCATCACGTTCCGCCAGCTGCGCTACCGCATGCAGCGGCTCGGCATCCGCGAAGAGTCGCAGCCCTGAGCCGATGAAGCGGGACGCGGCAGGCTGGCTCTCGGGTTGCCGGCGCGTCGCATCGCCCAATCAGGACGATTGGCCGCTCGGCGCCGTGCCGAGCCTGCTCCTCGTGCACTCGATCAGCCTGCCGCCCGGCGAGTATGGCGGCGACGCGATCGAGCGGCTGTTCACCAACTGCCTCGATCCGCACGCGCATCCCTACTTCGCCGACGTCGCGTCGCTCGAGGTCTCGGCGCACTTCCTCGTGCGCCGCGACGGCGAGCCGGTGCAGTTCGTTCCGGTCGTGCGGCGCGCCTGGCATGCCGGCGCCTCGCGCTGGCGCGGCCGCGGCGGCTGCAACGATTTCTCCATCGGGGTCGAGCTCGAGGGGCTCGATACCGCAATCTTCGAGGATGCGCAGTACGAATCGCTCGCGCGCCTCGTGCGCGCGTTGCGCGCCACCCTGCCGCTGCGCCACGGCGCCGCGCACAGCGACGTCGCGCCCGGCCGCAAGAGCGATCCGGGCGCCGGCTTCGACTGGCGCCGCTTCCTGGCGCTGCTCGCCCGGCACTAGCTGTAGGGGTGCCTAGCCCCGCACGCTCGCGCGGGTCGCGTGCCACGGTGCTGCGCCGCGGCAATCGGCGCGAGCTTCCACTACATCTAGTTGCTCATCCCCTGACGCTGCCTTTATTTAGTGGCCGCGCTTGCAAAAAAAATTTTCCCCGGTTAGGCTGACCCCAACACGTAGGCAACAAAACGATGGCGCGCACTAGATGTAGTGCGCACGGGAAAGCAGTCTGAAACAGCGGAGGACGCAAATGCACATCGCTCAGGAGAACGCCACCGTCGCCCCCGGATTCGGCGTCGCGCTTCCTGAGCCGGCGCGCGCCGGCGTCAGCGCGTACGCCGACTACAAGGTCATCCGGCGCAACGGCGCCGTGGTGGGCTTCGAGCCGGCGAAGATTTCGGTGGCCATGACCAAGGCGTTCCTCGCGGTGAGTGGCAGCCAGGGCGCCGCCTCGGCGCGCATTCGCGAGCTGGTCGGCGGGCTGACGGAGACGGTGGTGGCGGCGCTGCTGCGTCGCCAGCCGCAGGGCGGCACGTTCCATATCGAAGACATCCAGGACCAGGTCGAGCTGGCCCTGATGCGCTCGGGCGAGCACGACGTGGCGCGCGCGTACGTCCTGTATCGCGAGGAGCGCGCCAAGGCACGGCTCGCGGAGAAGGCGGCGAAGAAGGTCGAAAGCGGCCTGCACGTGGTCGAGAACGGCCGCCGCCAGCCGCTCGACCGCGAGGCGCTGCGCGCCCTGATCGAGTCGGCCTGCGAGGGGCTCGGCGACGCCGCTCCCGAGTCGATCCTCGAGACCACCCTGCGCGACCTGTACGACGGCGTGCCGATGGACGAGGTGCGCAAGTCGGCCGTCATGGCGGCGCGCGCGTTGATCGAGAAGGACCCGGCTTACAGCTTCGTCACCGCGCGGCTGCTGCTGAACAGCATACGCCTCGAGGTGCTCGGCGAGCCGGCCGGCCAGGCGGACATGGAAAGCCGCTACGCCGCCTGCTTTCCGCAGTTCATCGAGCGCGGCATCGCCGCCGAGCTGCTCGACCCGGCGCTCGGCCGCTTCGACCTCGAACGGCTCGGGCGCGCGCTCAAGCCGAAGCGCGACCTGCAGTTCGGCTACCTCGGCCTGCAGACCCTGTACGACCGCTACTTCCTGCACGTGCACGGCCGACGCATCGAGCTGCCGCAGGCCTTTTTCATGCGCGTCGCCATGGGGTTGGCCCTTAGGGAAAAAGACAAAGAAGCCAGGGCCATCGAGTTCTACGACGTGCTCTCGAGCTTCGATTTCATGAGCTCGACGCCGACGCTCTTCAATTCCGGCACGCAGCGCTCGCAGCTCTCGAGCTGCTACCTGACCACCGTGTCGGACGACCTGGAAGGCATCTACGAGGCGATCAAGGAGAACGCGCTGCTCGCCAAGTACGCCGGCGGCCTGGGCAACGACTGGACCCCGGTGCGCGCGCTCGGCTCGCACATCAAGGGCACGAACGGCAAGTCGCAGGGGGTAGTGCCGTTCCTCAAGGTAGTGAACGACACCGCGGTGGCGGTGAACCAGGGCGGCAAGCGCAAGGGCGCGGTCTGCTCGTACCTCGAGACCTGGCACCTCGACATCGAGGAGTTCCTCGAGCTGCGCAAGAACACCGGCGACGACCGGCGGCGCACGCACGACATGAACACCGCGAACTGGATTCCCGACCTGTTCATGAAGCGGGTGATGGAGAACGCCGAGTGGACGCTCTTCAGCCCGTCCGACTGCCGCGAGCTGCACGACAAGTTCGGCGCGGCGTTCGAGGCGGCGTACCTGCGCTACGAGGACAAGGCGGCGCGCGGCGAGCTCAAGCTGTTCAAGAAGATCCCCGCGGTGCAGCTGTGGCGCAAGATGCTGTCGATGCTCTTCGAGACCGGGCATCCGTGGATCACGTTCAAGGATCCGTGCAACCTCCGCAGCCCGCAGCAGCACGCCGGCGTGGTGCACAGCTCCAACCTGTGCACCGAGATCACCCTCAACACGTCGGAAGACGAGATCGCGGTATGCAATCTCGGCTCGGTCAACCTGGTCGCCCACATGGTGGCCGACGAGCAGGGCCCGCGGCTGGATCTCGCGAAGCTGCAGAAGACGATCCGCATCGCGATGCGCATGCTGGACAACGTCATCGACATCAATTACTACGCCGTCGACAAGGCGCGCAACTCCAACCTGCGCCACCGCCCGGTGGGCCTGGGCATCATGGGCTTCCAGGACTGCCTGCATCGCATGCGGCTGCCGTACGGCTCCGCGGAAGCGGTCGAGTTCGCCGACCGCTCGATGGAGATGGTCGCGTACTGCGCGTACTGGGCTTCGACCGAGCTCGCCGAGGAGCGCGGCCGCTACGCGTCGTTCCCGGGATCGCTCTGGGAGCGCGGCGTGCTGCCGCAGGACACGCTCGACCTGCTCGCCGCCGAGCGCGGCGGCTACGTGGAGATCGACCGCTCGGCGGCGCTCGACTGGGAAACTCTGCGGCTGCGCATCCGCCAGCACGGCATGCGCAACTCCAACTGCATCGCCATCGCCCCCACGGCGACGATCGCCAACATCATCGGCGTCTCGGCGTCGATCGAGCCCACGTTCCAGAACCTGTTCGTCAAGTCGAACCTGTCGGGCGAGTTCACCGTGGTGAACGAGTACCTGGTCGCAGACCTGAAGCAGGCCGGCCTGTGGGACGAGGTGATGATTGCCGACCTGAAGTATTTCGACGGCAACCTGGCCCGCATCGACCGCGCGCCGGCCGAACTGCGCCGGCTGTACGCCACGGCCTTCGAGATCGAGCCCAAGTGGCTGGTCGAGGCGGGGGCGCGCCGTCAGAAGTGGATCGACCAGTCGCAATCGCTCAATATCTATATGGCGGGCGCCTCCGGGCGCAAGCTCGACGAGACCTACAAGCTCGCGTGGCTGCGCGGCCTGAAGACCACCTACTACCTGCGCGCCATGGGCGCCACGCACGCCGAGAAGTCGACCACCAAGGCCGGGGCGCTGAACGCGGTGCCCGCCGCCCCGGAGGCGGAGGCAGGGCTGAAGGTCTGCTCCATCGACAACCCCGACTGCGAGGCCTGTCAGTGATCACCCTCGGCGGCCGGTCGTTCGGCGGGCCGTACCTGCTGCCGCTCTGGAGCGCGCCGCAAGCGGCGGCTCAGTTATCCGGCTTGTATGCCGTGCTCGTGCCGGGCTGGCGGCTGCTCACCTTCCGCGCCCTGCACTTCGGCGAGACGGGGGATTTCTCCGCCAACCCGGTGAGATCCCACCCGCGCTACGCCGAATGGCTGGCGATCGCCGGCACGGACTGGAACCTGTACGTGGCCACGCACGAGATGTCGTTCTCGACGCAAGCGCAGCGCGAGGCCGCGCAGCGCGCCTTGCTGCGCGACTACAAGCCCGAGTTCCGGGAAGTCGACGGAAAACAGATCCCGAGCCTGCGGACGCTGCTGCTCGCGCAGGCGCTGCGCAACCCACAAGACAAATAGACAGAGACATGCTCAAGTTCGAAGACGTAGCCATTCCCGCCGCGAGCGGCTTCATGCCGCCGAGCGTCGCGGCGGAGACGCCGGACGCCCGCCTGCGGCGCGTCACGGTCGAGGACAAGCGGGTCATCAACTCCAAGGCCGACGTCAACCAGCTTGTCCCCTTCAAGTACAAATGGGCCTGGGAGAAGTACCTCGCCGCCTGCGCCAACCACTGGATGCCGCAGGAGATCAACATGAGCCGCGACATCGCCCTGTGGAAGGACCCGCGCGGGCTCACGGAGGACGAGCGGCGCCTCATCAAGCGCAACCTCGGCTTCTTCGTCACCGCCGATTCGCTGGCCGCGAACAACATCGTGCTCGGCACCTACCGGCACATCACCGCCCCCGAGTGCCGCCAGTATCTGCTGCGCCAGGCTTTCGAGGAGGCAATCCACACCCACGCCTACCAGTACATCGTCGAGAGCCTGGATCTCGACGAGTCGGAGATCTTCAACGCCTACCACGAGGTGGCCTCGATCCGCGACAAGGACGAGTTCCTCGTGCCGTTCATCGACACCTTGACCGATCCGGCGTTCAAGACCGGCACCCCGGAAGCCGATCAGCAGCTGCTGAAGAGCCTGATCGTGTTCTCCTGCCTGATGGAAGGGCTGTTCTTCTACGTCGGGTTCGTGCAGATCCTCGCCCTCGGCCGGCAGAACAAGATGGCGGGGGCGGCCGAGCAGTACATGTACATCCTGAGAGACGAGTCGATGCACTGCAACTTCGGCATCGACCTGGTCAACCAGATCAAGCTCGAGAACCCGCAGCTTTGGACGCCCGGGTTCCGCGAAGAGATCCAGGGGTTGTTCAAGAAAGCTGTGGACCTCGAGTACCGCTACGCCGAGGACACCATGCCGCGCGGCGTGCTGGGCCTCAACGCACCGATGTTCAAGGAGTACCTGCGCTTCATCGCCAACCGCCGCTGCCAGCAGATCGGCCTCGAGACGCTCTATCCCGGAGCGCAGAATCCGTTTCCGTGGATGAGCGAGATGATCGACTTGAAGAAGGAGCGCAACTTCTTCGAGACGCGCGTGATCGAGTACCAGACGGGTGGCGCATTGAATTGGGAATGAAGCTTATATTCAGGGAATGATGCTTTCTCGCAACGATGTGAAACGTTGAGCAGTGCCGAGGGGGAGCAACATGGATATGGAGTGGGACGAAATGCATAGAATCACGGCATGCAGAGCCGAAGAGGATTACCGGCTGTGGCTGCGCTTCGAGGACGGACTCGAAGGCAGCGTGTTCCTCGGCAACCTGTTCACGTTCGGCCGCATCTTCGAGCGCCGCCTGTATGCGCGGCGCTCGGCCGTATCGGGCAACGCGTCGATCGATCGCGCTCAGCAGGCGCACGATGCGGCGAACGACCGGCGGAACGAAGCCGACCGGCGCGCGGCGGCCGATCGCGGCGACCAGCGGCGCGCGCCCTCGCAGTGGCGCCTATCGGCCCGCGCAGGCCATTTTGCGATAGGCTCTAATCC
>CAYZFN010000210.1:0-11577 GCA_964477695.1 uncultured Enterobacteriaceae bacterium | reverse complement strand
GCGACTTCCTCTCCAACCAGATCGCCGAGCTGAAGAGCCAGGGCGACCGCGCGGCGCTCGAGAAGGTGGATTTCCTGCGCAAGCAATACGGCCTCGACAAGCCGTTCATCGAGCAGTACGCGGTGTGGGTCGGCCTGTGGCCGGGCCAGAACGGCTTCTCGGGCCTCCTGCAGGGCGATTTCGGCTGGTCCTTCGAGCACGACATGGCGGTGAAGGACGTGGTCGGCGACCGGCTGCTGCTCTCGTTCATCCTCAACTTCTCGGTCATCCTCTTCACCTGGGCGGTCGCCTTTCCGATCGGCGTCTACGCGGCGACGCGCCAGTACAGCTGGGGCGACCACGGCCTCACGCTGCTCGGCTACGTCGGCCTCGCGACGCCCAACTTCCTGCTCGCGCTGGTGCTCATGTACTTCGCCAACGTCGAGTTCGGGCTCTCGGTCGGCGGCATCATGGATCCGGAGTACCTCGGCGCGCCCTGGGGCTGGGGCAAGGCGCGCTCGGTGCTCGAGCACCTGTGGATCCCGGTGATCGTGATCGGCACCTCGGGCACCGCGGCCATGATCCGCCGCCTGCGCGCCAACCTGCTCGACGAGCTGCAGAAGCAGTACGTGGTGACCGGCCGCGCGAAAGGGCTGCCGCCGTTCCGCCTGCTCGTGAAGTATCCGCTGCGCATGGCGCTCAACCCGTTCATCGCCGACATCGGCAACCTGCTGCCGAGCGTCATCTCGGGCTCGGCGATCGTCGCCGTCGTGCTCTCGCTGCAGACCTCGGGGCCGATGCTGCTCGAGGCGCTGCGCAGCCAGGACCAGTATCTCGCCGGCTCGTTCCTCATGTTCCTGTCGCTCCTCACGGTGATCGGCATGTTCATCTCCGACCTGCTGCTCGCCGCGCTGGATCCGCGGATTCGCCTCATCGGCGGGGCGGCGAAGTGAACCAGAGGGCGGAAGCGCCGCTCGGGCACTTCGTCTCGCACGAGCCTTTCGAGCCGTATGCGGCCGAGACGCTCACGCCCGAGCAGGAGCAGTTCTACCGCGCGTCGCAGTGGCGGATCATGTGGTGGAAGTTCCGCCGCCATCGCATCGCGCTCATCGCCGGCGTGATCCTGGCGCTGTTCTATGCCTCGACGCTGATCAGCGAGTTCATCGCGCCCTACAACCTGCACACGCGCGACACGCAGCACATCTATTCGCCGCCGCAGGCGGTCCACTTTTTCCACGAAGGCCGCTTCATGGGGCCGTTCGTCTACGGCACCCGCATGCACCTCGATCTCGACACGCTGAAGCGCGAATACCACGACGACCCGCGGGCGGTGTTCAAGCTGCGCTTCTTCTGCCTCGGCGACGAATACCGCTTCTGGGGGCTGATCGACGGGCGGTTCCATTTCGCCTGCCCGGCGCAGGGCGGCACCCTCTATCTCCTCGGCACCGACCGGCTCGGGCGCGATCTCCTCTCGCGCATCGTCTACGGCACGCGCATCTCGCTCACCGTCGGCCTGTTCGGCATCGCGGTCAGCTTCCTCATCGGCATCACGCTCGGCGGCATCTCGGGCTACTACGGCGGCTGGGTCGACAACGTGATCCAGCGCTTCATCGAGATGGTGCGCTCCTTCCCCGAGCTGCCGCTGTGGATGGCGCTCTCGGCGGCGCTGCCCATCAACTGGAGCCCGATCCTGGTCTACTTCGGCATCACGATCATCCTCGGGCTGCTCGACTGGCCGGGGCTGGCGCGCGCGGTAAGGTCCAAATTGCTGGCTTTAAGAGAAGAAGATTTCGCCACCGCCGCGGTGCTCATGGGCGCGAGCCCGGCGCGCGTCATCCGCAAGCACCTGCTGCCTTCGTTCGCAAGCCACCTCATTGCCTCGGCGACGCTGTCGATCCCGGCGATGATCCTCGGCGAGACGGCGCTTTCGTTCCTCGGCCTTGGCTTGCGCCCGCCCATCACGAGCTGGGGCGTGCTGCTCAACGAGGCGCAGAACATCAACGTAGTGGCGCTCTATCCCTGGCTGATGCTCTGCGTCGTGCCGGTGTTCGTGGTGGTGCTCGCCTTCAACTTCTTCGGCGACGGCCTGCGGGACGCGGCCGACCCCTACAGCACTACGCGCAGCTAGTAGGCGTAGACTTTCCTCTTCGATGCTCATCCTGGGAGGAGGAGCATGTCCAAGTCGACCTCGTCGTCGCTTTCCATTCGCCGTCGCACGCTGCTCCAGGGGGCCGCGTTCGGCGCCGCCGGCCTCGCCGCAGCGCCCTGGCTGATCCGGCCTGCGGCCGCCAAGGTGTCGCAGATCACGTTCAACCGCGAGTCGGCCTACGTGCCGCTCTTCGACAAGCACATCCGGGAGGTCATGGCGCCCGCCTATGAGAAGCAGACCGGCATCCGGCTGAACTACGAGACCGACGCCGCGGGCGGCGGCGCAGTGCCCCATCTGATCTCCATCGCGCAGGCCAGGGGGCCGATCGACCTCGCCTGGGTCCAGGCCGAGGCGGTGTATCGCGACGCGCTGCTCGAGGTTTCGGACCTCGGCGAAGCGGTCGGCAAGGCGCAAGGCGGCTGGCACGAGGAGGTGCTGCGCCTGTCGGTGTGGCAGGGCAAGTGGAAATCGATTCCGTTCGGCAACATCGGCCAGATCATGGTGTTTCGGCGCGACTGGTTCGAGGAAGCGGGGATCAAGGACTTCCCGGATACCTGGGAGGAGTTCTACGAGGCCGGCGTCAAGCTCAAGCGCAAGGGTCATCCCTTCGGCATGTCGATGGGTCATGGTTTCGCCGACAACAACTCCTGGCTGCAGCCGCTCATGTGGTCATACGGGTCGCAGGCCGTCGCGGCCGACGGCAAGACGATCACGCT
This sequence comes from uncultured Enterobacteriaceae bacterium, assembly GCA_964477695.1. Lineage (GTDB taxonomy): Bacteria > Pseudomonadota > Gammaproteobacteria > Burkholderiales > SG8-39 > SCGC-AG-212-J23. The sequence continues at coordinate 8,733 of CAYZFN010000210.1, read as the reverse complement.
GGATTCCGCGGAGACGGCGAAGTCCATCGAGTACGTGCGCAAGCTCTACAAGGACGCCTGCATCGACGACTGCGTCGGCTGGCTCGACATCCACAACAACAAGGCGTTCCTGACCAGCCAGATCTCCTGCACCAACAACGCGACGAGCATCCTGATCTCGGCGAAGCGCGACCTGCCCGAGATGGCCAAGGTCATCGACCACGCGGAGAATCCGCGCGGGCCGAAGGGCCGCTTCCACGCGCTGGTGCCGGTGAACCACGGCATCTTCGCGCATACGCCGGATGCGGCGGCGGCGAAGGCCTTTCTGCGCTGGTTCATGGACGCGAAGAACGTCGCGCCGCTCTATGCGGCCGGCGACATGTATTACGCGCCGTTCCTCAAGGGCTATGACGCGTCGCCGGAGTGGCAGAAGGAGCCGCGATTCCTGCCGTGCCAGCGGCTGCTGAAAACCGGCAAGCTGCCGCTGTGGCCGGCGCCGACGGACGTCAAGTCGGGGCAGGTGTACGCGACGTTCGTCATTGCCGACATGTTTGCCCGGGCCTGCACCGGCACTTCCACCCGGCAGGTGATCGCCGACACCGTCGAGCAGCTGAAGAAGATTTACGCCGGGGCATGAGCCCGGGCGCCGAGATCGCCTCGGCGGCGCCCTCGGCGCTCGCCGGAGTGCGCCGGCGACGGCCGAAGTTGCGGCCCGGCGACTGGCTCGAGCGCGAGTCGGTCTTCAGCTGGCTGCTGCTCGCGCCGCCGCTCGCTTTCCTGCTGCTGTTCCTCGGCTACCCGTTCTTCTACGGCCTGTTCCTCAGCTTCTTCCACATGCAAGTGGCGAAGGAGCCGACCTTCGTCGGCCTGGACAATTTCGTCTGGCTCTGGGGCGACGCCATCTTCTGGAAGGCGGTGCGCAACACCGCGGAGTTCACCGTGCTCGCGTGCCTGCTGAAGATGGTCGGCGGGCTCGGCATGGCGCTGGTCATGAACCAGAATTTCCGCCTCAAGGCGCTCACGCGGGCGCTCCTGCTATTGCCCTTCGTCGTGCCCACGGTGCTCAGCACCGTCGCGTGGCAGTGGATCCTCGATCCCGGCATGGGCCTCATCAACCGCATGCTGGTGGTGAGCGGGCTCGCCACTACCGGCCCGTCGTGGCTGGGCAACCCGACGCTGGCGATGCTCTCCATCATCCTCGTCAACACCTGGCGCGGGCTGCCGTTCTTCGGCATCTCCATCCTCGCCGGCCTGCAGACGGTTCCGACGGAGCTCTACGACGCCGCGAGCATCGACGGCGCAGGACCCTGGGCGCGCTTCCGCCACGTGACGCTGCCGCTGCTCATGCCGGTGATCATGATCGTCACCACGTTCTCGATCATCTTCACCTTCTTCGACTTCCAGCTGGTGTACGTGCTCACCGGCGGCGGCCCGGCGAACGAGACCCATCTGATGGCGACGTACGCCTACGCCCTGAGCATGGGCGGCGGCCAGCTCGGCCTGGGCTCGGCGGCGGCGCTCGCCATGATGCCGGTGCTCGCCGTGGTGCTCGTGCTGCTCACGCTCTACGTGCGCCGGGATTGACGTGGTCGGCGAGCTGACCTGGCAGCGGCGTCTCTTCGGCCTCTGGCTGCCGCTCGGGGCGCTCACCGTGTTCTGCCTGCTTCCCTTCGCCTGGATGGTGATCACGTCTCTGAAGCCCAATGCGGAGCTCTACGACCCCAAAGCGTTTCCCCTTGCGATCCGCCACCCATCGCTCGAGCACTACATCGGCCTCCTGAAAGAGACCAACTTTCTGCTGTGGACCGCGAATACGATGCTGGTCGCCGTGATTGCCACGGCGATCTCGCTCGTCCTCGGCACGATGCTCGCCTATCCGCTCGCGCGGCTGCGCTTCCCCGGTGCGGCACTGCTCGCGATGGCGGTCGGCGCCGCCTACCTCGTGCCCCAGACCTTGCTCTTCGTGCCCATGGTGGATCTCGTCAACCGCCTCGAGCTCGGCAACACGCTCTCCGCGGTGGTGCTCACCTACCCGACGCTGCTCGTGCCTTTTTGCGCGTGGCTGCTGCTCGGCTACTTCAAGACCGTGCCGAAGGAGCTGGAGGAAGCCGCGCTGATCGATGGCGCGAGCCGCTGGCGCGCGATGACGCGCATCGTCCTGCCGCTGTGCGTGCCGGGTTTCATCTCCGCCGGGATCTTCGCCTTTACTCTCGCGCAGAACGAGTTCCTGTACGCGCTGCTGTTCCTCACGCGCTCCAACATCCGCACCGTCTCGATAGGCGTCGTCGGCGAGCTGATCCGCGGGGATGCGTTCTACTGGGGCCAGCTCATGGCCGCTTCGTTTCTCGGCCTCATACCGGTCGTGCTGATCTACCTGTTCTTCGTCAAGTACTACGTCGCCGGCCTTACCGCCGGCTCGGTCAAGGGCTAGGCCATCGACATCGTGTCGGGCGCCGGGCCGTTGGGCGGCGCGGGCTTGCGGGTGCTGGAGTAGAGGCAGTAGGCGTTCTTGCCGGCCTGCTTGGCGGTGTACATCGCCTCGTCGGCGTTCTCCATGAGAGTCGCCGCGTCGCTCGCATCGTCCGGGAAGATGCTGACGCCGAGCGTCGCGGTGATGCGCCGCTGCGTCTCGCCGATGCCCGGATAGGGCCGGCGCAGCGCGTCGATCAGCTTGCCGAGCACGCGCTCGACGGCCGGCGTGTCCTGGATCTCCTCCAGCACGACGAAGAACTCGTCGCCGCCGAGGCGCGCGACCAGGTCGCTCGCGCGCACGCTGCGGCGCAGCCGCTGCGCCACCTCGACGAGGAAGGCGTCGCCGGCGGCGTGCCCGTAGCGATCGTTGATCTGCTTGAAGCCGTCCAGGTCGATGAATACGCCCGCCAGGCGGTTGCCGTGCCGGCGGGCGCGCTCGATCGCCTGCTCGAGCGCCGGCGCGAGGCTCACCCGGTTGGCGAGGCCGGTCAGCGGGTCGCTGTAGGCGAGCGAGGCGATGCGGCTCCGCGCCGCGGCGATCTCGGTGATGTCGCGCCCGACGCCGCGATAGCCGAGGAAGGTGCCGTCGGCGTCGAAGCGCGGCTGGCCGCTGACCGCGAAGTAGCGCGTGCCGCCTTCGGGCAGCGAGCGCGCGATCTCGAAGTCGCGGAACGGCAGGTGGTCGTCGAGCATCGCCTTGTGCGCCTGCCAGCCCGCCTGGTCGGGGCTCTTCGAGGCGATTTCCCAGGGCGTCTTGCCGACCACGCCGTAGCCCACCGGCGGCGCGGCGTAGTTCGGCCCGTGCACGATGCTTGCCAGACGATGCTGGCCGTCGCTCTCCCAGAAAAAGTCGCTCGAGAGCTGCGTCAGGCCGCGGAAGCGCGCCTCGCTGTCGCGCAGCGACGCCTCGGCATGCTGGCGCTGCAGGAACTGGCCGAACAGGCTGCCGATCGCCGGCAGCGCCTCCACGGCGGCCGGATCGGGCTCGCCGACGCGCTGTCCCGAGAAGGCCAGCATGGCGATCGGCCGGCCCTGCGAGACGACCGGGAAGGCGAGCGTAGCGAACTTCGTGCCGCGCTCCGGACGCCGCTGCGGCGCGCCGGCCGGGCGCGGCAGGTCGGTGGACCAGACGGGCTTGCCCGCCTGCCAGAGCACGCGCGTGCCCTTCAGCAGCTGCTCGATCGCGTGCTCGTGCTGATACCAGCCCTCGAGCAGGGTCATCTCGCCGCTCGCCTCGTCGACGCGGAAGCAGCGCCCGGTATCCCAGCCTTCGAGCTCGCAGATGAGGCGCAGCCCCTGCCGCAGCCCGTCCGCGTTGCCGGAGGCCTGCGCGAGCGCGCCGGCCACCGCGTGCTCGAGCTTGCGCAGCTCCTCGGCGCGCTTCTGCGCGGTGACGTCGCGGCCGATGCCGCGGTAGCCGAGGAAGGCGCCGCCGCGCTCGAACACGGGCTGGCCGCTTAGCGAAATCCATACCGTGCGGCCGTCCTCGGCCAGGCACTGGAGCTGGAGGTCGCGGAAGGTCTCGTGGCGGCCGCGCTGGGCGCGGTGCGCTTCCCAGGCGGCAGGATCCAGATTGACCGCCTGCTGCTCCCAGTGCGGATGGGCGAAGAACGCCACCGGATCGAAGCCGCCCGTCGCGCCGCCGCGGCTGGCGACCGAGATGAAGCGGAACTCGGTGTCCTGCTCCCAGGTCCAGTCGGCGAGCAGCTCGATCAGGCTCGCCGAAGGCTCGTCCAGGTCCGCCGGATCCTCGAAGGCGCGCGGCGCCGCCATGGGCCTACCGGCGTCCATAAAGGCCCCGGAACTGTTTTCGCAAGATCCCCCCGCAGAGATAGCGCGACAAAGGCTCCAGCTTAGTTTTTTTTCGCCGGTGTGAAAAGCTCCACACTTTCGCCGACGCCGCGCAGGCGCTGCGGCCCGAGCGAGCGCAAGGGAGCAGACAGGTACTGGGCGACCGCCTGCGAGATGAGGAGCGGCACGCCGAGCTCCTTGCACAGCGCCTCGATGCGCGCCGCCTCGTTGGGCGCCGCGCCGATCACGGTGAACTCGATGCGCGTGGGCGTCCCGACGTTGCCGTAGAGCACGTCGCCCAGGTGCAGGCCGATGCCGAAGCGCAGCGGCCGGGTACGCAGCTTGTTGACCTGCTCCATGCGCGCGATCGCCTCGAGCGCCGCGTCGAGCGCCCGTTGGCAGGCCTCGCCCGGGCTCGCGCCGACCGGGAAGATGGCGAGCGCGGCGTCGCCGATGAAGCGCAGCACCTCGCCCTTGCGGCTGAGCACCGGGCCGAGCACGCATTCGAAGAACTCGTTGAGCAGCGTAAGGAAGTCGGCCCGGCTCATCGAGTCGGCCAGCACCGTGGAATCGCGCAGGTCGCAGAACCAGATTACCGCGCGGATGTCCTCGCCGTCGCCGCGGCGGATCTGCCCGGCGAGCACCTTCTCGCCGGCGTGCGCGCCGAGGTAGGCGTCCAGGATGTTGTGCGTCTTGCGGATGTGCGAGTAGACCTCGGCGATGCGCGCCAGCGCCGGGGCGAGCGAGCGCAGCGCCTCCACCTCGGCGTCGGCGAAGCCGCCCGGGCGCCGCGTGGCGTACGTGCTGGCGTGCACCTCGCCGTTCACGAAGGGCAGCGGCAGCGCGAGAAAGTCGGTTACGCCTTCCTTGAGCAGGTCCTCGAGCACCGGGAAATCGATCGGGCAGGCGGGGTCGGCGAGCCGCCGGCGCACCTCCTCGTGCTTCTCGAACACGATCTTGATCGGGCTCTTCAGGAACTGCGGCGATTCGAGCAGATCGTAGGCCGCCTCGCCCAGCTCGACCGCATCCTTGCCTTCCTGCCAGATGAAGCTGCGGCCGAGCACGTTGGGATGCAGGGTGCGCACGAAGACCGCAGTGCGATAGAGCGCAACCCCTTGCGCGCGGACTCGCAGGCAGAACTCGCGCAGCACCTCCTGCGGCATGCGCGCCGGCGCGGCGCCGGCGACCAGCCAGTCATAGACGGGACGGATGTCCAGCGCGCTCACGGCTCAATCACGAGCCCTTCGCGCGCCACCACCGAGCCGGGCAGGCGGCGCTCGACCTCGCGTGCGATGCCGTCGAGCATGTCGTCGTCGTGGTCGGGGTCGTGGTGGAACACGACCAGGCGCTTCGCGCCCGCCTCGTGGCAGAGCCGGATGCCTTCCTGCCAGGTGGAGTGCCCCCAGCCGACGAAGCGGCCGTATTCCTCGTCGGTGTACATGCAGTCGTAGATCACGAGGTCGGCGCGGCTGATCAGGCCGAGCACGTTGCGGTCGAGATGCCCGGGCACGTGCTCGGTGTCGGTGACGTAGCAGAGCGAGCGTCCCTCGTGTTCGATGCGGTAGCCGGTCGCGCCGTCGGGGTGGTTGAGCGGCGCGGTGCGCAGCGTGATGCCGGGCGCCGGCGAGAGCGTCTCGCCGGCGCGGAAATCGCGGTACTCGAGACCCGAGCGGAACACTTCCGGCGGCACGGGAAAGAGCGGCGACATCATGAACTCGGCGAGCACGCGGCGCAGGTTCATCGCTCCCGAGAGGTGCCCGGCCCAAAGGCGGAAGCGGTTCTGCGGCTGGAACAGCGGCTTGAAGAAAGGCAGGCCGCACACGTGGTCGAAGTGCGTGTGCGTGAAGAAGAGGTCCGACTCGATGCGAGCGGCTTGCCGCATTTCCTCCAGCTGCTTGCCGAGGTAGCGCAGACCGGTGCCGCCGTCGAAGAGCAGCAGCCGCTCGCCGCAGCGCACTTCGAGCGCCGAGGTGTTGCCGCCGTAGCGGACGGTGCTCGGGCCCGAGCAGGCGATGCTGCCGCGCACGCCCCAGAAACGCACGGAGAACGACATTTGGCGAACTATACCGCCCCGGACTGTAAGATGCGCCCGAGAGACCCGTGGACCGCAGCCTCTTTCGCTTCATCATCCGCTACAGCAAGCGCGACCAGCTCCTGATCGTGCCGCTCGTCGTCGGCTCGATGGTCGTCTACTACCTGTCGCTCGACCTGCCCAAGACGATCATCAACCAGGCGATCCAGGGGGTCGGCTTCAAGACGCCCGACGCGGTGAAGCACTTCCTCGGCTTCGACCTGACGCGCATCCCCTACCTGTTCGCCCTGTCGGCGGTGTTCCTCGGCCTGATCGTGCTGAACGGCTGGCTCAAGTTCCAGATCAACACGATGAAGGGCTGGATGGGCGAGCGCATGCTGCGCCGGCTGCGCTACGCGCTGTTCGACCACATCCTGCGCTTCCCGCTGCGCCGCTTCCGCCGCATCAAGGCCGCGGAGATGGCGACCATGGTCAAGGACGAGGTCGAGCCGCTCGGCGGATTCATCGGCGAGGCGATCATCACGCCGCTCTTTTTGGGCGGCCAGGCGCTGACCGCCATGGCGTTCATCCTCTACCAGCACGTCGTGCTCGGCCTCGTGGCAGCCGCGGTGGTGCTCGTGCAGGCGATCGTCATCCCGCGCCTGCGGCGGCGCCTGCTCGTGCTCAGCCGCGAGCGCCAGCTCACGGCGCGCGCGCTCGCCGGGCGCATCGCCGAATGCGTGGACGGCATCGCCGAGATCCACGCCAACGACACCTCCAACTACGAGCGCGCGGAGATCTCGGCGCGCCTGGGCCGCATCTTCGGCATCCGCTTCGAGCTCTACCAGCGCAAGTTCCTGGTCAAGTTCCTGAACAACTTCCTCTCGCAGGTGACGCCGTTCCTCTTCTACACGGTGGGCGGGTACCTCGTGATCATGGGCCGGCTCGACATCGGCGCGCTCGTTGCAGTGATCGCCGCCTACAAGGACCTGCCGGGGCCGGTGAAGGAGATCATCGACTGGGACCAGCAGCGCCTCGACGTGGAGGTCAAGTACAACCAGGTCATGGAGCAGTTCACCGCCGAGGAGGTGGCGCCGGCCGAGCTGCAGGCGCCGCTCGAGTCGCCGACGCTGCCGCACGACGGGCGCCTCAAGCTCTCGGGCGTGAGCCTGGTCGACGAAAGTGGCGGGCGCGTGGTCGACGATGTGTCGTTCGAGGCGCCGCTGCACGATCATATCGCGGTGCTCGGGCGGCAGGCCGCCGGGCCGAGCGAGCTGGCCCAGGTGATCGCGCGACTCGTGCCGCCGAGCAACGGCCGGATCGAGATCGGCGGCATGGACATCACCCGCGCGCCCGAAGGCGTGACCGGCCGCGCGCTCGGTTACGTCGGCGCGCCGGCCTACCTGTTTCCCGCGTCCGTGCGCGACAACGTGATCTATGCGCTCAAGCATCGGCCGGTGCGCGAGCCGCAATACGAAGGCGACGCCGCGCGCGAGCGCGAATTCCAGGTGCGCGAAGCCGAGCGCACTGGCAACACGTCGCTCGACATCAACGCCGATTGGGTGGATTACCGGGCGGCCGGCGTGGCGAGCCCCGAGGAGCTCGACGCGCGGATCGCCGAGCTCCTGCGCGTGGTCGACCTCGAGGAAACGATCTTCGAGCTCGGGCTGCGCAGCCCGGCGACCGGCGAGCGCGCGCGCCTCGTCACCGAGCGCGTTCTGCACGCGCGCGAGCAGATGCGCGAGCGGCTGGTCGCGCTGCGCATTGCCGACTGGGTCGAGCGCTTCGACCCGGCGCGCTACAACCGCAATGCCACGGTCGCCGAAAACCTGCTCTTCGGCACGCCGGTCGGGCGGACCTTCGACATGGAGAACCTCGCCGCCAATGCCTACGTGCGGCGCGTATTGCGCGAGACCGGCCTCTACGAGCTCGTGCTGCGCACCGGGCACAAGGTCGCCGAAACGATGGTCGAGCTCTTCAGCGGCCTGCCGCCCGGCCACGAGTTCTTCGCCCAGTACAGCTTCATCCGCCAGGAGGACCTGCCGCAGTACGAGGCGATCCTCGCACGCGTCGGCGAGGTCGGCCTGAAAGGCCTGGACGACTCGGAGCGCCAGGCGCTGATGGCGCTGCCCTTCCGCCTGATCGCCGCCCGGCACCGCTTGGGACTGATCGACGAGACCTTCGAGGCGCGCGTGGTCGAGGCGCGCCGCACCTTCGCCGAGAACCTGCCGCGCGAGCTGCGCGGCGCGATCCAGTTCTTCGATCCGGGTGCGTACAACGCCGCCGCCTCGCTGCAGGACAACCTGCTGTTCGGCAAGATCGTCACTGGCCAGGCCGGCGCCACGGTGCGCATCACGGCGCTCGTGCGCGAGCTGCTCGACGAGCTCGGGCTGCGCGATCTCGTGGTCACGATCGGGCTCGACTTCCACGTCGGCGTCGCCGGCGCCCGGCTTTCGGTCGGCGACCGGCAGAAAGTGGCG
>CAYZFN010000209.1:0-15096 GCA_964477695.1 uncultured Enterobacteriaceae bacterium | reverse complement strand
CCTTCCAGGGCAAGCGCATCGGCTGGCGCGACCTGTACGAGATGCTGCGCGCGAGCGGCCTCGGCGTGCTCGAGCTGTTCATGATCGGCGCCGCGGCCGGCATCATCATCGGCACGCTGACCTATTCGGGGCTCGGCTTCTCGCTGACCCTCCTGCTGCTGAACATCTCGGGCGGCAACCTGTTCGGGCTGCTCGTCGTCGCCGCGGCCGCCTCGATCGTGCTCGGCATGGGCATGCCCACCGTCGGGGTGTACATCCTGCTCGCCACCCTGATCGCCCCGGCGCTCGTGAAGTTCGGCATCACGCCGATGGCGGCGCACATGTTCATCATGTACTACGGCTGCCTTTCCATGATCACGCCGCCGGTTGCGATAGGCGCCTTCGCCGCGGCGAACCTCGCGGGCGCCGATCCGATGCGCACCGGGTTTACCGCGATGACGCTCGGCTGGACGGTGTTCGTCCTGCCCTTCCTCTTCGTCTTCTCGAACACGCTGCTGCTCGCCGGAGACCCGTGGCTGATCGCGCTCGACTGCGCTACGGCGGTGGCCGGCGTGTGGTTCGTCTCGGCGGGCACCATGGGCTATGCGACGCGGCCGCTCGGTTGGCTCGGCCGAATCTACTGCGCGCTGACCGGACTTTTTCTCATGCTGCCGGCCGAGTCGTTCGCGCTCGCCCGCTGGTTCAACGTAGCCGGCGGCGCGATGGCCGTGGCGCTCCTCCTATGGCGCCGTAATCAGGGACGGACCACCTTTTCCTAGGCGATGTGACGAATCTTACGCTTCGCCCTCTCCGGCACGGCCCTGCCGGAGGGGCGTTGACAAGGAGACGCAAGCGGAAGCTGTTATCCTTCCCTCCGATGTTCAAGGTCATCCGCATGGTGAAGCGCGGCGACAAGCTGCCGGGCGAGTTCCGCCAGGAATGGCTCGAGCATCACCGCGAAGTGCGCCGCGCCGCGGCCGGCGGAATCAAGGCCGGCGTCGTGTCCGACGCCAGGATTTTCGGCGAGGAGCGGCCGCCCTTCGACGGCATGGCCATGCTGTATTTCTCGACCGCGAGCGAAGCGGCCAAGGCCGAGGACAAGAGCCTGAGCAAGGGCGCGATCAGCCTGGTGGCCGAGGACAGGTTGCTCTTCGAGCGGCCTAACCTGGCGCTCAAGAATGCCGATCAGCTGAAGGTCGTGCTCACCGCCGTACGCCGCAAGGGCTTGAGCCACGCGCAGTTCAAGGATGCGGCTTTCAGGGCGCACACCAAGATCGACAGCAAGATGCTCGCCGAATCGCCGATCCAGAAAGTGGTGGCGAGCTACTCGGTGCCGCAGCCCAACGAGACGCCGCCCTTCGACAGCATGCTCGAGCTCTATTTCGCGAGCGCCGCCGACATCAAGACCACCTTCGGCAGCCCGGTGATCGGCATGCTGCAGAAGGACGAGGAAAGCTACGTCCAGATGGACGCGCCGGAGATCCGGCTCGTCATCGAGGAGTACGTGCTCTAAGCCCCTGCATCTGGAGCGCCAGCAGGCGCTTCAGCTCCCGGATGCCCGCATCCGGATCGGGATGCGGCGCGGCGATCCACCAGCGTAGCGACGCCGAGTAGGTGAAGAAGATGTGCCGTGCGATCAGCGCGGCCTTTTCCCTTCCGTGGATTTCCCCCCGCTCCCGGGCTCGGCGCACGAGCGCCTCGATGCCGTCGATCAGGCGCTTGCGGATGCCGTGGAAGGTCGCGGCCTGCTTGCCGCTCGAATAGAAGGTCAGCTCCTGGAGCAGGATGCGCGCGAGCGCCGGCTTTTCCGCGAGCCAGCGATAGTGCACCGCGAAGACGGCGAGCAGTTGCGCCGCGAGCGGCTGGCCCGGGCGCTGCGCGGCGAGCGCGACATCGGTGATCGCGTTCAGCTCCTCGTTGAAGATCAGGAACACGAGGTCGCGCTTGTCCTCGGCGTAATTGAACAGCGTGCCCAGGCCGACGTGCGCCCGCGCCGCGATCTGCCGCATGGTGGCCGCGCCGTAGCCGTGACGCGTGAAGAGCTCGGCTGCCGCGGCGCGGATCCGATCCCTCGTTTCGAGCTTCTTCTTCTCCCTGAGGCTCATGCGCGGATTACACTACGAGCGGAGGAGGAAAATGGGGTCCGTCCCTGATTTGGCAGTCGTGCCTGATTTGCCAGTCGACATCGCTTCCACGCAGCCGGGAACGCCGGGCGGCACGTTCATGCGCCAGTTCTGGATGGCGGTTCATCGCAGCGAGGACCTCGCACGCGGGCACGCCCTGCCGATTCGCATCATGGGCGAGGACTACACGCTCTACCGGGGCGAATCGGGCCGGGCGCAGGTCTTCGACTATCGCTGCCCGCACCGCGGCGCCCAGCTCCATCTCGGCTGGGTCGAGGGCGATGCGCTCCGCTGCCTCTACCACGGCTGGAAGTTCGACTGCTCCGGCCAATGCATCGAGCAGCCCGCCGAGGAATCGGGATTCGCCCGCAAGGTGAAGGCGCGCAGCTGGCCGACGCGCGAGCATATGGGCCTCATCTTCGCCTACTTTGGCGAAGGCGAGCCACCCGCCTGGCCGCCCTATCCCGAGCCGCCGCAGGAAGGGCTGATCCACTGCTGGAACGTCGAGACCGTGCCCTGCAACTGGCTGCAGTGCTACGAGAACACGGCCGACGAAGTCCACGTCGCGTTCGTCCACCGGCCCGGCGGCTCGCACGCGAAGCTGGCCCAGGATCTGCCGCTCATCAGCGCCGAGGAAACCGGCTGGGGGATGCTGCGCTACGGCACGCGCAAGGATGGCCAGGTGCGCCACACGCTGCACTACATGCCGAACGTGACGCGCGTGATCGTGCCGCCTCTGGCCGGCTTCGATGGCATAGGCGGCTGGCAGGAGATCTACTTCAACTTCACGCCGATCGACGACGCGAGCCATCTCTGGCTCATCACCAGCCACGTCAAGGTCACAGGCAGCGAAGCCGAGCGCTTCCTCGCCAAGAAGGCGGAGTTCCTGGCGAAGGTAAAGGCCTCGCCCAAAGTGATGGACCTGGTGCACGACGTTTGGGCCGGCCGCCGGCGTCTGATCGACATCGAGCATCCCGAGCTCGCCATGGTGCAGGACATCGCCGTGCAGGCGGGCCAGGGCGTGCTCGCCGACCGCAACCGCGAGCGCCTCGGGCGCTCGGACGCCGGCATCATCCTGTGGCGCAAGATCCTCGCCAGGGAAATGGAGGCGCTCGCGCACGGCCGGCCGGCGAAGAAGTGGCAGGCCCCGCCACCCGACGTGTTGCCGATCATCGGCGTCTGACCGGAGGAAGAGTGAAAACCAGCATTCGTGCCTGTATCGGCATCTTCGCCCTCGCACTTGGCGTTCACGCACGAGCGGAACCGATCGTGCTCAAGTTCAATTCCCCGGCGCCACCCCCGTCTTTCCTGCACGCGAACGCCTTCAATCCGTGGGCCAAGGCGGTAAGCGATGCTTCGAACGGCACGCTGAAGGTCGAGATGTCTTACGGCGGCACGCTCGGCGGCTTCGGCGTCACCTACGACCGCGTGATCGACGGCGTGGCAGACATCGGCTTCATCCTCACCGCCCTCGCCAAGGGCAAGTTCAAGCAGCAGGACGTGGCCGCGCTGCCCTTCGAATCCAAGTCGAGCGTCGCCGCCGCGACCGCGCTGTGGAAGATCTTCGAGAACGGCATCACCGCGGGCGAATTCGACGCGGTGAAGCCGCTCGGCATCTGGACATTCCCCAACTCGGCAGTCAATTCGCGCTCGCCGGTCAAGTCGCTTGACGATCTGAAAGGCCGCAAGGTCACGGTATCCAACCCGATCGCCGGGCGCACCGTCGTCGCGCTCGGCGCCGGCCCGGTCGCCATGTCGCCGAGCGACGTGTACCAGGCGCTCTCGCGCGGCCTGGCCGACATGGCGCTGATGCCGTTCACCGGCGTTGCGACCTTCAAGATCGACGACGTGGCGAAGCACCACGTCGACGTGGCGCTCGGCGCGGACTCCGCAGTCGTGTTCATGAACCGCAAGCGGTGGGACTCGCTGCCGCCGCAGGCGAAGGCGGCGATCGACAAGTACTCCTACCTGCCGTTCTCCGAAACCCTCGGCCGCGCCGCCGACGCCGAATGGGCACGCTCGCGCGGCTCCCTCAAGGACGTCACGACGCTCTCCGACGCCGAGGAGGCGCGCTGGAAGAAGCTCGTGGCGCCGGTCGCCGAGCAGTGGGCGCGCGAGACGCCGAACGGCGCCAAGGTGCTGCAGGCCTTCCGCGCCGAGGTCGCCGCCGTCGAATCCCGCAAGGGCAGGTAGTTGCTCCAGTCCGCAGCCGCTCGTTGCGTCGTCCTGACGCAACGCGTGGCGAGTATCGGCGTGCTGGGCATGCTGCTCATTGCGTTCGCCACGATCAGCGACGTGCTCTCGCGCTGGCTCTTCACGCGGGCGATCACCGGCATGGAGGAGATGGCGAGCATGGCGCTCGCGGTCGCCGTGTCGGCATGCTTGCCCGCGGGCGCGGCGCAGCGCGTCAACATCACGGTCGACCTGCTGGGCGGGCGCGCGAGCCCGCGCACCGTCGAGCGGCTCCAGCTCTTCGGCGCGCTCGTCCTGCTGGTCTTCTACGCCGCGCTCGCGCTGCGCGTCGGCGACTACGCCGCCGAGCTTTCGGCGCGCAATGCCGTCACGGTGTACCTCAATCTGCCGATCCCGCCCTTTCTCTGGGTGGTGACGGCCTTCCTCGCCGCGACGGTGCTCGTCCAGACGCTGGTGGTTCTTACGATGGCCGGCCGCTGGACGACCGGTATCGCGCTCATCGTCGCAGCCGCGGCAGCAGTGCTATTGCTGCATCTCGCTTTTCCGGCACTCTCTGCCGCCGCCAAGGCGGGCCCGGGATGGACGTCGCTTTTCATCGTGCTCGGCATCTGGGTGCTGCTCGCGCTCTATGTGCCGCTCGGCGCGGCGCTCGGCCTGCTCGGCGTGCTGTGCGCAGCGCTCATGATCGGCGAGCAGCCGGCGCTGAGCGTGCTCGGCAACGAGACGGCGCAGTTCCTGACCAACGAGCAGGTCGCCGTGGTGCCGATGTTCCTGATGATGGGCAGCTTCGCCGTGGTCGCCGGCATGGCGGAGGACATCTACGACCTGGCGCACGCGATCCTCGCGCCGCTGCGCGGCGGCCTGGCGCTTGCCACGATCGGCGGCTGCGGCGGCTTCGGCGCGCTCACCGGCTCCTCGCTCGCCACTGTGGCCACGATCGGCCGCATCGCGCTTCCCGAGATGACCGCGCGCGGCTATGCGCCGACCATCACGAGCGGCTGCATCGCCGCCGGCGGCACGCTCGGCGCGCTCGTGCCGCCCTCGATCCCGCTTATCTTCTACGCCTTCCTCACCGAGACCTCGATCGGCCGGCTGTTCATCGCCGCGATGATCCCTGCCGCCATCGCCATCGCGTTCTACATGATCGCCGTCTCGGTCACGGTACGGATCTCGCCCGACGTCGCGCCGCCCGCCGCCGCGCGCATCGATTGGGCTCAGGTCGGCCGGGCCGCCCGCAAAGCCTGGGCCGCGCTGCTCCTCTTCGCGCTCGTGCTCGGCGGCATCTACGGCGGCATCTTCACCGAGACCGAGGCCGCCGCGGTTGGCGCGGCGGGTGCCTTCGCCTTCGCGATCGCGCGCGGCCGCATGAACCGCGAGAGCTTCGCAAGAGTGATGGGCGAGACCACGGCGACCACCGCGCTCCTCTACCTCATCATCTTCGGCGTGCTGACGTTTTCCTTCTCGATGGGCGTCACCGGCCTGCCGCAGCGCATGACCGCGCTCTTCCAGGACCTGCACTGGACGCCGCTCGCCGTGCTCTCCCTGCTGCTCGCGATGTACATCGCGCTCGGCTGCATCATGGACTCGAACACCGTCATGTTCGTCACCATCCCGATCGTCTCGCCGCTCGTCTCCTCGATGGGCTACGACCTCGTCTGGTGGGGCATCGTCAACCTGGTGGTGCTCGAGACCGGCCTCATCACCCCGCCCTTCGGCATCCACCTGTTCGTGCTGAAGGGCCTGGTCGGCGCCGACGTGCCGCTCGGCCAGGTCTACCGCGGCGTCATGCCGTTCGTCGTCGCCGACCTCAGCAAGCTCGCGCTGCTCGTGCTGTTCCCGGCGCTCGCGCTCTGGCTTCCCTCGACGATGGCGCGCTGATGCTGCGCACCGCCTTCGTCGGCACCGGGTGGTGGGGCAGCGAGCTCGCCAAAGCCGCCGCCTCGCTGCCGCAGAAGATCGCAATCGCCGGCTTCTTCTCCCTCTCGACCGACGAGTGCCGCAAGCTCGCTGCGCAGCACGGCGGCACGGTCTTCTCTTCCTTCGAATCCGTACTGGTAAGCGACGCCGTCGATGCCGTGGCGCTCGCCACGCCGCACTCGCAGCACGCCTTGCAGGTCATCGCGGCCGCCTTGGCCGGCAAGCATGTCTTCGTCGAGAAGCCGCTTGCGCTGGACGTCGCCGGCGCGAGGCAGGCGGCAAAGGCCTGCGCGGATGTGAAGCGGGTGCTCGCGGTCGGCCACAACCGCCGCCTGATGCCAGGCCTGCAGAAGATCCGCGAGCTCCTTCCCCGAATGGGAAAGATTCTCCACGTGGAAGCGCACTACTCGGGAAACCTGATGATGCGGCTTCCGGCCGGGCACTGGCGCGTACGGCGCGCCGAGATGCCGGCGGCCGGCATGGCGCCGATGGGATTGCATCTCGTCGACGCCGTGCAGTGGCTCTTCGGGCCGATCGCGCGCGTCTGCGCGATCGTCAAGCGCCAGGCACAGTGGACGAACGGCGCGGACGTCGACGACACGTGCGCCGCGCTCTTCGAGCTCGAGAGCGGCCCGACCGGCTCGCTCGCCTCGCACCTCGCCACGCGCTCGACCGTGGACCTGCGCCTGTATGGCACCCAGGCCAGGCTCGAGGCGCGCGGCGATCCGCTCGCCATCACGCGCTTTCCGGCGACCGTGACCCTCTTTCCAACCGAAGGCAGGGACGAGACCTGGACTTTCGAAGGCGACGAGAGCGTCGCGCAGGAGCTCGCGGCCTTTGCCGATGCCTGCGCCGGCGCGGCGCCTTACCCGATCACTGTCGACGAGGCGATCCGCAACGTGGCGGTGATGCAGGCGATGCAGGCGTCCGCGGACGCCGGCGGAGCGTGGATCAGACCCGATTCGCTATAGGGCTCACCTGACGTCCAATCCCGACCGCGCAGATGTCCGAATTTAGCCTCGCCGCGTTTATCGCCGCGGTATTTCTGCTTGCTGGAGGCATTAAGGGCGTACTTGGGCTCGGATTGCCCACCGTCGGCATGGGCCTTCTCAGCATCGTAATGACGCCCGCCGAAGCCGCCGGCATCTTGGTGATTCCAGCGCTCGTTACGAACATGTGGCAGGTTGCATCGGGACCTGCGCTCCTTTCGCTTTTGCGCCGATTCGCTTCGCTGATCGTCGCCACTGTGATCGGAACCTTTTCCACCGTTGAGTTCCTCACCAGGTCCTCGCAATCCACCGCTACCGGTGCATTGGGTGCAGTGCTCGCGGCGTATGCGATCTACGGACTTGTCGGACGACGGTTGGAAATCCGCCCGTACTCCGAACGATGGCTGTCACCGCTCGTTGGATTCGTGACCGGTATGCTGAATGGCGCAACCGGCGTATTTGTCATTCCTACGGCTCCGTACCTGACGTTTCTTCGACTCAGCAAAGAGAAGCTGGTGCAGATCGTCGGCATTAATGCGTTCGTTTGTCCTCTTGCATTGGCGGCAGCCCTCATGGCCCATGGGCAACTTCGGATCGAGGTCGCTGGCAGTTGGGTGGTTGCGCTTGTTTTCTCGTTGGCTGGGATGTATGTCGGGCAAATCGTGCGCCAGCGCACTGATGAACAGGTCTTCCGCCGCACGTTTTTTATCGGCTTGCTTGCGCTCGGCACGTACATGTGCCTGAGAGCCGTAGTCAGCTCCCGGATGGTGCTCTAGCGATCCCGCACGGCCTGCCCCAGATGCAGGCCGGAGTCGAGGAGGACCAGCTCTCCAGTCACCATGCCTGCGCCCTCGATCAGCCAGACGATTGCTCCGGCGACATCTTCGGCCGAGCACGCTTTGCCGAGCGGACTCACCTTTTCGTACCGCGCCTTGATTCCCTCGTAGGCGGCCTGCCCCATGCCGTCGGCGAACCAGCGAGTGGTGATGAGGCCGGGACAGACTGCGTTCACGCGGACATCCGGAGCCAAGGTTCGCGCGAGGTATAGGGTCATTGCGTTGACTCCGCCCTTCGACGCGATGTAAGGCACAGACGAGCCGATGCCCAGCGCGCCGGCGATCGACGATACGTTGACGATGGCGCCGCGGTCGATCTTCAGCTGCGGAACGCACGCCCGCACCATCTGGAAGGTACCGAGGACGTTCACGTCGAGGATGCGGCGGAACGCTGCCGCGTCGAGGGCGTCCCAGTTCGCCGGACCGGTAAACGTGCTCACGCCGGCATTGTTGACGAGGGCGTCCAAGCGGCCCCAGCGCTCGAGCGCGGCCGCCGCCATCCGCTTGCAGTCCGCGTCGTCGACGATGTCGGCCTTCACAAGCAAGGCGTCTGCGCCGGCGCTGCGGCAGCGCGCAGCCGTCTGCTCGGCCTCGCGCTCGCTCTTCGAATAGTTGACGAGCACGTTGTAGCCCCGCCGCGAGAGCTCGAGCACGGTCGCCGCACCGACGCCGGTGCCCGAGCCCGTCACGATGGCCGTCTTGCGCTCACTCCTTGCCATGGCTGCCCCGCTCCTCGATCGCTTGCCAGATTCTCGCCGGTGAGTAAGGAAAGTCGAGGTGGTGGATGCCGAGCGGCCGCAAGGCGTCGATAACCGCATTGGCGAGCGCAGGAATCGCGCCGGTCGTGCCCGCCTCGCCGGCACCCTTGGCGCCGAGGATATTGGTCGGTGAAGGCACATTGTGCTCATAGAGGCGGGCGCCGCGCAGGATCTCGGGCTTCGGCATCGCGTAGTCCATGAAGCTGCCGGTCAGAATCTGGCCGCTCTCGTCGTATACGCAGTGCTCGAGCAGCACTTGACCGATGCCCTGCACGATGCCGCCGAAGACTTGCCCGTGCAGGAGGACGGGATTGATCGCGCGGCCGCAGTCGTCGACGGCGACGTAGTCGACGATCTCGACGACGCCGGTGTCGGGATCGATCTCCACTTCTGCGACGTGCGCGCCGCCGGGGAAGGCGAGCGGCGCGGCGATGCCTTCCAGCGTGTCGAGGTCGTGGCGGTAGCGCCGCGCGATTTCCTGGAAGGAGATCGAGAGGTCGGTGCCTTTGACGCGGTACTTGCCGTCCGCGAATTCGACATCCGACGCCGCGACTTCGAGTGCCTTGGCCGCGAGGTCGAGGCCCTTTTTCACCACCGTCCGCGCGGTGGCGACGAGCGCGCTGCCGTGCGCCATGGTGGATCGCGAGCCGACCGTGCCGCCGCCCATGAGCTGAGGGCCGCGCGGATCGCTCGGCCTTACATCGATGCTCTGCGGATCGATGCCGAACTCGCGCGCGACCAGATCAGCAAACACCGTCTCGTGCCCTTGCCCCGACGGGCCTGAGAGCACGAACAGCGATGGATTGCCCGATTCGCCAAACTTGATCGCCGCCTGTTCCTGGCCGTGCGAGCTCCCGCCCGAGGGCTCGACGAATACGGCGCAGCCGATGCCGCGCAGCTTGCCGTGCTGCTTGGATGCTTTCCGGCGGGCTGGAAAATCGTCCCAGCGCGAGTGCTCCAATGCATCGGCAAGATACCCCGGTGGATCGCCGCTGTCGTAGGTCGAGCCGACCGGCGTCCGGTAGGGGAACGCCTCCTTCGGAATGAGATTGCGCCGGCGAAGCTCGATGCGATCGATGCCGGTCTCGCGCGCCGCTTCGTCGACCAGCCGCTCCAGCAGGTACGAAACGTTGGGCCGCCCGGCGCCGCGATAGGCGGTGATCGGCGTAGTGTTGGTCAGCACCAGGCGGTGCCGGCCGTAGAGCGCGGGGATGCGATAGGCGTTGATGGCATGCGTCGACGGGTTGATCGTGTTGATGATCGGCCCGGCCTGCGAGAGGTAGGCGCCCGAGTTGCAGATCCAGTCGAGCCTGAGGCCGACGAAGCGGCCGTCGCGGTCGAGCGCGAGCTCGCCGGTGAGCTGCGCGGCGCGGCCGTGATGGTCGCTGACGATAGTCTCGAAGCGTGAGCCGACCCATTTCACCGGCCGGCGCAGCGTCTTCGCCGCGTGCATGAGCGCGCAGTACTCGGGGTAGGCCTGCGAGCGGATGCCGAAGCCGCCGCCGACGTCGCGCGCGTGCAGGCGGATGTGCTCCACCGGCGTGCCGGTGATGGCGGCGAAATTGGGCAGCATCATCGACATGCCCTGCGAGCTCGCGTAGACGTCGTAGCTGTCGTCCGCGGGCTCGTAGACCACCACGCACGCCTTCGGCTCCATCGGGTTGCCTGACACACGAGTGCTGTCGAGCGTAAGGCGCGTGACATGCGCCGCCTTCGCTAAGGCTTCGTTAGCCGCAGCTTCATCGCCGTACACGAAGTCGAACGCCACATTCCCGGGCACCGACTCGTGGAGCTGCGGCGCGCCGGACGCGATGGCGGCAGCGCCGTCCACGACCGCGGGAAGCTCGCGGTAGTGGGCCTCGATCAGCTCGAGCGCATCCTGCGCCGCGGCGGGCGAGGTCGCGACGACGAGCGCGATTTCCTGTCCGACGTAGCGGACGCGCTCACGCGCGAGCGTCGGACGATCCGGCACCTTGATGGCCTCGCCGCCGCGTCCCGGAATTCTCAGCTGGGGCGGCGGCGTCTTGAAGTGCTTGAGGTCTTCGCCGGTGAAGATCGCGACCACCCCCGGTGCGGCCCGGCCTCGCGAGATATCTATTCGCTCTAGGACAGCAAAAGCACGATCCGAGCGCAGGAAGGCGCCATAGAGCTGCCGCGCAAAATTCCAGTCGGCGGTGTAGCGGCCTTCGCCTTTAAGCAGCCGGGCATCTTCCCGGCGCCCTGCAAAGCCCTCGCTCACGCTCGCCAGACTTCTTGCGCGACCTCGACGACGCGCTCCAGCTTCTTCCACTGCTCGTCCGGCGTGAGCGCGTTGCCGTGATGCGTGCTCGAGAAGCCGCACTGCGGCGAGAGGCAAAGGCGCTCCAGCGGCACGTGCTTCGCGGCCTGGTCGATCCTCTTTTTCAGGTGATCCTTGCTCTCGAGCGTGGCCGTCTTGGAGGAGACGAGGCCGAGAACCACGGTCTTGTCCTTCGGCACGAAGCGCAGCGGCTCGAAGCCGCCGGCGCGCTCGGTGTCGAACTCCATGAAGAAGGCGTCCACGCCGCTCGAGAACATCGCCTCGGCGACCGGCTCGTAGCCGCCCTCGGCGACCCAGGCGCTCTTGAAGTTGCCGCGGCAGGTGTGCATGGCTACGGTCATGCCGTTGGGCTTCTTCTCGAGCACCTCTCGAATGGTCTTCGCATACCGGGCGGGAAGCCGCTCGGGATCGTCGCCGTTCCGGCGCGCCTGCTCGCGGATCCTCGGATCACATAGATAGGCGAACGCCACGTCGTCGAGCTGCAGATAGCTGCAGCCCGCCTCCGCGAAGGCGGCGAGCGCATCGCGATAGGCTTGCGCGGCATCGGCCCAGAACTCGTCCAGGTCGTTGTAGGCGATGCCCGCGCGTCCGGCGCGAAGATGCAGCATCGAAGGCGATGGGATGGTGAACTTGGCGGTTCGCCGAGTGGTTTTCTTGAGAAACGCGAAGTCGTCGATCATGATCGGCTTCGCATAGCGCACCTTGCCGGTCACGGTGGGCACCGGCGGCTGCTCCTCGGTGCCGCCGAACTTCGGCCCCGGGTTCTCGCGCAGCTTCACGCCCTCGAGCCGCGACAGGAAGTCGAGGTGCCACCAGTCGCGGCTGAACTCGCCGTCGGTGATGCCCTGCAGGCCGATCGCTTCCTGCTTCGCAACGACTTCGCGGATGGCGCGCGCGCGATCGCTCTTGACGTACGGAGGACGCAGCAGGCTGCCGACGTGGTCGGCGCGAAAGGGAGGATTCATCGAGGGAGACGATGCTAGCATCCGCTCCCCGTGAAGATTCTTTTCTCGAGCGAAACCGAGCAGCCCGAGTTCTGGATCCCGCTGCTGCAGCAGGCGCTCCCGCAGGACGAAATCGTCTCGGAGGTGGGTCGCGGAGTGGACATTGCGGTGATCGCGACGCCGCCGAGCGGCCTGCTCGCGCGCCTGGGTAGCGTGAAGCTCATCCAGTCGCTATGGATGGGCGTCGACCGTCTGCTCGAGGATCCGGGGCTGCCGAAAGGCGTGCCGCTCGCCCGACTCATCGACCCCGGCATGGTGGCGGCGATGTCGGAGACGGTCGTCGCCTACGTGCTCGACTGGCATCGCCATTTCTATCGCTATCGCGCGCAGCAGGCGGAGCGGCAATGGCGGCGGCGCAAGCAGTACCTCGCCTCCGACCGCACGGTCGGCATCCTCGGTATGGGAGAGCTCGGCAGCGATGCCGCGCGCAAATTGCTCGCGCTCGGATTCAACGTCGCGGGCTACAGCCGCCGGCCGAAGAGCCTGCCGGGCGTGCAGTCCTTTACCGAGCTCGAGCCGATGCTGCGCATCACGGACGCGCTCGTCTGCCTGCTGCCGCTCACCGCGCAGACGCGCGGCATCCTGAACGGACGCAACCTCGGCAAGCTGAAGAAATATGCATGCCTGATCAACCTGGCTCGCGGAGCGCATGTCGTCGTGCCCGATTTGCTCGGTCAACTGGAGTCGGGACACCTGAGCCACGCCTATCTGGACGTGTTCGACAGCGAGCCGCTGCCCTCGTCGAGCCCGCTCTGGACGCATCCCGGCGTGACGATCACGCCGCACTCGGCTGCGCTCACCGAGCCGCGCACGGCGATTCCCAAAATCGCCGAGAATATCGAGCGCGTGCGCCGTGGCGAGCCGCCGCTGAACCTCGTCGACTTCGCGGCGGGCTACTGAACCGATCGTGAACGAAGAGCAAAAGCGCAAATACCTGGCCGAGGAAACGCCGTTCGGCATGACGCGCCCGGTGGTCACGGTGCTCGTGACCATGGGCGTGGTGATCGCCTACTGGGTCTGGCCCGAGGGGATCACCGAGGGTCCGATCGAGGAAATCTCGGTTTCGGAGTTCATCCAGGCGGCAGGGGCCGTGCTGGTCGCGATCCTGACCGTCGTGGTCGCCCTGCGCGCCTGGCTCGACCTCGGCTGGCGCAGCCGGATCAACCGCCGTACTCGCGCTTCGGATACCAGTCGCGCCCGCGACCCTGGGGAGTAACGTCGAGCACGTTCCAGAGCGGCCACATCAGGTCGTTGTGCCGTGGGTTCTGCCCTTTTTCGGTCCTGGCGTCGAGCAGCTCGCTGCCCCAGAAATGGCGCACCGCGGCGCCGCTCTTGGTGAACACGTTGAGCATCGGCCATTGCGCGCCGCGCTCGTCCTCGCCGTGGTAATCGCGGTTGTAGTTGTTCCCCGCCGATGAAAGCACGCGCAGGTTGAGCCAGCCGCGGCCGGTCGCGTACTCGCGAATCCGCTCGAGCGGCGACTTCGCGATTACGACCAGGTTGGTGCGCTGCGCGACGTGCTGCGCATTGCCGTCGAGGCCGTCGAGGAACGCGGTGCACATCGGGCAGGCGTGCTCCATGTTCGGCCCGTACATGAAGCTGTAGGCGACGAGCGTATTGCCGCGCTCGAAAAGCTGCGACAGCCTCACCTTGCCGCCCTCGCCATCGAACTCGTAGTCCTCCGGCACCTTGCCGCCAACAGGAAGCTTGCGCCGCTGCGCGGCGACCTTCTCGACCTGCTTGCGCAGCGCGAGCTCAGCCTTGAGCAGCCGGTTGCGCGCGCTGCGGTACTTCGGATTCTCGTTCGGAAATTTCATTTCTTCCTCTCCTTGGGCGGCAATGCCGACACGAAGCGCTCGGCCATCGCGGTCCAGCGCTCGAGCGCGCGGGCGTTGCAGACGCGGGGGTCGACCCGCACATAGCCGCGCATGCGCCGGCCGGCCATGACCATCGGCTTCGCGCCCGGACGCGCCAGTGCCTTACCCTCCTGCTCCGGGCCGACCCGGAACAGGAAGCCGCGCGGGCTCCAGACGCACAGCATGTTCCGGCGCAGGAGAAAGCAGATGCCGCCGAACATCGGCTTCTCCGTTATGGCGCGGCGTGGCGCGAGGATCTTGCGCAGCCTTCCGGCATCCGCGGAATTCTGTGGCATGGCGTCAGTATAGAAGCATCGGCTCAATGGACATGCATGGGCGGCATGGTGATGCCGAGCCTGCCGACGATCGCGATGATCGCGAAGCCGAGCAGGCATTCGAGCAGGGCGTTGCGGTTCAGCGCCCGCAAGGCGACGGCCGCGTCGACCGGCGCGCCGGCGACGAGCCGCGGCGTCAGGCGCTGGCGGTTCACCGCCGCCATCGCGACGATGGCGGCGAACAGCACGACCTTGGCGAGAAGAAGGCGGCCGTACCCGGAATTCGCGAGCGCCGCGAGGCTGTGCAGCATGAAGCACGAGTTGGCGATGCCCGAAGCAAGGATGATCGCGATGCTTACGATGCCGAGCACCGAGAAGCGCTGCGTGACCGCGGCAGCGAGGCGCACGCTCCCAATGTCCGCCGCGCGGCGCGAGCGCTCCAGCACGCCTATCAACGGAACCAGCGTACCGAGCCACAATCCCGCTGCGAGCAGGTGTCCCGCGTCGACGCCGAGATGCACGAGCTCGTCGACGCCCTGGCCGACCGTGGCATGGCCCATGCCCGCGGGAGTCACGAGGAGCAGCGTCGCGAGCGTGCCGCCGAGCCCGAGCGTGGCCGTACGGTCCGGCCGCAAGCGTCGCAGCGCGACCACGATGAGGACGAGCGCCAGGGCGAGCAGCATGCGCGCGAGCCAGACATGACCAAATCGCGTTTGCGAAACCACCGTGGTCAACGTCCCCATGGACAACGCCTCGCGCGGCGGCAATCCGCTCATCGCCAGCGCTTCGAGCGCAAGCCACGCAAGGGCGCTCGCGAGCGCCGCGGCAAGGCTCCAGGCCATGGTGCGGACGAAATGCGGCAACGGC
>CAYZFN010000208.1:0-17203 GCA_964477695.1 uncultured Enterobacteriaceae bacterium | reverse complement strand
GACGCCACGTTCGGCTTCGGCGTGGTGTTCTCGGACCGCGCGCTCGAGTTCCTGCGCGCCGACGACCCCGCGACCTACGAGCTGATCACGCCGCGCATGCAGACCTGGCGCGACCTCACGGTCGTGCACCGGGGCACGCCGATCGTGATCGACGGCATCGGCTTCGCCGCGATCGGGCGTCTCGAGCTGCTGCGCCTGCTGCAGCAGCAAGCGGCTAGCGTTGGCATCGTGCCGGGTTTTTCGCGCGCCATCGGTTCGGAATCGGAATTAAACGGTTATGACCTGGTCGTAGCCGCCGATGGGGCCAATTCGTTCGTTCGCCGCACGCGCGACTTCGGCACCCGGATCAGTTACCTGGCCAACAAGTTCGCGTGGTTTGGCACGCCGAAGCCGTTCGCCACGCTGACGCAGACTTTCGTCCGCAATGAGCACGGCACGCTTAACGCCCATCACTACCGGCACAGCGCGGAAATGAGCACGTTCGTCGCCGAGTGCGACGCGGAGACATGGCAACGCGCCGGATTCGGCGACATGGAAGAGTCCGCGACGATTCGCTACCTGGAACAGGTCTTTGCCGAGACGCTGCAGGGCGAACGGCTGGTCTCCAACAAGTCGATCTGGCGCAATTTCCCGAACGTTCGCAATGCGCGCTGGCACGTCGGCAATGCGGTTTTGCTCGGCGATGCGCAGCGGACCGCGCACTTTTCCATAGGCTCGGGCACCAGGCTGGCTATGGAAGATGCCATTGCGCTCGCGAAAACGCTGCGCGAGCATTTGCCCGTGGAAAGGGCTCTAGCCGAATTCGAAGCGCAGCGCCGGCCCATCGTGGAGAAGCTGGTCGCCGCCGCCGACTCGAGCGGCGCGTGGTACGACCGCTTCCCGGAGCACATGAAACTGTCGCCACGCGACCTCGCTTGGAGCTACATTCAAAGGAGTGGCCGCGTCGACCCCGAGCGGCTCGCCAGGACTTCGCCGAAATTCGCCAGAACGTGAACGTGCTTTTTCCGACGACCCTCGTCGGCAGCTATCCGCAACCCGAGTGGCTGATCGACCGAA
Source organism: uncultured Enterobacteriaceae bacterium (assembly GCA_964477695.1). GTDB lineage: Bacteria > Pseudomonadota > Gammaproteobacteria > Burkholderiales > SG8-39 > SCGC-AG-212-J23. Next base: position 16,147 of record CAYZFN010000208.1, on the reverse strand, counting down.
AAAAGCTCGCCGGGCGTTTCCCGCCGCGCCTGCGCGCCAAGGAGCTGTGGCGCATTCCCGAGCCGTATCTCGCCGAGGCGCAGGATGACGCGACGCAGCTCGCGATCCGCGCGCAGGAGCAGGCCGGGCTCGACATCGTCACGGACGGCGAGATCCGCCGCGAGAGCTATTCGAACCGCTTCGCGACGGCGCTCGATGGCATCGATATTGACCACCCGGGCACGGCGCTCGACCGCTCCGGCCATCCCAATCCGGTGCCACGTATCGTCGGCCGCATCCGCCGCAAGCGGCCGGTGGAGGTCGACGACCTGCTTTTTCTGAAGCGCCACACCGACCGGAAAACCAAGATCACCGTGCCCGGTCCCTTCACGATGTCGCAGCAGGCGCAGAACGACTACTACCCCTCGGCCGCGGACGCCGCGATGGATTATGCGGCGGCGGTGAACGAGGAGATCCGCGATCTCTTCGCCGCGGGGGCCGACATCGTGCAAATAGACGAGCCCTACATGCAGGCGCGGCCCGAGAAGGCGCGTGAATACGGACTGGCCGCCCTGAACCGAGCGCTCGCGGGCGTAAACGGTATAACGGCGGTGCATATCTGCTTTGGCTATGCGGCGATCATCCACCAGCGGCCTTCGGGCTATTCGTTCCTGCCCGAGCTCGTCGGGTCGCCGGTGCAGCAGGTTTCCATCGAGACCGCGCAGGCGAACCTCGATTGCTCGGTGCTGCGCAACCTGCCGGGGAAGAAGATCCTCGTCGGCTGCATCGACCTTTCCGACATGAAGGTCGAGACGCCGCAGCAGGTGGCGGCGCGGATAAAGCGCGCGCTCGAGTACGTGAAACCCGAGGACGTGATCGTCGCCCCGGATTGCGGGATGAAGTACCTGCCGCGCGAGGTCGCTCTTGCGAAGATGTGCGCGATGGTCGAAGGCGCGCGGCTTCTACGCAGTGAATATCAACGGAGGTAGAACATGCAGCGATTCATCGCGGTAGTACTGGCCGGCAGCGTGGCGCTCGGCGGTTGCGTGATGGGCGAGCGCGGTGCGCCGCTCACCGACAGCGAGAAGGGCGCGCTGATCGGCGCGGCGGGCGGCGCCGTGCTGGGCGCGGTCGCGTATAGCAAGGACCGCTCGAAAGGCGCGCTGATCGGCGTGATCGGCGGCGGCCTCGCCGGCTCCGCGGTCGGCGCGTACATGGACAACCAGCGGCGCGACCTGCAGAAGAGCCTTGCGCCCGAGATCAGCGCCGGCCATGCACGTGTCGAGCGCCTGGCGAACGACGTCCTGAAGATCACGATGACCAACCAGACCGCCTTCGACACCAACTCGTCGGTCATCAAGCCGGGCTTCGACCCGACGATGGACAAGCTCGCCGACGTCATCGTGCGCTACGGCAAGACCACGCTGACGATCGCCGGGCATACCGACAACGTCGGTACCGCCGAGTACAACCAGAAGCTCTCGGAGCGCCGCGCGCTTTCCGTAGCCCAGTATCTCGAAGACAAGCACGTCAACGCGCTTCGCCTCTCGACGGTCGGCAAGGGCGAAAGCGTGCCGCTCGAGAGCAACAGCACCGAGGCCGGGCGCCAGGCTAACCGGCGCGTCGAGATCTACGTCCAGCCGGTGGTAAACAACTCCTAGCAGTGGAAGTCCTGCCGCTCCGCACGCAGCTCGGCGAAAGCCCGGTCTGGGATGCGGAGCGCGGCTGCCTGTGGTTCATCGACATCCAGGCGCCGGCGCTGCACCGCCTCGACGTCGGCAACCAGCGCGTCGACGCCTGGCCGATGCCCGAGCCGATCGGCTCGCTCGGCCTGTGCCGCAGCGCCCGGCTGCTCGTTGCGCTCCAGCACAGCCTGCATTTCTTCGACCCGCGCACCGGCAAGCGCGAGCGGTTCGTGGTCTTCGACGGCGAGCCCGAGCACAACCGCCTGAACGACGGCAAGGTCGCCCCGGACGGCGCGTTCTGGGTCGGCTCGATGGACGCCGACACGACGCAACGGCGGCCCACCGGAGTGCTTTACCGGGTAGATTCCTCCGGGCGCGTGGAGCCGAAAGCTGCGGGCTTGAAAGTCTCCAATGGGCTCGCGTGGTCGGCGGACGGCAAAACGATGTACCACTCCGACAGCAGCCTGCAGTGGATTCATCGCTATCGCCACGAAAACGGCGCGCTTTCGGACGAAACGACCATCGCCACGCCGGACGACGCCGCCGGCCGCCCCGACGGCGCGGCGACCGACGTGGCGGGCGGCTACTGGAGCGCCGGCGTCTCGGCGGGTTGCCTGAACCGCTGGTCGGCGCAGGGCGAGCTTTTGCAGCGCCTGCCGCTGCCCGTGCCCAATCCGACCATGCCCTGCTTCGCCGGCGACGACCTTAAGACCGTCTACGTCACCTCGCTCACTCGCACAGCGCATGAAAACGCCGGCGCGATGGTAAGGTTGCGCCTCCCCGTTGCCGGCGTTCCGGTGGCTCGATTTCCGCTATGAAAAAACCTCGCGGCCTGGCCCGCGGCCTCACCAACTACGGCGACCCGGCGTTTTCGCTTTACCTGCGCCGCTCGTACGCCAAGAGCATGGGCTATTCGGGCGAGATGCTGGAGCGGCCGGTGGTCGGCATCGCCGACTCGAAGAGCGGCTTCAACAACTGCCATCGCCATTTCCCGGAGCTCATCGAGGCGGTGAAGCGCGGCGTGCTGGCCGCCGGCGGCCTGCCGGTCGAATTCCCCACCGTCTCGCTGGGCGAAGTTTTCCTCAGCCCCACCTCGATGATGTTCCGCAACCTGATGTCGATCGACGTCGAGGAGATGATCCGCGCGCAGCCGATGGACTCCGTCGTGCTGATCGGCGGCTGCGACAAGACCGTGCCGGCGCAGCTGATGGGCGCGGCATCGGCCGACGTGCCGGCAGTGCAGCTCATTGCCGGCCCGATGATGCCGACCTCCTTCCAGGGCGAGCGCCTGGGGGCGTGCACCGATTGCCGGCGCTTCTGGGCGCTGCACCGCGCCGGCAAGGTAAACAGCGCCGAAATCCAGACCATCGAAGGCAACCTCGCGACGACCGCCGGCACGTGCGCGGTGATGGGCACGGCCTCTACCATGGCCTCGATCGCCGAGGCGCTCGGCATGGCGTTGCCCGGAACGGCGGCCATTCCCGCCGTGCACGCCGACCGCCTGCGCGCCGCCGAGGCGAGCGGCAAGCGGGCCGTGGAACTGGCCGCTTCGCCGATCCGGCCGAGCGAGATCATCACGGAAAAATCGGTCGAGAACGCGCTGCGCGTGCTGCTCGCGATCGGCGGCTCGACCAACGCGGTCATTCACCTGACCGCCATCGCCGGACGCGCCGGCATCGCCGTTTCGCTGAAAAAGCTGAACCAGCTCTCGGACTCGACGCCGGTGCTGGTCGACCTCAAGCCGACCGGGCAGCACTACATGTCGGACCTCTATGCCGCCGGCGGCATCGGCGCGGTGCTGCGCGAGCTCAAGCCGCTTTTGCATCTCGACTGCATGACGGTGGCCGGCTTCTCGCTCGGCGAGCGGCTGGCGCAGGATGCCCCGTGGCTTGATCGCGCTGTAGTGAAAAGCCTGAAAGAACCTTTGAGCCGCGAAGGCGGCCTGGTGGCCCTCTTCGGCTCCCTCGCGCCCAATGGCGCGATCCTCAAGCGCTCGGCCGCGGATGCGAAGCTCTTCGAGAAGGAAGGGCGCGCGGTGGTGTTCTCCTCGCTCGACGATCTTGCCGCTCGCATCGACGATCCGGCGCTCGACGTGACCGCGGACGATTTCCTCGTGCTGCAGAACGCCGGCCCGACGTCCGGCTACGCAATGCCGGAAGCGGGCTACCTGCCGATTCCGGCGAAGCTCGCGCGCGCCGGCGTGAAGGACATGGTGCGGATTTCCGACGCGCGCATGAGCGGCACGGCCTACGGGACGATCGTGCTCCACGTGTCGCCGGAATCGGCGGCCGGCGGGCCGCTCGCGCTCGTGCGAAACGGCGATCGCATCCGGCTGTCGGTGCGCGACCGGAAAATCGACCTTCTCGTCCCCGAGGCCGAGCTGGCAAAGCGCAAGGCGGGATGGAAAAGGCCCGCGCCGGTGCCGAGCCGCGGCTACGCGAAGCTCTACATGGAGCATGTGCTCCAGGCGGAACACGGCTGCGACTTCGATTTTCTGCGCAAGGCGTAGTCCTGCTCCTGGCAGCGAGCCTGCTCGGCGGCTGCAGCGCGCTGGCGAGCAAGGAGGCCGTCGTGATCTGCCAGGCCGCCGATGCCGCGACCACGCTGGAAGGCGTGAAGCGCGGCGCCGAGGAACGCAATCCGTTCGTGGGCGCGCTGCTCGCTGCGCTGGGCCCCGCCGGGTTCGTCGCCGCGAAGGCCGGCGTCACGCTGGTGGCGCTGAAGTATTACGAAGAAATCTCGGAGGGAGTCCTGATCGCCGTCAACGGCCTGACCTGCGCCGCGGCGGCGCATAACGCCTACGTGATCGGCAAGCTGCCGCCCAAGCCGCCCGCGCCGGCGCTTGCCACGCGCCCCTGAAATACTTTAAGCTTGATGTATTTAGGGTTCTAGTATGGCCGACCGCGAGACCATCGCCCGGGCCGCCGACCACCGCGCCCTGCGCATCTGGCTGCGCCTCCTCACCTGCACGCAGATGATCGAGCGCGTGGTGCGCTCGCGGCTGCGCGGCCGCTTCGGCACGACGCTGCCGCGCTTCGACCTGATGGCGCAGCTCGAGCGCCATCGCGAGGGGCTGAAGATGAGCGAGCTGTCGCAGCTCCTCATGGTCACGGGCGGCAACGTCACCGCGATCGTCGACCAGCTGGAGAAGGAAGGCCTGGTCGAGCGCCTCGACGAGCCGGCCGACCGCCGCGCGTTCCGCATCCGCCTCACGCGCTCGGGCGAGAAGACCTTCGCCGAGATGGCGCGCGAGCACGAGGAGTGGGTGGTCGAGCTGCTGTCGGGAATGAGCCGCAAGGACCAGGAGGAGCTGCTCAAGCTCCTTGCCAAGGTGAAGAGCCACGCCGTGGAGGTGACCGAATGATGCAGCCGAAGCATTTCCAGTGGCGCGCCGAGGGCAAGGTCGGCGTGATCACGCTCAACCGCCCGGAGCGCAAGAACCCGCTGACGTTCGAGTCGTATGGCGAGCTGCGCGATTTCTTTGTCGGCTTGGGAAGGGAAGCGTCCATAAAAGCCGTAGTGCTGCGCGGCGAGGGCGGCAACTTCTGCTCGGGCGGCGACGTGCACGAGATCATCGGCCCGCTCACGAAGATGACCATGCCGCAGCTGCTCGACTTCACGCGCATGACCGGCGACGTGGTCAAGGCGATGCGGCACTGCCCGCAGCCGCTCATTGCGGCGGTCGATGGCGTGTGCGCCGGCGCCGGCGCGATCCTCGCCATGGCGTGCGATCTGCGCGTCGCTTCGCCGACCGCCAAGACGGCGTTTCTCTTCGTGCGGGTCGGACTGGCCGGCTGCGACATGGGCGCGTGCGCCCTCCTGCCGCGGATCATCGGCCAGGGACGGGCCGCGGAGCTCCTCTACACCGGGCGCTCGATGAGCGCCGACGAAGGGCACGCCTGGGGCTTCTTCAACCGGCTCGCCGAGCCGGCGCTCACGGCCGCGATGGAGATGGCGCAGTCGCTCGCCGAAGGGCCGACCGCGGCGCACGCGATGACGAAGAAGATGCTGCACCAGGAATGGAACGCCGGCGTCGACGAGGCGATCGAGATGGAGGCGCAGGCGCAGGCGATCCTCATGCAGAACAAGGATTTCCGCCGCGCGTACGAAGCGTTCGTCGCGAAGCGCAGGCCGGTGTTCGAAGGCGATTGATGGACCGCTTCGCGCATTACGCCTGGCCCTTCTTCGAGCCGCGCCACGACAAGCTCGCGCGCGAAGCCGACGCCTGGGCGGCCGAGAACCTGGCGCATGCCCATGGCGCGGACGCCGACGGCATCTGCAAGCGGCTGGTGCAGGACTTGGGCTGCACCGGGTATCTCAATTACACGGCCACCGAGAACGCGGATGTGCGCTCGATCGCGTCGCTCAGAGAGGTCTTCGCTTATCACGCGGGCCTCGCCGACTTTGCGTTCGTGATGCAGGGCCTGGGCAGCGGGCCGATCGCGCTCGCCGGCACCGCCGAGCAGAAGTCGCGCTACCTCGCTGCGGCGGCGCGCGGCGAGAAGATCGCCGCGTTTGCGCTCTCCGAGCCCGACGCCGGGTCGGATGTGCAGGCGCTCTCCACTACCGCGAGGCGAGAGGGCAAAGGCTGGGTGCTGAACGGCACCAAGACCTGGATCTCGAACGGGGGCATCGCCGACTTCTACGTCGTGTTCGCCAAGGCCGACGAAGGGATCAGCGCATTCGTGGTCGACGCTGCCGATCTCGACGCGAGCGAGCGCATCGACATCGTCGCGCCGCATCCTATGGCAACGCTGCAGCTCAAGGGCTCACGCGCCCAGCTGGTCGGAGAAGCCGGCCAGGGGTTCAAGCTGGCGATGCGCAACCTGGACATCTTCCGCACCACGGTGGCCGGCGCGGCGCTCGGATTCGCAAGGCGCGCCTTGGAGGAATCGCTGAAAAGATCACGCGAGCGCCGCTTGTTCGGCCAAACGCTCGGCGATTTCCAGATGACGCAGGCCAAGCTCGCCGACATGGCGACCGCGATCGACGCCGGCGCGCTGCTCACGTATCGCTCGGCGTGGAAGAAGGACGTCGGCAAGACACGCGTGACGCGCGAGGCGGCGATGGCCAAGCTGTTCGCCACCGAGTCGGCGCAGCAGGTGGTCGACGCAGCGGTGCAGATCCTGGGTGGCCTGGGCGTGACGCGCGGCAACCCGGTGGAACGTCTGTACCGCGAGGTGCGCGCGCTGCGGATCTACGAGGGCGCCACCGAAGTGCAGAAGCTGATCATCGCCCGCGACCTGCTGAAATGAGCTACACCGCGCACGTCGATACATTCGCGCGCGACAACCTGCCGCCGCAAGGCCTCTGGCCCGAGTTCCGCTTCGACCTGCCGGAGCTCAAGTACCCGGCGCGCATGAACTGCGCCACCGAGCTGCTCGACAAGCCCGTGACGCGCGGCTACGGCCATCGCGTCGCGCTGCGCTCGCCCGACGGCGAGTGCACCTACACGCAGCTCTTTACCCAGGCGAACCGCCTCGCCAACGTGCTGGTGCGCGAGATGGGCCTCAAGCCCGGCAACCGCGTGCTGCTGCGCGGGCCGAACAACCCGATGATGGCCGCGTGCTGGTTCGCGGTGATGAAGGCCGGCGGGATCTGTGTCGCCACCATGCCGCTTCTTCGCGCGAAGGAGCTCACCGAGGTGATCCGGAAAGCGGAGATCACGCACGCGCTGTGCGATAAGCGGCTGCAGGAAGACCTCGAGCTTGCATTACCGTCTTGCAGTTCGTTGACCAACATAAAGTATTGGTACGACGGCAGCCCCGACTCGCTCGACGAGCTCAGCCTTCGCCAGCCGCTCACCTTCGGCAACGTGGCGACCGCGGCGGACGACGTCGCGCTGATCGCCTTTACCTCCGGCACGACCGGCAAGCCGAAGGGCACGATGCATTTCCACCGCGACGTGATCGCGATGTGCGACTGCTTCCCGCGCTCGACCCTCCGGGTGCACAAGGACGACATCGTCTGCGGCACGCCGCCGATCGCCTTCACCTTCGGGCTGGGCGGGATGCTGTGCTTCCCGATGCGCTACGGCGCCTCGGCGGTGCTGGTCGAGAAGCACACGCCCGAGACGCTGCTCGAGACGATCGCGCGCTTCAAGGCCAACACCTGCTTCACCTCGCCGATCATGTATCGGCAGATGGCCGCGCTGGCAGACAGGTGGGATTTGCGATCGCTGAAGAAATGCGTCTCCGCCGGCGAGGCGCTGCCCGACGCTACGCGCCAGCTCTTCAAGGAAGCGACCGGCATCGAGATCATCGACGGCATCGGCTCGACCGAGATGATCCACATCTTCATCTCGCATACGCCCGAGCGCGTGCGCCGCGGCGCCACGGGCTACGCGATCCCCGGCTACCAGGCGACGGTGCTCGACGAGGACGGCCGGCCGTGCGCGCCGGGTGTCGTGGGACACCTGGCGGTGAAGGGCCCCACCGGCTGCCGCTATCTCGCCGACGAGCGGCAGAGGAACTATGTGCAGCGCGGATGGAATCTCACCGGCGACGCGTACCTGCGCGACGAGGACGGCTACTTCTTCTACCAGGCGCGCACCGACGACATGATCATCTCCGCGGGCTACAACATCGCCGGGCCGGAAGTGGAGTCGGCGCTCTTGCAGCACGCCGCGGTCTCGGAGTGCGGCGTGATCGGCTGGCCCGACGAGGAGCGCGGCACGATCGTCAAGGCGTTCGTGGTGCTCAAGCCCGGCAACGACGGAACCGACGAGATGAAGAAAACGCTGCAGGACCATGTGAAGAAGGTCATCGCGCCTTACAAGTACCCGCGCGCGGTCGAGTTCGTCGACTCGCTGCCGCGTACGGAAACCGGAAAGCTGCAGCGCTTCAGACTGAAGGACATTGCATGATGCAAACCCTGCAACCGCCCGGCTGGGCTCGCCCCAAGGGCTTCGCCAACGGCATCGCCGCGCGCGGCCATCTCGTCTTCATCGCCGGACAGGTCGGCTGGACCGGCCAGGGCGAATGGCAGGAGCGCTCGTTCGCCGGGCAGTTCCGCCAGGCGCTGCAGAACATCCTGGACATACTGGCGCAGGCGGGCGGGAAGCCCGAGCACCTGGTGCGCCTCACCTGGTACGTGCTCGACAAGCAGGAATACCTGGCATCGCTCAGGGAGGTCGGCGCCGCTTACCGCGAGCTGATGGGGCGCCACTATCCGACCATGGCGGTAGTGCAGGTCAGCGGTCTGGTGGAAGACGAGGCGCGCCTCGAGATCGAGGCGACGGCCGTAATTCCGGAGGCGACATGAAAGTCACCGTCATCGGCGGCGGGCCGGGCGGCCTGTACTTCGCGCTGCTCGCGAAGAAGGCCTGGCCGCGCTGGGACATCACCGTCTACGAGCGCAACCGTCCGGACGACACGTTCGGGTTCGGCGTCGTGTTCTCCGACCAGACGCTCGACACCTTCAAGGCCTACGACCTCGTCACCTACGAGCGCATCCGCCGGCGCTTCGCCTACTGGGGCGACGTCGACGTGGTGTACAAGGGCCGCGTCATGCGCTCGGGCGGCAACGGCTTCTGCGGCTGCTCGCGCGTCGCGCTGCTCAACATCCTGCAGGACCGCGGCCGCGAGCTGGGCGTGCAGATGCGCTTCCAGCGCGAGGTCGAGGGGCTCGAGGAGTTCAAGGACTCCGACCTGGTCGTCGTCGCCGACGGCATCAATTCCAGGATCCGCGAGAAGCACAAGGACCACTTCCAGCCGAGCGTGGATCTGCGCTCGAACAAGTTCACCTGGCTCGGCTCGACGCGCGCGCTCGATGCGTTCAAGTACTTCTTCCGCGAGACGCCGCAGGGAATCGTGCTCGCGCACTGCTACCAGTACGAGCCCGATCGCTCGACCTGGGTTATCGAGATGAGCGAGGAGACGTGGCGCAATTTCCGCTTCGACAGGCTCTCGGAGCAGGACATGCTGCCGGTCCTGGAAGGCGTCTTCCGCGAGGAGCTCGACGGCCATCCGCTGATCGCCAACCGCTCGCTGTGGCGCAACTTCCCGAACATCACCAACAAGACCTGGGTGCTGGACAACGCCGTGCTCATCGGCGACGCCAAGGCGACCGCGCACTTCTCCATCGGCTCGGGCACCAAGCTGGCCATGGAGGACGCGATCGCGCTTTACGAAGCTTTCCGGAAGCATGCCGAGGTGAAAAGCGCCCTGCGCGTATACGACACAGCGCGGCGCGAAGAGGTGGAGAAGACGCAGCACGCCGCGAACGTGTCGCTCGCCTGGTTCGAGCACATGAAGCGCTACTGGGTGATGGAGCCCGAGCAGTTCGCCTTCGGCGTGATGTCGCGCTCCAAGCAGATCACCTGGGAGAATCTCGAGCTGCGCGACGAGGCGTTCGTGCGCGAGGTGCATCGCTGGTTCGCAGCCAAGGTGCGCGACCAGGGCTTCGCCATCGACCTGGACAATCCGCCGGTGCCGATGTTCACGCCGTTCCGGCTGCGCGACATGGTGGTGGAGAACCGCGTCGTCATCTCGCCGATGGACCAGTACTCCGCCGTCGACGGGGTGCCGGGCGACTGGCATTTCGTGCACCTCGGCAGCCGCGCCGTCGGCGGCGCTGGCCTCGTCTATGTCGAGATGACTTGCGTGTCGCCCGAGGCGCGCATTTCGCCCGGCGACACCGGACTATGGAACGAGACGCAGCGCGACGCTTTCAAGCGCATCGTCGACTTCTGCCACGCCAATTCCCGGGCGAAGATGTGCATGCAGCTCGGCCACTCCGGGCGCAAGGGCTCGACCCAGCTCGGCTGGGAGCGCATGGACCATCCGCTCGAGAGCGGCAACTGGCCGGTCGTCTCGGCCTCGCCCATCCCGTACTACGAAGGCGTCTCGCAGGTGCCGCGCGAGCTATCGCGCGCGGAGATCCAGGAAATCATCCATCAGTTCGAGAAGTCGACGCGCTACGCGGAACAGGCCGGCTTCGACATGCTGGAAATCCACATGGCGCATGGCTACCTCCTGGCCAGCTTCATCTCGCCCCTGACGAATCAGAGAAAGGATTCCTATGGGAGCAGCATCGAGAACCGCATGCGCTTCCCGCTCGAAGTGTTCCGCGCCTGCCGCGCGGCGTGGCCCAAGGACAAGCCCATGTCGGCGCGCATTTCGGCCACCGACTGGGCGCCGGGCGGGCTCTCCGGCGCCGATCTCATCACGCTGACTCGCATGCTGAAGCAGGCGGGCTGCGACCTGATCGACTGCTCGAGCGGCCAGACGGTGCCCTGGCAGAAGCCGGTGTACGGCCGCATGTACCAGGCGCCCTACTCGGACTGGGTGAGAAACGAAGTGGGCATCGCGACGATGACCGTCGGCGCAGTGACGACGCCCGACCAGGTGAATACGCTGCTTGCCTCGGGCAAGGCGGACCTCGTCGCGCTCGCACGGCCGCATCTCGCCAATCCCTATTTCACGCTGCAGGCGTCGGCGTGGTACCAGCACACGGGCCAGTACTGGCCGCCGCAGTACTTGTCCGGGCGCGACCAGGCATTCCGCAACGCGGCGCGCGAGCGCGCCGAGCTCAAGGACCTGCGCATCAAGGCGCGGCCGGCGAGCCACGAGGTCAGCGAGCCGGGAGCGAAGAAGCTTGCGGCTTGAGCCATTTCTCTTCGTTCTGCTAATGCCGTTATTCGGTGAGGCGGCAGCGGCTCCTTTCGACGCGAACGGCGTGAAGCTCGGCGACAGCGAGAGCGTGGTGCTCAAGCATTACCCGAGCGCGCACTGCCAGGCGCTGCAATGGCAGAGCCGCGCCGCCGACCGGCGCTGCGACGACTCGCGCGCAACCATCGGCGGCCTCGAGGCGCGCATCACCGTCTATCTCAGGAAAGACGTGGTGCAGGCGTTCGACGTGCGCTTCGAGGGCAGCCTCGCCGAGCAGTTCGCGAAGCTGGTGAGCGACCGCTACGGCGTGCCGCCGAGCGAGAAGACGACCGAGAAGGCGCGGACGCTCGAATGGCGCAAGAACGGCGAACGGGCGCTGCTCACCATGGTGCCCGGCCAGCGCCGCGCCACGTTGCTCGTGTGGCGCGGCGACTTCTACGAAGAGATCTACAAGGTGCGCTAGAGCTTTCTCAGCACCTTCACCGCCTTGGCGGCATCGTCCGGGCTGTCGAGCGCGATGAAGGAGAGGAAGTTCTTGCCGATCACGCAGCCCTGCATGCCACGGAAGCTGATGCCGGCTTCGGCCAGCGAGCGGGCGATCTTGCCGCCGAGCCCCGGCTTGTCGCTGCCCTCGATGCGCACGCCGTGGATGTTGTCGGCTTTCTTGAAGCCCGCCTCCTGCGCGGCGCGCAGCACCTTGGCGCCCTCGATCGGGCCGGCGAACAGCACGCCCTGGCCCGGATGCTCGGGCGTGCGGCGCGCGAGCACGACCTCCAGGTCGGCTCCCGCGCGCCCCAGCGCCTCGAGCTTTTCGGCGGCGCCTCCGGGACGGTCGTCGATCACTGCCATCCATACGTCGTTGCGGCTCGCTTTGATCGTCATGGTCCACCTCCTCAAAGGCGTTGGGGGGAGATAATCTACTCCGATGGACGAGCGAGCGGGACAAAGAAAACGCGAGATCGAGGCGGCGGTGGCCGACGTGCGCGCCATCGAAGCGCGCGAAGGCGTCACCCGGCAAAGCCTGGACAATGTGAAGCGACGGCTGGTGCGCCTCGCCGGCCGCAGCGACCTCTTCACGGGCGCCGATTTCCCGCCGCCGCAGCCGGGAAGCAAGCGCAATTCATGCCTTTACCGCGTGTCCGAAGATCCGGACCATCGCTTCGCGCTGTACGTCAATTCGTCGCTCGGCAACTACGGCACGCCCGCCCACAACCATACGACCTGGGCCGTGATCGTCGGCGTGGCGGGCGACGAGCTCAACCGCTACATGTACGGCCTCGCGCTCGAGCAGCTCCTGCATCGCGAGTACTACAAGGCCGAAGAGCGCGCGTGGAAGGTATTCCCGCCCCACTCCGACATCCGCGAAGCGCGATCAAGCCTCTAGACGTCCATTCCCTAAGGGAAAAGATCGCCGGCGCGGGCGAGCTTGCGCTGCTCGACGCGCGCGAGCAGGGGGTGCACTACCGCGGCCACCCGTTCTTCGCCAGCTCGGCGCCGCTCTCCCGCCTCGAGCTCGTCATCGACGACCTCGTGCCGCGGCGCAGCGCGCCGGTCGTGTTCCTCGACGGCGGCGACGAAGACCTCGCACAAAAAGCCGCCGCGCGGCTCGAGGAGCTCGGCTATACCGACGTCTCGCTGCTCGAGGGCGGCTGCGCGGCCTGGCAGGCGGCGGGGTTCGAGCTCTTCGGCGGCGTCAACGTGCCTTCCAAGGCGTTCGGCGAGTTCGTCGAGCACCGCTACGACACGCCTCGCATTCCGCCCCAAGAGCTCGCGAAACTGCGAGCCGAGGGGCGGACCATGGTAGTTCTCGACTCTCGCCCGCTCGAGGAATACCGCCGGATGTGCATTCCCTGCGGGATCGACGTTCCGGGCGCCGAACTCGTGTGGCGAGCGCGCGAAGTCGCGCCCGACCCCGATACCCTGATCGTCGTGAATTGCGCGGGCCGGACGCGCAGCATCATCGGCTGCCAGTCGCTGCGCAATGCCGGCATTCCGAACCGCGTCGTGGCGTTGAAGGACGGCACCATGGGATGGGAGCTCGCCGGCTTCCAGTCGGAACGCGGCGCCGGCCGTATCGCCCCGGTTCCGTCGCAGGAGATGCAAGCGTGGAGCCGCAAGGCGGCCGATGATGTGGCCAGGCGCTTCGCCGTCCGATTTGTCGAGCCGGATACGGTCCGCGACTGGCAGCGCGAAGGTGAGCGCACGCTCTACCTGCTGGACGTGCGCACGCGCGAAGAGTTCGAGGAAGGGCACATCGCGGCTTCGCGCCATGCGCCGGGCGGACAGCTCGTGCAGGCTGGAGACGAATACGTCGGCGTTCGCAACGCCCGCGTCGTCCTCATCGATCCGGAGCGCGTGCGCGCCGTCATGACCGCCTCCTGGCTCAATCAGATGGGTGGGAACGACGTCTACGTGCTCGATCGCTTGGACGGCTTCGATATGGAGCGCGGGGCACGACAACCGCGGGTGCCGGGCTTGCGCAGATGGCAGACGGTGCGCGAGCCGGAGGGCGCCGTGCTCGACTTCTCTACCAGCCTGCGCTTTCACCACCGCCACATCCCGGGGGCGTGGTGGGTCGTGCGCTCGCGGCTCGGCGAGGCGCGCGAAAAGATCCAGGCGCCGAACCTGACATTGACGTCAGACGACGGCGTGCTCGCCCATCTTGCCGCGGGCGACGTTGCAAAACTTTGGCAAGGCGCATCGGTGCGCGTCCTCGAAGGCGGCAACGAAGCCTGGTTTACGCGCGGCGGCACCGCGGAATCGGGCGTCGAGCGCGCCACCACTGTGCGCGACGACGTCTGGTACAAGCCCTACGACCACTCGGCCGACTACGAGAAGCAAGCGCGCGACTATCTCGCCTGGGAGGTCGCGCTGGTCGAACAGATAAAACGCGAGCCGGCAATCCGCTTCCGCACTTTCTGAGCCGCCGTTACAATCCTTACGCCTGTCGGTTAAGGGGAGACGGCAGGCGCCATAAGCCGAAACGATAAGTCGGGATAGTCCTCGGGCCAGCCAAAAAGGGAGGGGGAAATGGCCAAAGGAGTTCGCGTCTCTGCGATCCGGCAGAAGCGTCTCGCGTTCGCTGTCGCCGCCGCACTAGTTCCGTTTGCGCAATCCACGCATGCGCAGGGCACGCCGAATGCGTTGACGCTGCCTACCGGCGGAAACGTCACGGCCGGAACGGCGGTGATCTCGCATCAAGGCCCGGGCACGATGCAGATCGACCAGGCGAGCGACAAGGCGATCCTGCAATGGCAAAGCTTCTCGATCGGCTCCGCCGCCTGGGTGAACTTCACTCAACCGAGCGCTTCATCCATCGCGCTGAACCGCGTGATGGGGACGAATCCCTCCCAGATCTTCGGTCGCATGACCGCGAACGGACAGGTCTTCCTGAGCAACCCGAACGGCGTGCTATTCGCGCCGGGCGCGTCGGTCGACGTCGGGGCGCTGTTCGCCACCACGCTCTCGATCAGCGATGGCGACTTTCTCGCCGGGCGCTACAACTTCTCCAACGCCGGAAACGCGGGGAGCGTAGTGAACCGGGGCGTGATCACGGCGAGCAGCTATGCCGCGCTCGCCGGTCCACAGGTGCGCAATGACGGCGTGATCGTCGCGAACAGCGGCACGGTGGCGCTCGCCGCGGGCAATCGCGTCGCGCTCGACATGGTGGGCGACGGCCTCATCAGCGTGAGCGTGGACCAGGCGGCGATGAAGGCCTCCGCGCTCAATTCCGGCACGATCCAGGCCGACGGCGGCCGGGTCATCCTCACCGCGCGCAGCGCCAACGCGCTGCTCGACACGGTGGTCAACAACACCGGGATCATCCGCGCCAATTCGCTCGTCGCGAGAAACGGCGAGATCATCCTCGATGGCGGGACGGCGGGAGTCGTGGCCAATAGCGGGACGATCCAGGCCGCGAGCGGCGACGCCGGTACGAGCGCGGGAACCGTCACGGTCCTTGGCGGGTCCGTCAGCCTTTCCAGCGGGTCGAAGATCGACGCCACGGGCGCCGCCGGCGGCGGCGCGGTGACCCTCGTCGGTGGCGCCATCGCCGAGGCAGCAGACGCTGCTATTGCGACCACCGGCACGCTGACGACCGTGTCCGTGGGTGGGCAGGCGCTCAACGGCGCCAATGCGGTAAGCGCCTTCAACGCCGCCAACCTATGGGGCGACATCAGCCTCACCAACACCGCAACGTCGCTCAACATCGCGGGCATCACTCAGCTCGGCGCTGGTGCGGTCAACGTCAACAACAGCGGCGCCATTGCCGTCTCCGGCGCGATCGCCACGCACGGCGCGGTGACCCTTGCCGCGAGCGGTTCCATCGCCGAAACAGCAGGCGGTGCTATTGCGACCACCGGCACGCTGACGACCTCGTCGGCGGGCGGCCAGGCGTTCAACGGCACGAATGCGGTAGGGGCGTTCAACGCTGCGAACACCGGCTCGGGCGACATCAGTCTCACGAACACCGCGACGTCGCTCAACGTCACCGGCATCAGCGAGTCGGGCGGTGGCGCGGTGAACGTGAACAACAGCGCCGGCATCACGGTCTCCGGCGCGACCACCACCGATGGCGGCGCCATCACGCTGAGCGGCGCAAGCCTGACGAACCTCGCGGCGATCAGCAACGGCGGAGGCGGCTCCAATACAACGCTCCAGGCCGACGCATTCAACCTCGCGGGCGGCACCGTCAACGGCGGCCACGGCGCGGTGATCCTGCGGCCGCGCACTGGCACGAACTCCTTCGGCATCGAATCGCCCGGCGCGACGACGGTCACGAACGCCGACATCGCGAGCATCACCACGAGCGACTTCATCGTATTCGGCAGCGGCCTGGGCACGACCTTCACCGGCAACATGATCATAGGTGCG
>CAYZFN010000207.1:0-9408 GCA_964477695.1 uncultured Enterobacteriaceae bacterium | reverse complement strand
CGGCCTTCGATGAAGGTGATGTCGTAGGAGTAGCCGCGCACGTCGTGAGCCACCGTGAGCGAAGGCGTAAGCGTGGCGCCAAGAAACGCATCGTTGTATGTGCTCGCGATCCGGGCGCGATAACCCCACGCGTTGTTCGTGACAAATCCTTGCAAAGAGCACGTCTTCCCAGGGTACGAATCGGTGCACGGGAATCCGTTCACCCGGGCGACGCCATAGGCATCCGAGCGCCCGTAGCGGATGACGCTCGCATCGGGAAGGCTGGCTACGTGGCTCAAGCCCACCTCCGCCGCCACGATGACGCGCTGCGAGCCGAGCACGCCGGGTAGCCCCTGGTTGATGCCGAGGCTCGCGCTCGTGACCTTGTAGCGATCGTAAGCGTCGAACGTCGCGCCCGGTGGCAGGGCGAGCGCGTTCTTGCCCGAGGCCGGCTGGTTGAGAAGCGAGTTCGGGTTGCGGTTGACGAACGCGTCGCCGAGGTCGGAAAAGTTGAGGCTGAGCGGCTGGTTGGGACGGTAGACGAGCTCGCCGTAGAGCCGCGTCGCCTGGCCGCGCCGCGTGTCGAAGCTCAGGCCGTAGAGATGGATGTTTTCGGGATAGATGAGCGCGTACTTGACGCCCGTCGGGGACGTGAGCCGAGTGAGCGCGCTTCCGAAGCCGCCGGCAATGTTGGGGTTCGTGCCGCGGATGTAGAACGAGCGGCTGTGATAGTTCATCGCATACGCTCGCAGCTCGGTAGCGGCGAGCGCATAGCGCAGCGAGACGCCGAATTCGCCGCTGTCGCGCGCCTCGACATCCGGCGAGCGGTGCACGTATGCCCCGCTCGCCAGTGCCTGCGGCTCATTGAGCGTCGGCACCACGGCGGCGAAGTCGCAGCCGCTCGGCGCGTACGTGGCAACATTGAGATAGGTGCCGCAGCCGTTCAGCACGTCGTGGCGCGACTCGAACTGCACGAATCCGTCGACGCCCCACTGCTTTCCCGAGGCGAAGTCCGCGTAGAGCATGCCGATCGGAATGCGCGTTTCGGCGGGCAGCGCGCCGGGCCGCTGGGCTGCGGCGAAGTCGCGCGGATTGATGGCGCCCAGGCCGCCGAAGTAGAACTGCGAGACGCCCCAATTGACCGTCTGGCGTCCGAGCCGCGCATCGAGGGTGCGCTCGGCGCCGAGCTTGAACTTTCCATAGCCGTAGGCTTGCGTGACGATCGCGTTGCTGAACTCGGCCTCGCGCGCGAAGCCCGAGTCGGACAGCGGCACGTTCTGGGCGAACCGGTTCGGATAGTTGCCGTACGAGCGGAGGCCGTGCTCGAGCTCGTAGTCGTACCAGGCCTGGACGCGCGCGAAGCCGCCGAAGCGGCGGCCGTGCAGGTCGAGGTCGGCGAAGCCCTTGAGCACCGTCGAGTAGGGCTTGTTCTTGTCGAAGTTGAGGTCCGGCCCGCCGGAGTTCACGCTGGTCAGGCCGCCCGCGTGCCCGGTGCGATTGCCCGCCAGGCGGCCGAAGTTGGCCGTCGACGGATCTTCCGTGCGGATGCCGGTGCCGAGCGTCAACGCACCGCTCACTCTGAGCTCTACGTCGTCCACCACGGGCAGCTCCGCCGCGCCGAGCGGTGCGGCGGCAGCGATCAGCAGCGTGGCCGCGACGAGCGCGGCATCTCCCCTTGCTGGCATTGCCTTCCTCCCCAGGCGGCAAGCCTGAACGTCTAAGCGGTGACGGTGGGTATCTCCGGTACCAGCGAGCAGCGATACGCGCGGACCGGCCGCGCGACATTCTTGAGCGTTTGCGGCCCGAGGTCGACCACCGGGAATTCTCCGTCGAGCCGCCGCTGCGTTTCCTCGCTGAGGATGATGCAGCCGCCCTCGCCGAGCGCGGAAAGGCGCGCGGCAATGTTCGTCGTCGGGCCGGACGCCGTGTAAGTCCAGCGGGTCCCGGCCGCGCCCTCGATCTTGGTCGCGCCGACCGAAGCGACGCCGGAATTGACGCCGATGTGCATCGCGATCGGCTCGTAGAAGCCTTCGAGAGTGCCGTTGGTCTCGCGCGTGCGGCGCAGGATCGCGAGGCCGGCCTCCACCGCCGCCTTGGCGTGCTTGCGCGGGTTGCCGTCCTGGAAGATCACCATCAGGCCGTCGCCCGCGGTCTCGTTCACGTCGCCGCCGAGGCGCAGGATCTCGTCCAGGAACGCGCCGAAGTAGAGCTCGACGAGCTGGTTAAGCCGGTCGAGGTCCATCTGGCCGGAAAGGCGCGTGTAGCCCGTGATGTCGGCGAAGAGCACCGACACGTCCGCCTCGCGCTTGTCGAGCACCGGATCCTCCGGCGATTGCTCGATCAGCTCCTTGACCGTCTTCGGCACGAACTTGGCGAGATTCGCCTTCATCGACTCGAGGATCTGGATGCGGCGCAGGCTCTCGGAGAGCTCCTTGGCGTAGCGCACCACTTCCTCGTGCGCGCGCGCATTGCGCACGGCGACGGCGGCCTGGTTGACGAGCGTCACCAGGAGCTCGGAGTCGTCGGCGCTGTAGCCCTCGCCGGTGAGCCGGTCGCCCAGGGCGATCGTGCCTTTCACGTGCTCTTCGACGTCGAACGTGATGCACACGCGCAGCTCGAACTGCGGCAGCGGCTGGGCCACATGGTGATCGGCGAGCGCGCGAGCTGCGTCCTGCGCATCCTCGACGCCGCGGTGCGCAAGCCCGGCCAGGCTCTTGTCGCGCGGATCGTGCAGCACGATGAGGCCGCGCTCGACGCCGAACGTGCCGAGCACCATCATCAGCAGGTTGGTGAGGATCGACTGCGTATCGTTGAGGTAGCCGATCTCGCGGCTCACGTCGTAGAGCGTGCGCAAGTGGAACATGCGCTTCTCGAGCTCGTGCTGCGCGCGCGTCGCGTCCTTCAGCCGCGACTCGTAGCGGGCCTTGAGGCGCAGGAACCGGTCGTGCGGGGACCGGCCGCTCGCTCCGGGAACGACGCGCTTCATCCCGGCGTCCCGAGCTGGCCGAGCGCTTCCTGCTCCGAGCGGTGGATCTGTGCGTACTTCGTAAGCCCCACCATCGCGAACACCTTCTGGAAATGCGGCGTAAGGCCGGTTAAGGCGACCACCTGCCCCTGCCGCTTCGCTTCCCCCAGGATGCCGATCAGCACGGCGATGCCGCCGCTGTTGATGTAGCACTCCGGCGCGAAAACCATG
The DNA here is from genome assembly GCA_964477695.1 of uncultured Enterobacteriaceae bacterium. Lineage (GTDB taxonomy): Bacteria > Pseudomonadota > Gammaproteobacteria > Burkholderiales > SG8-39 > SCGC-AG-212-J23. Next base: position 6,233 of record CAYZFN010000207.1, on the reverse strand, counting down.
AGTATCTTCTTCGCCCCGGCGGCTGTCACGCCCCGGTACGCCTCCTCGATCGGCTGGGCGGCGAGGGCCGTCACGTCGCCCCGGATGTCGACCACCGACACGTCGCCCCTCAGCCGGGTGGAAACCTCGTTCGGCTTGGTCATGCCGGCTTGTCGAGGTAGATGATCATCTTCACGACGTTCCCCTCCGCGTTCGACTCGAAGCTCACCTCGTCCATGAGGTTCTCGATGAGAAAGATGCCCCAACCGCGCGTCGCTGTCTTCCCCGCGACGCGACTTTCGATGTCGGGGGCGGCCGGGCGGCGGATGCCGCGCCGCCGGCTGCGGTCCTGCACCGCCACCTGCAGGCGGTCGGGGCCGGCGGTGAGGCGGATACCGACCCGGGTCGCCGCGTCGGCCTGGTTGCCGTGCTCGATGGCGTTCATGCATGCTTCGGCCACCGCGGTCTTCAGGTCCTCGACGCGCTCGGGCGGGAAATTCATGCGCCGCGCGATGTCGGCGGCGAAGTCCATGGCCAGCTTCTCCGAGCCGGCGGTGCTCGGGATGTGCAGCTCGAACTTCTTCTGCGCGCTCACGGCGCGAGCCTCGCCACGATAATCGTCATGTCGTCGTTCGGCTCCTCGCCGCCCACGAAGCGCGCGATGTCGGCGAACAGCGCCTCGAGCAGCGCCGGCGCGGCGAGCCCGCGATGCGCCTCCACGCAGGCGAGCAGGCGCTCGAAGCCGTAGAGCTCCTGCGCGCCGTTCATCGCCTCGACCACGCCGTCGGTGTAGAAGACGAGCGCGCTATCCGCGGCGAGCTCGAGCTTCGTCTCCTCGTAGCGGCAGTCGCCGACGATGCCGAGCGGAAAGCGGTCGCCCTCGCTGCCGACATAGCGCGCGGCCGCGCCCGGCGCGCAGAGAATCGGCTCGGCCTGCCCGGCGTTCGAGAGCACCAGCGCGCGCGCCGCGGGATCGAGCACCGCGTAGAGCAGCGCGATGAAGCTGCCTTTGCGGATGTCGCGCCGCAGCCGCTGGTTGGCGCTATTCATCACCTCGCTCACGGGCGGGTCGTCGTCCAGCAGCACCCGGTAGGTGCTGCGCGCGCCGGCCATGAGCAATCCCGCCGACACGCCTTTGCCCGACACGTCGCCGATCAGGAGGCCGAGCCGCTGCGCGCCCGCGGCGCCGAATTCCGCGAAGTCGTAGAAGTCGCCGCCCACCTCGCGCGCCGGGATGGTGCGCGCCGCCAGCTCGAGCCCCGGCAGCCGCGGCGCACGTTCCGGGAGCATGCCCATCTGGATGTCGCGGGCGATCTTCAGCTCCTCTTCCATGCGGCCCTTCTGCAGGTTGTCGCGGAAGAGGCGCGCGTTCTCGAGCGCGATCGCGCTCTGGCTGAGCATGGTTCGCAGGAGGTCGAAGTCCTCCGGCGTGAACAGCTTGCCCGACTTCTTGCGCCCGAGCGCGAGCAGCCCGCGCAGCTCGTCCTTGTAGAGCATGGGCAGCACCAGCTCGGCGGACAGCGCGGCCAGGCTTCTATCGAGCGCCGCGCGCTGGTCCTCGAACGCCGGGTTCATGGCCACGTCATGGCGCAGCACCGGATTGCGCGTCTCGCGCACCAGGCGCACGAGCGCGTCGTCCTGCGCAAGGTAGCGCACCGGCAGTGCCGCCGCGTCGATGCCTTCGGCGACCGCCACCTCGTGGCCGCGTCCGTCGACCGGCAGCAGCAGCACGCCGTTCTCGAGCACCATCTCCTTCACCACAGCGCCGGCGAGCGTCTTCAGGATGAGCTGCGGATCGAGGATGCTCGTCATCGCCTCGCTCAGGTCCTTGATCGCGCTGCGGTAGTCGTATTGCTGGCGGTAGAAGGTACGGTCGACGAAAGCCTGGATGCGCCGGTGCAGGGGCTCGAAGAAGAACACCACCACAAGCGCGAAGACGATCGCAAAGATCGGCGAGCGCGCGGCATCCGCGGTTCCCACGATGAGGTTCGCGAGCGACACGAGGCCGGCGTAGGTAGCGACGATCGCCGCGGTCGACAACAGGTACCCGTAGGTGCGCCGCACCATGACGTCGATGGCGAACAGGTCGTGCTTGACGATCGTGTAGCCGATCGACAGCGGAAACAGGCTGAAGAACACGCCGAAGCCGAGCACCGGGTCGGAGAAAATCGCCGCGTGCCACAACGTGCCGGAGAGCAGGTCGAGCGCCGGAATGAAGAAGCCGAGCAAGGTGCCGAGAAAGATCAGGCGCGACTGCAGGCGCGTGACGATCGAAGGATCGCGCAGCGTGTTCCAGCCGGCCGAGACGACGAAGAACAGGATCGCCACGGCGCAATAGCCGGTCCAGAGCAGGAACACCACGCGCGGCACGTTCCAGTGATGCACCGCGAGCGCGGACCGCAGCGCGAAGATGGCGATCGACACGAGGTACGGCAGCGCGGCGAGCGCGGGCCAGCGCAGCGCGAACTGGCGCGGCTTCGGGAAGTAGAGCGCGAGGTGGATGATCGCCGCGGGAAGCAGCACGTTCACAAGGAAACGCAGGTCGTAGAGCCAGGCCGGCGTAATGAGGTCGGCCGGCGAGGAAAGCGCCATGCCGGTGCCGAACAGGCTGGTCATGCGGAAGAACAGCCAGCTCTCGTGCGCCTTCGGCTTCATGAGGAACACGAGCACGCCGATCAGGATGTAGATCGTGCCGACGAGGAAGAGCGGCCCGCTCCGCGTCGCCACCGCCGCCGCGCCGACGCGCCCGGTCGGCACTGCGATCTGGAGGGTGCCGCGGCCGCGCACCACGGTGTAAGTGTTCGTCGACCCCGGCTCCTCGTTCCTCAGGCTGCCGAAGAACAGCTCGTCGAACGTGCTGTACGGACGGCCGTTGATCGCGATGATCCGGTCGCCCGGCTCGAGGCCGGCGCCCTCGCCGCGTGCGAAGACCTGGGCGACGACGTTCGGGCCGGAGGTGTACATGGTGCGCCAGCCGAAGTCCGGGCTGTCGGGCCAGCGCACGAGGTTCACCGCGTAAAGGAGCCACATTCCCACGACCAGCACCAGCACGACCGCGTAGCCGAGCCAGTGCTCCGCAAGCCGCTCGCCACCGGCGCCTGCGGCGGTGGGCGGAACGAGGCTCTTCATTGCCTGCGCTTCACGTGGCCGACCTCCCCGCGCGGCAATGTAGCAGACCCTGAAGCGCTTGCGCCGCGGCGGATGCCGGGGCATCCTGCGCGGAGACCAACGCAGGGATTTAAGGCGTGACGGTGATCGTACCGATCATCCCGGCCTCGAGATGACCGGGAACGAGGCAGGCAAAGTAGAACTCGCCCGAGCGGGTGAACCGCCACGCGAGCTCGCCTTCGCCGCCGGGCGGCACGTGCGCCGAGCCGCTCGAGAGCTCGTCGTGCCATTGCGGCGCGAGGCGCATGAGCGCCGCGTGCTGCTCGAGCTCTGCGCGCGTGCCGATCACGAGCTCGTGCAGCACGCGTCCGCCGTTGGCGGCCACGAGGCGCACCGTCTCGCCGCGCTTGACGGTGAGCGCCTCGGGCGAGAAGCGCATCCGATCGCTCATGTCGATGCGGATCGTGCGCGCGTTGCCTGCGAGCACGACCGGCGTACCGGCGTCGCCTTCGCCTCCGCGACAGAGCATGAGCGGCGCAGCCTCGTCGTGGCTCGAGGCGGCGCCCGTGCCGAGCACGATCAGGACAGCGGATGCGAATGAAAGCGCTCGCATGGTTCCTGGCAGCAATTGTGCACGTTCAGGCCGCCTACGGCCATGGCGACCACAAGCCCAAGCACGGCGGCATCATGGGACGCGGCGACGACGAGATCGCCGTCGAGCTACTTGCGGAAAAGGCCGGGGTCGTTCTGTACCTGGAGCGTGAGGACAAGCCGGTCGCCACCGAGCGCATCAAGGGCGTGATCAGCCTGGTAAGTCCCGGCCACCCGGGGCGCGAAGCGAAGCTCGCACCCGCCGGCCATAACCGCCTCGCGGCGAGCGGGCTGAAGCCGGTTGCGGGCGATCGCCTGACCGCCCGCATCGTGCTGCCCAACGGCGACGAGCTGTCCTGGATCTTCTCCTACTATTGACGCTCCTCAGTCGTCGTCATCGTCGTCGTGGCCGTGGCCCGTGTCCGTGCCGAGACCGATCTGCTTCGCCTTGCCATGCAGCTCGAGGATGTCGAGCCCAGAGCCGTTGCGATCCGTCGCGTACACGTAGCCGCGGTTGTCGACCTCGACGTTGTTGGTCATGTAGCCGTCCGGCTGCGTAGTGTTGGCGTTCGATTCCGGAACGTAGAACGCCACCTCCACCGGTGCCTGCGGCTCGCGGATGTCATAGGCGCGGATGCCGCCGGTGAAATTGGCAATGAACGTCAGCCGGCTGTAGTACGGGTTGTAAAAGTTCTCCTCGCTCGAGTGCACGCCGAAGCGCGCTCCCCGCGTGCAGTAATTGCCCCGCGGATACTTCTCGCCGCGCCGCGGATCGACCGCCATCGTCGAGAGCACCATCGGCCCCTGCCAGGGGTTCTGCTCGGTGCGCGTTCCCGGCGGCGCGGTCTTTGAGTTCTCGACCGTTACGTCGACGAGAAACGACCAGTGCGGGGGTTCCTTGCACAGGTCGGCTGTCGCCTCCGACGAAAGAATCACGATGTCTCGCGTCTTGAACTCGGTGAAGTTCTGATAGCTGCCGGGCTTCATGCCGAACACCGGCATGCTGGTGTGGCCGCCCTGGTCGGGCGACATGTACATGATGCCGGTCTGTGCAGCCTCGAGGTCGGCGCTGCTCGGCCGGTCGGGATCGCCCGTCCAAGTGCCGCCGTAGCGCGGCGGCAGCAGCTTCTTGCGATCGATGATCTGCAGGATGCCGTCGTCGCCCACGCCCCACGCGGCGTAGATGCGGTTGCCGACCACGTCGTCGGGTCCCGCGGCTCGCGCGAGCGGCATGCCGACCTGCGGATGCTCGAACGTCGAGATCGCGCCGTGCAGCGAGTTGGGCACCGGACCGGTGCCGTCGGGCTGCGCGCCCACCACGCCATACGTGCGCACGTACTCAGGCGGCAGGCCGTTGTGCGGATTGCTCCAGTCGTAGATGAGCATCGACTGGCTGGTGCGCCAGCGGTTCGGCGCCGGCACGTCGCGGCTGCCCGGCATGTACGCGAGGCCGCTCTTGCACTCCCACCAGTCCTTGTGCGTGCTGCGGATTCCGGTGAGCGACTTCAGCAGCACGGGGGCGGTGACATTGGTGACATCCCACATCTCGTAGCCCGAGGCGCTGCCGCCCTGGATGTTGCGCAGCAGGTACACGCCGTCGGACTTCCCGCCGGGAAGATCCTTGCCGAGGCACATGCGCGCCATCTGCGACTGGCCGCCGGCGGGCGATGGAATGTGGAATTTCTCGACCGGCCTGTCGGGCCGGCTGACGTCGATGATCATGGTCCCGTTCAACTCGACCGGGCTGCCCGGCTTGAGCGGGTTCGGTTTGCTGCCGCCGTGCGTGCCGACGAACGCGATCGTACGACCGTCGGGATAGACGATGACGTTCGGCTGGTACGCCGGCCGGCCCTGGAGATCGACATGCCCGACGCGACGCATGTCGTGCTGCTCCCCGCTCTGGTGGATCGCGTAGGCGCTGCCTACGCACAACGCGAGGCTCGCCATGGCAACGCCCGTGAGGGCACGCCGCCTCCCACTATTGCTCGATAGCATGGTTCCTCCTCAGTGATGCGCCGTACGGCGCAAGATCGTTTGTTGGGCCGATTTAACACCCGCGTGCGCCGAGCATTGATGGCACTCGCTCATGAATCGGCCGGCGGCGAAAATGAATCGGGCACGTCTACTTGATCCGGTTCGGCGCGCGCTCGAGCGCCTCGCGTTGCGCCTGCGGCATCGCGTCGAGCATCTCCTGCAGGTACTCGACGCGGTGCTTGCCCACCTGCAGCACGAGCGCGGCCGGGCGGCGCTTGAAGCACCATTCGCAGCGGCCGATCGCGCCGGTCGGGATGAAGCGGTGGCACTGGAAGCAGCGGTCGCGCTCGGTGAGCGGCAGGCGCTCCGCGTTCCGCTTGTAGACCATCAGCGTATCGCGCAGGCGCGGCCAGCGCGGCAGCGCCACCGCCTGGCCGAGCGTCCAGTTGAGCCCCAGCTCGCGCCGGAAGCGCACCGATCCGGTCGCGCCCTCGTCGGGCTCGCCGATGTAGATCACGGTGTCGCCCCGGTAGGCGCGCAGGACGGCGTAGCTGGCTGCATCGTCGCCGTAAGGCGGCCAG
>CAYZFN010000206.1:0-7750 GCA_964477695.1 uncultured Enterobacteriaceae bacterium | reverse complement strand
CGCCATGCCCTGCAATACGGCTGGCCGGAGATGGTGTTCCACGGCATCACGGCGGGCTTCCTCATGGCGGCCATGGTCTGGCTCATCCCGGGCGCCGAGGCGGCGCAGTTCTTCGTCATCTTCCTCATGACCTACCTCATCGGCGTGAGCGGCTCGGCGCACATCGTCGCGGGCAGCGTGGAGGCGTTCCTGCTTGTCGTGAGCGGCGAGCTCGGCGTCGGCGCAATGCTCGGCGGCTTCACCCTGCCGGTGCTCGCCGGCAACATCATCGGCGGTACCGCCCTCTTCGCGCTGCTTTCCTACGCGCAGGTAATGAAGGAGCTCGACGGCTGAGCCTGCCGCCTTGCTTAACGCGATCTTAATCTTGCTACGGTGGCAAGGCGCGCCGTCGGCGCGTATTTATCGCATGCGCCTTTCATGCCCCAGGTCTTCCAGCCGCCGGTAATTCTCGGCATCAAGCTCCTTTTGCTCGGCGCGCTGCTCGCCGTGGCAGCCGTGTGGATCGCGTTCTACAAGGCGCTGCCGCCGCAGGGCGGCCTCGCGTCGCCGCAGCAGCCGATTCCCTTCAGCCACAAGCACCACGTCGGCGACGACGGCATCGACTGCCGCTACTGCCACTACTCGGTGGAGAAGTCGGCCTTCGCGGGCATTCCTTCGGCGCAAGTCTGCCTCACCTGCCACTCGCAGCTCTTCGCCGATGCGTCGATCCTCGAGCCGCTGCGCGAAAGCGCGCGCACCGGGCGGCCGCTGCGCTGGGTGCGCGTGCACGACCTGCCGGATTTCGTGTTCTTCGACCACAGCATCCACATCGCGAAGGGCGTGGGCTGCGTCGAATGCCATGGGCGCGTCGACCGCATGCCGCGCATCGAGCGCGTCGCCTCGCTCGAGATGCAGTGGTGCCTCGGCTGCCATCGCGACCCCGCGCCGCACCTGCGGCCCGCGGACAAGGTCTTCGACATGGCCGCCGATCCGCCGCACGACCCGCGCGTACGCGCCGCCCTCGTCGCCAGCGCCCGCCTGCTGCCGGAGCGCCGCCGCACCGATTGCTCGACATGCCACAGGTAAAGTTCACCCGACGCGAGTTCCTCAAGCTCTCCGCGGCCGCCGCGGCGCTCGCCACCGGCGCGTGCAGCCGGCCAAGCGAGCCGATCGTGCCTTACGCGCACCAGCCGGAGAACGAGCTCCCGGGCGTGCCGCGCTTCTATGCCAGCGCTGCCAGCTTCCTCGGCGCTGCAGAGGGGCTGCTCATCGAGTCGAATACCGGGCGTCCGACCAAGGTCGAGGGCAATCCCGCGCATCCGGCAAGCCTCGGCGCGACCAGCGTGCATGGCCAGGCGTCGGTGCTGCAGCTCTGGGACCCCGATCGCTCCAAGGCGCCGCGCCGGCGCGGCCAGCCGGCGACGGGCGCGCAGCTTGAGCACGATCTGGCTTCACTTCTCAACAATCTCTCCAGAGGGAAAGGGCTGCGCGTGCTCATCGGCGCGTGCGATTCGCCGACACTGGCGGCGCAGCTTTCTTCGCTCCTGCGCCGCTTCCCCGAAGCCCGGCTGCATCGCTGGGACCCGCTCGATCGCTACAACAGCCGCGAAGGCGCGCGCCTCGCCTTCGGCCGGCCGCTCGAGCCGCTCGTGCGCCTCGACGAGGCGGGCGCGATCCTCAGCCTCGACAGCCGCTGCCTCGAAGACCATCCGTGGCGCCTCGGCTATGCGCGGCAGCTCGCGCACGCTCGCACGCCACGCGACGGAAAGATGTGCCGGCTCTACGCGCTCGAGAGCGCGCCTTCGCTCGTCGGCGCAATCGCCGACCATCGCTACGCCATGCCCGTTGCCGGCATAGAGGAATGGCTGGTGAAGAGAGAGGGGACGTACGGGCAAATCTGGCGAGACCTGAAGGCCAATCGCGGCGTGATCCTCGCCGGCGAGGCGCTGTCGCCCGCGGCGCATGCGCTCGTGCATCGCCTGAACGCCGAGCTGCACGCGCCGGTGTCCTATCTCCCACCGGTCGACGCGCTGGACGCCTTGCCGCTGCAGGAGCTCGTCGAGTCGATGCAGGCGCGCGAAGTCGAGCTGCTGGTGATGCTCGGCGGCAACCCCGCCTACGACGCGCCGAGCGACCTCGCCTTCGCCGCCGCGCTGCCGCGCGTGCCGCTTTCGCTGCACCTCTCGCTGTACTACGACGAGACCTCGGCGGCGGCGACCTGGCACGTGCCGGCGACGCACTTCATGGAGCACTGGAGCGACGCGCGCGCGCTCGACGGCACCGCGAGCATCGTGCAGCCGCTCATCGCGCCGCTCTACGAGTCGCTCTCGCCGCACGAGCTGCTGTCGCTCGTCATGGGCGAAGGCAAAAAAGGCTACGACCTCGTGCGCGCGCAATGGCGCGACGTCGGCTGGGAGGATTCGCTGCGCAAAGGCGTCATCGCCGACACCCGCTTTGCTTCCGTAGCGGCCCAACCCCGGACGGCCGGGATGCCGAACATCCAAAACAGCGACGGCTGGAGCGTGCGCTTCGTCGCCGACGAAAGCGTGCTCGACGGCCGGCTGGCGAACAACGCCTGGCTGCAGGAGCTGCCGCGCCCGCACACCAAGCTCACGTGGGGCAACGCGGCGCAGCTCTCGCCCGTCTCGGCGCAAAAGCTCGGCGTGCAGACCGGCGACCATATCGAGATCGCCGCCGGCGAGCGTCGCGTCGTCGTACCGGCCTGGGTGATGCCCGGGCATGCCGAGCGCACCATCACCCTGCCGCTCGGCTACGGGCGCTCGCGCGCCGGCTCGGTCGGCAATCACGTGGGCGTCAACGCGTTCTTCCTCCGTTCCTCCACGGCCCGCTGGTCGGCGGGCGACGTGGCGGTCAGCAAGGCGCCCGGCCGGCACGAGTTCGCCACGACACAGAACCATGCGCGGATGGAAGGCCGCGACCTTGCCCGCGCGGTGCCGCTCGAAACCATCGCCAACGGCGCCAGGGCGTTCGCCGACGAGACGCCGGAGCATTCGCTCTATCGGTCCTGGCCCTACGAGGGCTATCGCTGGGCGATGAGCATCAACCTCAACACGTGCATCGGCTGCAACGCCTGCACGATCGCCTGCCAAGCCGAGAACAACATCCCGACGGTCGGCAAGGAGCAGGTGATCGCCGGGCGCGAGATGCACTGGATCCGCGTCGATCGGTATTACGAAGGGAGCGACGCGGAAGAAAAGACATTGTTCCAGCCCGTGCCGTGCATGCACTGCGAGAACGCGCCCTGCGAGTACGTCTGCCCCGTGGAAGCGTCGGTGCACGACAGCGAGGGGCTCAACGTGCAGGTCTACAACCGCTGCGTCGGCACGCGCTTCTGCTCGCAGAACTGCCCCTACAAGGTGCGGCGGTTCAATTTCCTCGAGTACTCGAAGAGCGACGAGACGCTGAAGGCGCAGAAGAACCCGGAAGTGACGGTGCGCATGCGCGGCGTGATGGAGAAATGCACGTACTGCGTGCAGCGCATCACGCGCGGCCGCATCGAGGCGGAGAAGGCGGGGCGGCGCATCCAGGATGGCGAAGTCGTCACGGCGTGCCAGGCGGCGTGCCCGACGCAAGCCATCGCCTTCGGCGACCTGAACGATCCGCAGAGCGCAGTGAACGAGGCGAAGCGCTCGGCGCTGCACTACGACCTGCTCGCCGAGCTCAACACCCGGCCGCGCACGAGCTACGAGGCGCGCGTGCTGAACCGCAATCCCGACCTCCATGAGTGAGATCGACGCCCGGCTGCAGCGCTGGGGCTACGCCTCGGTCAGCGACAAGATCGCCGACGTCGTCCTGCACCGGCCGAGCCACTGGGTGTGGTTCCTCGCTTTCGCGATTGCCGCGTTCGGCAGCGCGGCGTTCTTCGCCGCGATCCTGTGGCTGTTCATCAAGGGCATCGGCATCTGGGGCGTCAACATCCCGACCGCGTGGGGCTTCGCGATCGCCAACTTCGTGTGGTGGATCGGCATCGGCCATGCCGGCACTTTCATCTCGGCGATCCTGCTGCTGCTGAAGCAGAAGTGGCGTACCTCGATCAACCGCTTCGCCGAGGCGATGACGCTGTTCGCCGCGGGCATCGCCGGCATCTTTCCCATCCTGCATCTCGGCCGGCCGTGGTTCTTCTACTGGCTCGTGCCGTATCCGAACGTGATGGAGCTCTGGCCGCAATGGCGCAGCGCGCTGGTGTGGGACATCTTCGCCATCAGCACCTACCTGATCGTGTCGCTGCTCTTCTGGTACATCGGCCTCGTGCCGGACCTCGCGACGCTGCGCGACCGCGCGGTGAGCCGGACCAAGCAGGTCGCCTACGGCCTGTTCGCGCTCGGCTGGCGCGGCGAGGCGCGCCACTGGGCGCGCTTCGAGACGGTGTACCTGCTGCTCGCCGGGCTGGCGACGCCGCTCGTCGTCTCGGTGCACAGCGTCGTCTCGCTCGACTTCGCGATCGCCATCGTGCCCGGCTACCACTCGGCCTTCTTCCCGCCGTACTTCGTCGCCGGCGCGCTGTTCTCCGGGTTCGCGATGGTGCTGACGCTCGCCATTCCGCTGCGCCACTTCTTCCGCCTGCACGACTTCATCACCGACCGCCACCTCGAGCTCGCGGCCAAGGTGCTGCTCGCCTGCGGCTGGATCGTCGCCTACGGCTACTTCATGGAGACCTTCACCGCGTTCTATAGCGGCGACCGCTACGAGATCGCGATGGTCGAGGATCGGCTGCTCGGCTTCTACGGACCCGTGTACTGGACGGTGCTCGCCTGCAACGTCGTCGCGCCGCAGATCCTTTGGTGGCGCGCCGCGCGGCGCTCGGCGTGGCTGCTCTTCGCGATCAGCCTGGTGGTGAACGTCGGCATGTGGCTCGAGCGCGTGATGATCGTCGTGCAGAGCATGCACCACGACTTCCTGCCCTCGGCGTGGGGCAACTTCATTCCGACGCGCTGGGACTGGATCACCTTCTTCGGCTCGATCGGCTTCTTCGCGTTCCTGTTCCTGCTCTTCGTGCGCTTCCTGCCGGCGATCTCGATCTTCGAGATGCGCAAGCTCATCCACGAGGAAGGGGTCAGGTCTTGAACCCCCTCTACGGCGTGCTGGCGGAGTTCGCGAGCGCCGAAGCGCTGCTCGAGGCGGCGCGCCAGGCGCGCGCAGCGGGGCATCGCCGCATCGAGGCGTACTCGCCGTTCCCGATCGAAGGCCTCGCCGAGGCGATCGGCATGCGCAGGAACTGGGTGCCGCCGATCGTGCTCAGCGGCGGGCTGGTCGGGGGAATCGGCGGCTACTTCATGCAGTGGTACTCGGCGGTAATCTCCTATCCGATCAACTCGGGCGGCAAGCCGCTGCACAGCTGGCCCGAGTTCATTCCGGTCACGTTCGAGCTGACGATCCTGGTCGCCGCGCTCGCCGGCGTGGCCGGGATGCTGTTCCTGAACGGCCTGCCGCGCCTGCACCACCCGGTGTTCAACGTACGCGAGTTCGACCTCGCCTCGCGCAACCGCTTCTTCCTCTGCCTGCGCTCGGACGAGCCCAGCTTCGCTTCGGCGCGCGGCTTTCTGCAGGACCTCAAGCCGCTCGGCCTATGGGACGTGCCGGTATGAGCAAGGGTTTCATCACCCTTCTGATGCTCGTAGCCCTATGTGGCTGCGAGAAGCTGGCGCGCAACATGTACGACCAGCCGCGCTACAAGCCTATGAGCGAGAGCCGGCTGTTTCCTGACGGCACCTCGGCGCGCGCGCCTGTGCCGGGCACGCTCGCCGCGGCGGGCGGCGCATTCGCCGGCACTTCGAGCGGGCGAATCGGCGCCGAGCTGGAAGCCGAGCGCGCAAGGGACGACGCCGCGCAGGCCAATCCCTACCCGATCACGCTCGAGCTCCTGCGGCACGGCCGCGAGCGCTTCAACATCTATTGCGCGCCGTGCCACAGCCCGCTCGGCGACGGCGACGGCATGGTCGCGCGGCGCGGCTTCCCGCATCCGCCCTCCTACCACATCGACCGCCTGCGCAAGGCGCCCGACCGGCATTTCTACGACGTGATGACGCACGGCTACGGAATCATGCGGCCGTACTCCGACCGCGTGCCGCCGGAGGATCGCTGGGCGATCGTGGCCTATATCCGGGCGCTGCAGCTTTCCCAGTACGCGCGGGTGGAGGACCTGAAATGAGAAAAAGGGGTCAGGACCCTTTTCCATCAGCTGCGCGTCGCCCGGAAAAGGGTCCTGACCCCTTTTTCTCTTCACTATGAGCTCCTATCTCTTCGCCTGGCTGCTCTTCCTCGGGCTCGCGCTCGGCGGCATGGCGAACCTGATGCTGCACAACCTGACCGGCGGCAGGTGGGGAATCGCGGTGCGGCCGGCGTTCGCCGCGGCGACGCGCCTCGTGCCGCTCGCGGCGCTGCTCGCGATCCCGGTGCTCGTCGGCATGCGCTCGCTCTTCCCGATCGGCGAGAGCGACTGGTTCACGCCCGGCTACTTCGTCGCGCGCGCGGTGTGCTACCTCGTGATCTGGACGGTGTTCTCCTTCCTGGTGGCGGAACGGACCTCGCAGGGCCTGAGCGCCGTCGGCCTCATCGTCTACGGCTTCACGATGTCGCTCGCCGCGGTCGACTGGATCGGCTCGCTCGTCCCGGAGTGGTACTCCACCGCGCTCGGCCTCGTCGTCGGCACCGGCCAGATGCTCGGCGCCATGGCGCTCGCGGTCGCCTGGGTCGGGCTGCGCCCGAATTCGGCGAATTCGGGGTCAGAGCCCGAACTCTTCATCGACCTCGGCAACCTGCTGCTCATGTACGTGCTGACCTGGGCGTACCTCGCGTTCATGCAGTTCCTGATCGTCTGGGTAGGCAACCTGCCGCACGAGATCGTCTGGTACGTGCCGCGCCTGCAGACCGGCTGGGTCGTGCTCGGCGTGCTGCTCGTCGTGTTCCACTTCTTCGCGCCGCTCGCGATCCTGCTTTCGCGCGCCGCGAAGCGCGCGCCGCTGTTCCTCGGCACGTTCGCCGCGGCCCTCCTCGCCATGCATGCGATCGACGTCTACTGGCTGGTCGCGCCGTCGGTACGACCGACCGGTTTCCATATCGCCTGGCTCGATCCGGTGGCGCTGCTCGTGCTCGGCGCACTCTGGTGGTTAACGTGGCGGCCGCACCATGCCTGAAAGAAGCGATATCAGCCTGCGCGGGCTCGCGGCTGGCGCGGCGGTGATCCTGGCCGGCATCGCGCTGAGCATCGGTGCCGCGGCGCTTATCGCGACGCATGTCCAGGCGCCCGCGACAGGTCCGAGCAGCGGCGCGCCGCCGAAGATCGAAGGGCCTGCGCTGCAGACCGAGGCGCGCCAGGACCTGCAAAGTTACCTGCGCGAGAAGAACGCGCAGCTTTCCGGCTTCGGCCGCGTCGACGACGACCACGTCCACATCCCGATCGAGCGCGCGATGCGCATCCTCGCCCAGGGACGCGAGCGATGAAGATCGCGCTCTTTCTATTGACGCTCCTCCCGTGTTTCCCGCTCGGCGCCGCGCCGGATGTGGAATTCGCTGCGCACCTCGGCGCGACCGTGCCGGCCGAGCTGCAGTTCCGCGAAGCCCGGCTCGGCGACTACTTCGGCGCCGCTCCCGTGGTGCTCGTGCTCGGCTATGTCGGCTGCGTGAATCTCTGCGGCACGACCCTCACCGGCGTCGCGGAAGCGCTGCGCGACACCGGGCTCCTCGCCGGCCGCGATTACACCGCGCTGTTCGTGAGCATCGATCCGCGCGACGAGAAATCGCCGCCCGAGCG
>CAYZFN010000205.1:0-13045 GCA_964477695.1 uncultured Enterobacteriaceae bacterium | reverse complement strand
CCCGAGGTAGTAGTGCGTCGCGCCCTCGATCTCCACATACTCCTTGTCGGGAGTCGAAAGCGCGTCGCGGATCGCCGGATTGTGGGTCGCCGGCACGGCGTCGTCGGCGCCGTTGACGACCTGCAGCACCGGCGTCGACCGGATGCGCGCGGCGTTCGCCGGCCCCTTCGCGTTCGACCTGTCGTAGGACCATTGCGAGAGCCAGGAGCGCAGCGAGCTATAGCGGGCAAGGCCCGCCGGCGCAGCGTTGGCGGTGCGCGGCTCGCCGAGGTAGCACCAGCCGGGCTTTCGCCCGTTCGGATCGACCGCCGGGTCGATCCAGCGCACGTCGCACATCGTGCGATGCACCACGAAGGCGCGCTCCATCTCGCCGTCGTCTTTGCGTCTCAGGTATTCCAGCTTCTCCAGCGCCCAGTCGGTAATGCGCCGATTTCTCGCCCGCTGCGCCTCCCGGAAGCGGCGGACGAATTGCGGCGTGAACGGCGGCCGCTGCCGGGCGTCGCTCGCGTAGATGTCGAGCTCGGGATCGCGCTCGTCCGGATCGAGCTCGTTTCGCACCGAGGGATCGAGCCATTCGGTGAGTGTCTCTGCGCGGGAGAGGTGCGCGGCGATGAAGACGATGCCGTCGGCGCGCTCGAGCTTCGCCGCGGCGAGGTCGTACGGATCGCCGGCCGGCGTGTGCGTGAGGCTCGGGCTTTCGGCTTGCGCCTGGTAGAAGAGCGACAGCGATCCGCCGCCCGACCAGCCGACCAGCACCACCTTGCGGTAGCCGAGCGCCTCGCGCGCATGGCGCACGTACTGGCCGAGATCGAACACGACCTTTTCCATGATGAGCGCGCTGTCGTTCTTTGCGTAGCGGCTTCCCGCGCACAGCACGTGCAGCCCGGCGCTTGCGAGCGCGACGGGCATCGGCAGCAGATTGAGCGTCGTCGCCGGGTGCATGAAGAGGTAAACGGTGTCGGCCTTCGTGCTGCGCGGCACGAGGCGCTGGCCTTCGAGCACCGTCCTGCCCTGGCTGCCGGCGAAACCGTAGGTCTCCACCATCTTTGCCTGCTCGGCGAAGCTGAGGATGACCGGCACGCGGTCGAACTCCACTACGCCGATTTCGTCCTGCGCTGCGACCAGTCGTGCGTCTTGTTCCAGAGCTCGAGCAGCTTGGGCGCCTGCGTCGCGTACTCGGCGTACCTGGCCCGCTCGATCGTCCAGGCCGCGAACTCCAGCCGGTGCCCCGAGGGATCGAAGAAGTAGATCGAGCGCAGGAAGCCGTGGTCGACCGGCCCGAGCACCTCCACGCCTTTCGCTTCCAGCCGCCGCTTGCCTTCCATGAGCGCCTGCTCGTTCTCGACCTCGAAGGCGAAGTGCTGGATCCAGTCCGGAGACTCGAGGTCCTTCACGTTGCCCGGGTCCTTCGGGCACTCGAAGAAGGCGATCGAGCTGCCGTCCTCCATCTCGAAAAAGATGTGGATGTGCGGGCTGTACTGCCGGGTCGACGGCACGTGGTCCTCGCCGAGCGCGTGCGAGAACCTGAGCCCGAGCACCTCGGTGTAGAACCGGACCGTCTCGGCCGCATCCTTGCAGCGGAACGCGGCGTGATTGAGCTTCTTGATCAGCATGCGGCCATTTTGCCGCGCCCCCGCTCTAGCGGAAAGCGATCTCGACGATCAGCTTCACTACCCAGTCGGCGCCGGACAGGTCGCGGCCGATGCCGAGGTTGACGTCCGAACGGCCGAGCTTGCCGTCCCAGGTGAGGAACAGCAGGCGGCTCGCTTCCTTGTAGAACTCGATGCCGAAGTCGTTGCCGCCGGAGGCGCGGTACGCGAGCTTCGCCGCCGGCTGGAAGTCCAGCTTGCGCCCCTCGCCGCTCAGCGGCAGCGCAAGCGTCGGATTGGCAACCAGGTGCCAGCGCGAGCTGCGGAAACCGACGATCGGCACGAGCTCGCTCGTCCACTCGTGCGGCTCGTCGTCGCGCTCGGTGCGCCCGGCCTCGGCGTTCCAGCCCCAGTACCAGCCCTGCGCCTCGTCGTGCGGCGCAACGTACTGCAGCTCGACGCGGAAACCGTCCGCGTGAAGCTCGCCGTGGCGCTCGCCCATGGGCAGCTGGAAGCTCGCCTCCCAGTCCGGCCGCAGGCCGTAGGAGTACTCCGGCATCACCTGCAGCGTGCCGCCGGCTCCGTTGACGTGCGCCTCGAGGCTGTGCCGGCGGTAGCCGACGATCTCGTCGGTGAAGACCTTGATCTCGTTTGGCGCGCCGAGGCCCGCGCGCGCCGCGAGCACGAGAATCAGCGCTAGCCAGCGGTTGCGCAGTTGCCTAGGAGGGATCGGGCTCGAGGGCGCGCAGCAGCCACGGCGTGGTGACGCGCTTGAAGATCACCGGGTCGGGCCAGCTCTTCGCATCGCGGCCCATGTGGCCGCCCTGCGGATGGAGCCAGATCTCCTTCGGCGAGTCGCCGCTGCGCATGAGCAGATCGATGTCGGCGATCGGCACCTGCGTGTCGAGCGCGCCGCCGATGACGAGCATCGGCGCCATCGGCCGCTCGAGCAGGCCGCGCGTCTTGAGCGACAGGCGCGCCTTGAGATCGGCGAGCTCCTCCATGCTCGAAGCGCCGTAGGTGAACATGTGCGCCGGCACGTAGTCGAACAGGTATTCGCGGTTCTTGAGCGCGGCAAACGTGCGCTCGCGCGAGAAGTAGTCATGCACGGGCGGCGACTGGGCGACGACCGCCTTCAGGCGCGGCTTGTCGGTAATGGCGAGCAGCACGGCCCAATAGCCGCCGAGGCTGCCGCCGTACACCGCGACGCGCTTGGCGTCGATGCCCGGTTTGGCGAGCGCGGCGTCGATCATGCGCGAGAGCGATCTCTCGGTGCCCGCCGCCGCCTTGACGCCGGACTGGCCGGTGCCCGGCGAATCAAGCGCGAGCAGCGCGATGCCGCGCTCGACGAACGGCGCAAAGCGCTCGGCGAGGTCTTCCTTGCGGCTGTCGAGCCCGGCGATGGCGACGAGGAGCGGCGCGGCCTTGGCGTTCTTCGGCGCGCGGAAGTAGCCCACCACCTCGCTTCCCTCGTACGGCACGCGCAGCACTGCGAGCGGCGGGTCGAAGCGCTTCGCGTAGGCCAGATAGGCCTGCAGCGCCTTCTCGTAGGCCTTCTGCTTGCCCGGCGAGTTCGGCACCGGCCAGCGTCCGAACGAGTAGTAGAGGAAGGCCTGGTGGAAATCCTTATTCGCCATGTAGCGGTCGCCGAGCTCGATCCACGCGGCCGCCCACTCGTCGCGATCGAGCGATTTCAGCCGGCCGAGCGCCTCGCGCACTTCGTCGGGCTTGAGGCCGGTAACCGGATACGCGTTGCGGTCGGCACGCGCCTGTGTCTCGGCCTTCAGCTCCTCGAGCGTGCGGCCCGCGGGCGCCTGGCCGTTCGCAGCGAGCGCCGCCGTCAGGCCGATGGCGGCGAGCAATGCGCCGGTCTGCATGCGGTTCATGTCTCCTCCCGGGTGGACGTCCAGTGTACGCTGGCAAACGAAAACAGGGACAGACCACCATTCTTCTGCGCACCGCTTTCCTCGCAACGCTCGTCCTCGCCTCGCCGCCTGTCCTCGCCCAGGATCTTCCCGATCCGGGCCGGCGCCTGACCAAGGAGGAGCAGGCGGCCGACCCGGAAAAGCCGCACGCACCGGCGCTCGCGCCGCCGCCGCGGCGCAGCGAGCGCAACGAGCAGGCGTGCAAGAGCGCGCGAATCTACTACCAGCTCTCCTGCGGCGCGCCCGGCTCGCCGCGCTCCTATGGCAGGAGCTGCGCCGAAGCCGACGCCCTCTACCGCCAGAGCTGCTTCTAGCTAGGTTTTTCGCCCAGATCCCAGTACACGCCCGCCATGATGGCGAGCGCCTCGCGCGCGATCGGCGCGAGCAGGTGCTCGTTCGGCGCGTGCTGCGAGCACGACGCGTACGAGTGTGGAATCCATACCGTGGGCAAGCCAAGCGTGTCGGCGAACACCTCGTTGGGCAATGAGCCGCCGAGGTTGGGCAGGATCGCGGGCTTCCTGCCGAGCGTGCGCTCGATGGACGCGGCGGTCCACTGCACCCAAGGCGATTCAGGGTCGAGCCGCGTCGCGCGGTAATACGCTTCGCGCGCGAGCTCGACCTTCACCGTCTGGAATCCCGCTCGCTCGAGGTGGCGACGCAGAGCCGGCAGGATTTCGTCCGGCTCGATGCCCACCACGTAGCGCAGCTGGCATGTCGCGCTCGCCTTGGCAGGAATCGCGTTCACCGGCCGATCGGGATTGCCGGTCACGAAGGCGAGCACCTCGAAGCTCGACCAGCCGAACACGCGCTCGGCCGGCGTGAGGCCGGGCTCCCCCCAATCGGCATCGATGCCCGGCCCCTCCTCGCCGCCGCCCAGGTCGAGCTCGGCGAGCGCCGCCCGCACGGCCGGCGTCAGCGTGCCCGGCCGCCATTCCGGCACCTGGATCATGCCGCGCGCGTCGGTAATCGAGGCAATGGCGTGCGCGAGCACGATGCCGGGATTGGCCAGCAGTCCGCCCCAGTTGCCGGAATGATGCGCGCCCTTGCGCAGCTCGACGCTCAGGACGAAGTTCATGACGCCGCGCGTGCCGAGGTAGATCGTGGCGCGCTCGGGTGTCAGGCGCGGCCCGTCCGATGAGATGAGCACGTCGGCGGCAAGCGCGCGCTTGTTCCGCTCGCAGAATTCCTTCAGGCCCGGCGAACCCATCTCCTCGCCGGTCTCCATCAGGACCTTCAGGTTGAAGCCGAGCTTGCCGCGCGTGCGCAGCACGCTCTGCAGCGCCACGAGGTTGATGGTGTGCTGGCCCTTGTTGTCGGCGGTGCCCCGGCCGTAGATGCGGCTGCCTTCCTGCTGCAGCCGCCACGGGTTCAGGCCGGCGCGCCATTGCTCCTCCTGCCCGCGAATCACGTCGCCATGGCCATAGAGCAGCACCGTGGGACGCCGTGCGTCCTCGAGGCGCTCGCCGATCAGGAACGGCCCGCCCTTGCCGCGCGGATTGGGCAGCACCGTGCTTTTCGCGCCGAGGCGCTCGAGGCTCGGGGCGATCTCGCTTTCGAGATAGCGCGCGAGCTCGGGCGCGCGCTCCGGAACCTGGCTTTCCGTGGGGATGGCGACGCGCCGCGCGAGCTCGGCGGCGAAGGCGCCGCTGTCGAAGTATTCCTGCGCGGCGCCTATCGCCGAGTCACGGCTCATGACTCAGCCGTCGCCGGAGGAGGCTTCGGCGGGCGGCCGTATCAGGCGTTGCCAGCCGCCGGGACAGCTCTGCACGTCGGGATAATAGGAGTCCGTGTTGGGGCAGAAGATCTCGCCTGGCGTCTCCGGCGTGGGCGTGCCGTCGAAGCGCTCGACGTACACCGTCTCCGGATCCTGCTGGTACGGAATGACGTAATAGGGCGCGGGGTAGTAGTACGGCGCCGGGAAATAGGGCCAGTAAGTGCCGCCGACGAAAAATGCGCCGCCGCCGTGAAAGTGGTGATGCATGTGCCCGGGGACGCGCATTCCGGGGCTGTGCCAGCCGCCCGAGCGCGAAGCGCCGAACGCCGCGGACCGGCCGCTGAAACCTCCGCGTCCGCCGCGCGCGGCCCAGCAGTCATCCGCCGCCGCCACAAGCGCGCCGACAATCAGCAGTGTTGCAGCGATCCGCATACCTGTAAGACCATCAATCGCCGGTCTTGTTTCGACCCTTGTTGCGCTGCAGGAAGTCGTTCAGGCGTCGCGCATATTCGTCGAAGCGCGGCCGGTCCGCCTCGCGCATCTTCGCCAGCGCGTCGAGCCAGCGATCCACGTTCTCCGGGCCGTCGGCGAAGTTCTGCTCCGCGACGGCCGAAAGCACCTTGGCGCGCGTCTCCCGGTACTTCTCCACCGAGCGCTGCTCGACCGGAGACAGCTTACCCAGATCGACGCGCTCGAGCAGGATATCCATCACCTCCTGCATGCGCCCCATCTGCTTGCCGTAGCTCCCGGCACGCGACAGCACATGATTCTCCACCGCCGCGTCGCCTTCGTTGATGGTGACGTTGAACTGGGGATTGATGAAGTGCTCCCAGTCGGTGCTCGGGCTGATGTTGAAGTTCTTGAACCAGGGGAATAACTCGAACGGAGCAGTCATGGCGCAACTCCTCTAGACGTCTAGCGCGGTTCTTGCGCTCCTACGGTCAAGCGCCGCATGCGACGGCGCTGTCCATGGTAGTCGTTCACCGCGCAGTGCTGCGTGCAGCGATTGTCCCAGATCGTCAGCGTGCCGGGCTGCCAGCGCACGCGACAGGTGAACTCGGGCCGCGTCTGGTGCGCCTGCAGCCATTCGACGAGCGGCCGGCTTTCGTCCTCGCTCATGCCGCGGAAGCGGAGGGTGTGGCTGCGGCTGAGGTAGAGCGCTTTCTTCCCCGTTTCGGGATGCGTGCGCACCACCGGATGCTCGGCCTCGTACTGCTCGGCGTCGTCGGTGTCGTGCACCTTCATGCCGCCGATGCCGCGATGCATCTTGCTTCGCCCGCCGCCGTACTTGAGCCCGGCGCTGTTGACGCCGACCAGGCCGTCGAGCATGCGCCGCATGCCTTCCGAGAGCGCCTCGTATGCCGCAGTCGCGTTCGAGAACAGCGTGTCGCCGCCGTGCGTGGGCGTCTCCATCGCGTAGAGCAGCGTGGCCGCCGGCGGGCGCGCGAGGTACGTCGTGTCGCTGTGCCAGTTGCCGCCGAAGTTGGTCGTCTCGCGCTCTTCCTTCACCACCTCGAAGATGTGCGGATAGCCTTCGATGCCGGTGACGAACGGGTAGAAGCACGGCTCGCCGAAGCGCTCGCCGACCCGCATCATGTCGTCCGGCGCGAGCGCCTGGTCGCGGATCGCCAGCACCGCGTACGCGAGGAACGCCTCGTGGATCCTGCGCCAGCCCGCATCGTCGAGGGCCTTGAGCGAGATCCCTTTGACCTCGGCTCCGAGCGCCCCGGAGAGCGGTTGGATGTTCACGCGGAAAGTCTAGCTTTATCATCGGCCGATGACCAAGAGAATCGCTTTCATCGGCGCGGGCGCGCTCGGCGGCTACGTCGGCGGCACGCTCGCCCACCTCGGCCACGACGTGACCTTCATCGATCCCTGGCCCGCCCAGGTCGAAGCCATCCGCTCGGGCCGGCTGGAGCTCGACGGGGTGACGCCCGAAGAGCGCTTCACGGTCAAAAAGGCCAAAGCGCTGCACATCACCGACGCGCAGTCGCTCGCGAAGACGCCGCTCGACGTGGCCTTCGTCGCGATGAAGTCCTACGACACGGCCTGGGCTACCGCTCTCGTCGCGCCCTACCTCGCTCCGCAGGGCTTCGTCGTCTCGCTGCAGAACTGCCTGAACGAAGAGACGATCGCCGGCATCGTCGGCTGGGGACGCACGGTGGGCGTCGTTTCCTCGTTCATCTCCGTCGACCTCTACGAGGTTGGACGCATCCGCCGAACCGTCGCCAAGGGCGGCGACAAGCACACCGTATTCCGCATCGGCGAGCCGCACGGACGCATCACGGCGCGGGTCGAGGAGCTCGTGCAGTGGTTCCGCGGCATCGACAGCGCCAAGGCGACCGCCAACCTGTGGGGCGAGCGCTGGTCGAAGCTCGTCCAGAACGCGATGGGCAACCCGATCACCGCCACGACCGGCATGACCTCGCCCGCCTGCCTCGCCGATCCGCTCATCCGGCGCTTCTCCTTGCAGGTGGCCGGCGAAGGCGTCCGGGTCGGCCAGGCGCTCGGCTACCAGCTCGAGCAGATCCGCGGCATCGTCCCGGAGACGCTCGCGCGCGCGAGCGAAGGCGACCGCGAAGCGCTCAACGCCGCCGAGGGCGTTCTCATCCCGAAGCCCGGCGCGAACCCGCGCGGCGACATCCAGCGGCCTTCCATGGCGCAGGACATTCTGAAAGGCCGCCGCACCGAGATCGACGCGATGAACGGCTTCATCGCGCGCAAAGGCGCCGAGCTCGGCATACGCACGCCGGCCAATACGAAGATCACCGAGCTTGTGACCAAGATCGAGCGGGGAGAGCTCAAGCCCTCCCCGTCGCACCTCGGAGCCTAGGCAGCGCCTACTGCACCGGCTGCATTGCGCTCGCGACTGCGAGGCGGCCGATTTCCAGGCCCATGCGTGCGCCGACCTCGGTCGAATTGCGGTAATGGACCCCGCCCCAGACGCGCGCGTTCGAGACTTCGCTCACGTAGTCCGAGATGCGCTCCCAGCGATGGGTGACACCGGGCGCGGTGGCGCTCGTCATCGCGATCGCCGGAATCCGTCCCGTGCCGAACTCCGCCTCGAGCACCGCACCGACCGCCGCGGAGGTAATGCAATGCGCGCACGGATATTCGGGGTGCATCGGCGTATCGACGAGCGGTAGCCATGAGGCGTCGGCTGCGGTCGCGTCGTTGCTGTCCGCGTCACCGTTGCGGATCGCGGTTACCGGCCGCCAGAAGTTGTATGCGTACTTGGCATCGAACACCGCGACGAACGCGTCGCTCGCCGCCATGTTGACGAGCGCGAAGAGCCGCGCATTCTCGACCACGCTGCGCCGCTTCTCGGCGGCCGCGAGTGAGCGCACCACCGGGTTCCAGCTCGGGACGCCGATCAGCGTCCAGAAGCGCGCCGCCTCGGTCTGCTCGGCAGTGCGCTTCGGGCTCGCTTTCGCTCCAACCTGTTTGATCTCGTTGTAGTCGCGCGCCCAGACGGTGCTCGTCAAAGCGGGCGGCGGCTCGGGCCGGAACCGCGCGGGCTGTTTGATGAACCAGGGCTTCACCTCCCGCCAGTCGTAACTCACCGGCAGCGTGGTTGCGACATAGACGCCCGGCGAAGTAACCGGGCGATACAGATTCGGCGCGCCTGCGCCATCGTTCGCGCGCATGGCAAGGCAGTCGTTCGCCGCATGCTCGCCCACCGCGGTACCGGCCGCCACGCCGCTTTCCTCGGCCATCTTCTGCAGCGATCCGGCATACGCTTTGTCGGCTGCTTCTCGCTGCTCGGGAAAGAGCTTGACCAGCACGACGTGCGCCGCCGCGGCGGCGGCGGCGTTCACGGACGCGCCCGCAGGCGCCTGCGGTTGCGGGCCGAACGGCGTGTAGCGTTGCTCGATGGCGTTTACTGCATCGAACATCGCGAGGTGCAGGATCGCCATGGCGCGCGCGCCGTCGGGCGCCGGCGAGCGTGCCGCGACCACCGCCGCCGTCCCCACCTCGTTCCAGTCCAGGATCACGTCGGCGCTCGCCGCTGCCGGGGCTACGGCAAGCGCGGCGGCCACGCATCCGTTGCGCAACAAGTCCATGGCTGCCCTCCATCGGTTCACGATGGCGGCACGATGCGCTTGCCACGGCCGCGCATCCAGTTCAGAAAGTGAACTTGCCGCTCCGCCGTGCCGGGTCTAAGGTGCCGCCATGAAGAACGGCTTCGGCCAGTTCTGCCCAGTCGCCGTGGCGTGCGAGGTGTTCGCCGAGCGCTGGACGCCGATCATCCTGCGCGAGCTGTTCGCGGGCAGCCATCACTTCAATGAGATCCACCGCTGCATTCCGCTCATCTCGCGCGCGCTGCTGTCGCGCCGGCTGCGCGAGCTCGAGGCGGCCGGGGTCATCACGAGCACGCCAGCCTCGCGCGGCCGCGTGCGCGAATACCGTCTCACCGATTCGGGCAAGGAATTCCGCGCCGCGATCGACGCGCTCGGCACATGGGGCCAGCGCTGGACGGTGCGTGTCGAGCCGCGCAACCTCGACGCCGGGCTGCTGATGTGGAATGTACGCCGCCGCATAGCCCTGGACCGGCTTCCCGAGCGCCGCGTGCTCGTGCACTTCTCTTTCACCGGAGTGCCGGGCACGTATCGCGGAGCGCGCAAATTCTGGCTCATGCTCGAGCGCTCGGGCGTCGATCTTTGCCTGAGCGACCCGGGCTTCGAGGTCGACCTCTACGTGGAGGCCGATCTCGCGGCGCTGGCGTACGTCTGGCTCGGCGACCTGCCATTCGCGGAAGCGGTTCGAACGAAGAAGATCCGGCTTTCCGGGTCCGCCGCTCTGGCGCGCCAGTTCCCTTCCTGGCTGCTGCTCAGCCACTTCGCACAGGTGCCGCGGCCGCCAACGGCGTCGGCGCCGCAGCCGGAGCCGCAGCGCTCCTGATACATTCGGCATTGGAGAACCGATGCCGCTGTTCTTCCGTCCGCTGCATCCCACATTCGCCGCCGAAGCGGCCGCGATCGACTTGCGCTCGGCGGAAGACCGCGCGACGCTCGACGAAATCCGCGCCGGCATGGACCGCTACGCGGTTCTCGTCTTTCGCGATCAGCGCTTCAGCGACCTCGACCAGCTCGCCTTTGCACGCCGCTTCGACGGCGAGCTGCATGCGAAGACCGGCTCGTCGGTGCTCGGAGCCAACCGCTTCGGCGACGAAGCGCTGACCGACATCTCCAACGTCGACGAGAACGGCGAGATCCTGAAGGGCGAGGACCGGCGCCGCATGTACGCGCTCGGCAACCGGCTCTGGCACACCGACGCTTCGTTCCAGGACCCGCCCGGGCGCTACTCCATGCTGCACGCCCGCGTCGTGCCGGGCGTCCCGGCCGATACCGAGTTCGCCGACCTGCGAGCGGCATATGACGAGCTCGACGCCGAGATGCAGCGCAAGCTCGAAGGCCTGCGCGCGCACCACTCGATCGCCTACTCGCGCGAGACGCTGGGATTCCAGTTCTCCGAAAAGGAACGCGAGAAGCTGGAAGGCGCCATTCATCCCCTCGTGCGCACCAATCCGCGCACCGGCCGCCGCTCGCTCTACCTCGCCTCGCATGCGTCGCGCATCGTCGACTGGCCAATCCCCGAGGGCCGCCTCTTCCTGCGCGACCTGATCGAGCACGCGACGCAGCCGCGCTTCGTCTACCGCCACTCGTGGCGCCCGGGCGACCTCGTCATCTGGGACAACCTCGCCACCATGCACCGCGGCCGGCCGTTCGACGACGCCACGCACCGCCGCGAGCTTCGCCGCGTCACGACGCTGGATCTCCCGCGATAGGCAATTCGGGGACGGAGCCCGAATTGCTGGGCAACCGAACCAGGCCGTCAACGCTTGGCAGTGGCCGGAGGCGATGCCAGTCTCATCAGATCCGGCCCCCGTTCTACGACGTTCAAGATGTACTGCATCGTTACTTCCAGCTCGTCATCGTTGCACCAATACTCGTCGATGGTGCCGTACATGGTGAAGCGGGAGCGATTGAATCCATCTTCTATATCGTTGAACCAAACGACTGTCTGACCGATGAGCCCGACGACCCAGAAGCCCTTGCCTGCATTTCCGTAGGGATCTTGCCGCCACTTCTCCGGCTCGATCCGTACCACTTCCCAAAGACGCAGCTGCGCCGGCGTCATTCGAGTGCGCCCCTGCTCTATGCGAGCTTTCAAAGCGTCGATCGAAATAGGCTCCCAGTCGATCACAGCTCGTGCGTATAGACAATGAAGCCCTGATGCTGCGCGAGCTTGTCATACAAGGCTCGCCCTGCTTCGTTGGCAGCATGGGTATGCCAATAGACGCGCGTGCATCCCGCATCCCGCGCCGCCTGATAAACCGCCTCGATCAGCCGCCGGCCGATGCCTAGCCGGCGAAGGTGCTTGGCGGTAAAGAGGTCCTGCAGATAGCAGACGTCGTTCAGCCGGTTCGTGCTTCGATGGAACAGGTAGTGAACGAGGCCGACTACCTCTTCGGAACGTTCTGCTACGAAGGCGTAAACGGGTTCGGTCGCGTCGAAGAAGCGGCGCCAGGTCGCCTGGGTGATCGACTCGGGCAGCGCCGTGGCTCCCGTGCGTCCATAGAAAGCGTTGTAGCCATCCCAGAGCGGTCGCCAGCCTGCGTAGTCTTCTCGGGCGAGCGGCCTGATCGTGACCCGCTCGGTCGCCGCTGAGCTCAAGCTATTTCTTGGTCGAGCCGACCTTGCCCTGACCGAATTTGGGGTGCTGGGCCTTGCAGTCGGCTACGACTTTTCCATCGACGCTCGGTAAGGGCTTGGTCGCACCCGGGACGTTGGTCTGGCCTTGCACGATCGGGTCGACGCAGTCGCGCCACAGGCCGTCTCCCTTCTTCCAGTCGCCCTTGATGAAGCCCGCGTTCCTGCAGGCTTGCTCTATCTGCTTGCACGGCTTCGGCGGCCCATCGGCCTTTTTGCCCTGCGCCAACGCGACCGCGGAAAGCAGCGACAGCACGGAAAAGAGCAACACCTTCTGGAACGTCACGATAAGACTCCTTGCTTTTTCCGAAAGTACTCGCGCCAGCCCTCGGGGAGACCCGGCGATCCGATGGCGCGACGAAGCAGCTCCGGGTCTGCGGCGTCTGACGAATACAGGCTCGCCACGTCGGCTACCGTTATTGCATGATCGTCTCGGGCGAGCAGCATGATCTTGTCGCCGGCGGCGAGCTGCCCCTCCTGGGCGACCGAGAAATAGAATCCCGACCGACCGCTCTGCAGGAAGCGCTTTACGATGTCCGCGCGGTCGCAGCGCACGCCGAGCTTGTAGCAAGGCATGCGTGGCTGCGTTACGACGAGTTCCGCGGATCCCACGCGATACCGATCGCCGATGCGAACTTCATTCTCGAGCAGGCCTCGCGTGGTGAGGTTCTCGCCGAAGTTGCCCCAGGGAAGATCGACTGCGCGAAGCTCGCCGCGCCAGAAGGCGTAGTGCTCTTCCGGGTATGCGTAGACCGCCTTGTCCGCTCCGCCATGGACGCTCAGATCGGATTGCCTATCGCCATCCAGATTGAGCTGCCGTACGGCGACGCGACCGGCCACCGGCGCCTTGAAGATGGACGTTCGAACCGTCTTGCCCTTCCATTGGACTTCACGCGGAAGGCCGACATTGACTGAAACGATGTTCACGCGCTTGGCGAGGCGCCGTAGCGCGCAAGGATCCGCTCGCGCTTGCGCGGATCGATGTTCACTTTCGCCAGGTCGCCGCGCACGTGCGGCAGCGCGAGCAGCCGCGGGTCCATCACCCGGAACCAGAGCGGCGGAACGTAGGACAGCGGAAACATGCCGAAGTAGCCGCTCGGCAGC
>CAYZFN010000204.1:0-4430 GCA_964477695.1 uncultured Enterobacteriaceae bacterium | reverse complement strand
CTCTCCAGGGTGGTCGCCGTGCAATATGCGCCGAAGGGAATCCGCGTCAACTGCGTAGTGCCCGGACAGCTTCATACGCCCATGGTCGAGGTGCGGCTCGCAAGACAGCGCGCGGGCGGCGACGTCGAGGCGCTGCTCAAGTCGCGGATCAAGCGCATCCCGCTCGGCTTCGCCGGCGACGGGCGCGATACTGCGAACGCGGTGTTGTTCCTCGCGTCCGACGAAGCGCGCTTCATAACGGGCGCCGAGCTGGTGGTCGACGGCGGCATGACGGTGCGCTGCGATTGAAACAGGGAGACGTGATGCGATTGCTGAGAATCCTCGCCCTCGCGCTCGTGCCGCTTGCGGCGGCTGGGCAAAGCTATCCGAGCAAGCCGGTCAAGCTGATCATCCCCTTCCCGGCCGGCGGGCCGTCCGACATCTTCGGGCGCGGCCTCGCGCAGGGCATGGCGGCCGAGCTCGGCCAGACGGTCTACGTCGAGAACGTGGCGGGCGTCGGCGGCGTGCTGGGCGTGGACCGCGCGGTGAAGTCGCCGCCCGACGGCTACACGCTCGGGCTGAACAGCGGCTCGACGCTTTCCATCGCGCCGTATTCGCTCGCACACCTGCCCTACGACGTGAAGAAGGATGTCGCGCTGGTCACGCTGGTCGTGCGCGTGCCGGAAGTGCTCGCGGTCAATCCTTCCGTGCCGGCGAACACGCTCGCCGAGTTCGTCGCCTACGCCAAGGCCAATCCCGGCAAGATCAACTTCGGCTCGGCGGGGAGCGGCAGCATCACGCATCTCGCCGGCGAGCTGCTGAAGGCCGAGGCGAAGATCGATCTCGTGCACGTGCCCTACAAGGGCGCGGCGCCCGCGGTCACC
Organism: uncultured Enterobacteriaceae bacterium; assembly: GCA_964477695.1. Lineage (GTDB taxonomy): Bacteria > Pseudomonadota > Gammaproteobacteria > Burkholderiales > SG8-39 > SCGC-AG-212-J23. The sequence continues at coordinate 3,567 of CAYZFN010000204.1, read as the reverse complement.
GACCTGCTCGCGGGCCAGGTGCAAATGGGTATTTTCGACGTGCCGATATTGCTGCCGCACATCAAGAGCGGAAAGCTGCGTGCCCTCGCGATCACCAGCGCACAGCGCTCGCCCGCGCTGCCGGATGTGCCCACCACTGCCGAGGCAGGCTATCCGAAGGTCACCTCCGACAACTGGTACGGCCTCATCCTGCCGGGCGCGACCCCGGCAGCGATCCAGAAGCGCGTGCACGATGCCGCCGTGGCGGCGCTCAAATCCCCGGCGCTCGTGCGGCAGTACGCCAATGTGGCCGGCGTCGCCTCGCCCGGCTCGGCGCAGGACTACGCGACGTTCCTCGCCGCCGAGCAGGAGAAGTGGCGCAAGGTGGTCGAGGCTATCGGCTTCAAGGAGCAGAACTAGCCGAGCCGCACAGCACGCCGAAGCACATCGCCGCCGTCCCCGACTGCTGCGCGCCGATATCCGGCGCGCTGAAGGCGTCGTTGAAGTTCGGCAGCGGTACGCCCGCGCCATAACCCGGGCTCGCCGGCGCGAGCTGATACAGGCCGCCGGCGCCTGCCTGCCAACCGTTCCCGTCGGCGTAGACCGGCGTGCCGACGATGCCATGCGGTTCGGCGCCGCGGTACGAAACGATGTTGCCGTTGTACAGATCGTAGTCGACGTCGTTCGCCGAGCCGCCGCCGTCGTTGATCGCGTCCCACCACGACTTCCAGATATGCAGGATGTTGTTGCGCGTGATGGTATTGGTCATCGGCTCGCTGCTCCCGGCGGCGTGCACGCCGCCGCCCGCACCCAGCGGGTACTGCGCGCCCGGGTCGATCGCCTGCAGCAGCGTGTTGTGCAGCACATAGCGACGCCCGCCGCCAAGCGTTCCGGAATCGCCGGACTTGGCGAAGTTGTTCCGGTCGTCCTGGTCGAGCGGTACGTTGATGAGCTGTCGACTGCGGTTATAGACGTTGCGAAACACGTAAGTGGGCCCGATCGCCACCGGCGTCGTCGCGACGCCAGTCGCCGTTGCATCGATGTAGTTGCCCCATACACGCACGTTCTGCCCGCCGCCTTCCGCCTCGATGCCGTCGTCCCAGGCGTTCTGCACGCGATTGCCGTAGATGTCGCTGTCAGCGCCGGGGAAGCCGAGCTTGCTGTCGTTGTTGCCGCCACCGATCGCGTCCGCGTAGTAGTGCTGCGAGTCGGAGCTCGAGACCTCGTTATAGCGGATGACGTTGTTAGCGCCGCACTCGTAGGCCGAGATCGCGTTCGGGCCGGCGGGGTGGCCCGAGTCCCAGCTGTTCGCGCCATAGCGCGGGTCGTGTACCTTGTTGCGCTGGACGACGAAGCGATAGACCTGCGGCACGCCGTTGTAGCAGCGCGCCGTAATGCCGGAATCCTCGTCCACGCCGAGCTGCCACCCGGCGGTGTTGGTCGCGCCGTAGCGCCCCCAGCCGCTGACGTCGTTCTGCTCAATGACGATGTCGTGCTGGCCGGGCTCCATGAGGATGCCGTGCTGCTGTGCGCCCTTGACGGTAAAGCCGCGCACGATCACATAGCTCGCCTGGATGTCGATGCCGACGGCTTGCGAGTTCGCCACGTCGATCACCGCTCCCGGCGCCGCCTGGTAAAGCACATAACCGCCCGGCGTGCCGCTCTGCGTCACGCTGAGCGTCGTGGACTGGCTGTCGATGGTGATCGTGCTCGCGATCGGGAACTGCTCGCTCCAAGTGCTCGCGCTCGTTTGCACCGAGTAGCTCGAGCCGATGCCGATCCGCATTTCGTAGGTCGTGCCGGGTTGGAGCTGCACCAGGCTGCCGCGGCATTCGTTGTTGCGGCTGTCGTACCAGAGGTTGAGACCCTGGCGCCACGAGGTGTCACCGCTCCTGCGGAACTGCACGATGCAGCCGGTCGAGCCCGGGTTCGAGCTCGGCGTCCAGTAAAGGCCGATCGATTCGAAGGTCGTCACGGCCTTCGGCGGCGCTGGGGGCGGCGGACTCGGCTTCTTTGCTTGCGCGGCCGCGACGACGAGCGCCGAAAGCGCTGCCATGCCGGCGGCGCGCCATTGAATTCCCATGTTCCCCCCGTTTCCTGGATCCCCAAGCCGAGCATAGCCGCGAAGCGCGCGGCGCAAGCGCCGAGACGATGATCGGCGCGTTTGGGGAGCGCGACCGGCCGGCGGCTCCGCAGAGCAAGTAAAATCTACACGGTGCTGATCGACTTCTTCCTCAAGCTTAAGAGCCACAAGCTGCCGGTCTCCATCAAGGAGTACCTGACGCTGCTCGAGGCGATGGGAAAGAACGTGATTGGCCCTTCGATCGACGACTTCTACTACCTGGCGCGCACCTCGCTCGTCAAGGACGAGGCGAACTACGACAAGTTCGACCGCGCGTTCGGCGAGTTCTGGCAGGGCGTGGCGACGATTCCCGGCATCGAGAGCGAGATCCCGCTGGAGTGGCTGCTCAAGCAGGTGGAGCTGACGCTCTCGGAAGAAGAGAAGAAGCAGATCCAGGCGCTCGGCGGCTGGGAGAAGCTGCTCGAGACGCTGAAGCAGCGCCTCGAGGAGCAGAAGGGCCGCCACCAGGGCGGCTCGAAGTGGATCGGCACCGCGGGCACGTCGCCCTTCGGCGCCTACGGCTACAACCCGGAAGGCGTGCGCATCGGCCAGGATCGCTCGCGCAACCGCAGCGCAGTTAAGGTCTGGGACGCGCGCGAGTATCGCAACCTCGACGATTCCCTGGAGCTGGGCACGCGCAACATAAAAGTGGCTTTGAGGAGATTGCGCAAATTTGCGCGCGACGGGGCCCCCGACGAGTTCGACCTGCAGGGCACCATCGACAACACGGCGCGCAAGACGTATCTCGACATCCAGATGCGGCCCGAGCGCCGCAACGCCATCAAGGTGCTGATGCTGATGGACATCGGCGGCACGATGGACGACCACATCAAGCTCGCGGAGGAGCTCTTCTCGGCGGCGAAGACCGAGTTCAAGCACCTCGAGTTCTACTACTTCCACAACTGCCTGTACGACTTCGTGTGGCGCGACAACCGGCGGCGCCATTCCGAGCGCACGCGCACCTGGGAGCTGCTGCACAAGTACGGCCACGACTACAAGGTGATCTTCGTCGGCGATGCGACCATGAGCCCCTACGAGATCCTGCAGCCGGGCGGCTCGGTCGAGTACTTCAACGAGGAGCCGGGCGCGCTGTGGATCAAGCGCGTCACCGACGTCTACTCGAAGTGCGTCTGGCTCAATCCCGAGCCCGAGGAGATCTGGAGCTACCGGCAGTCGATCGGCATCATCAAGGAGCTCATGAACGGGCGCATGTTCCCGACCACGCTCGCGGGCCTGGAGCGGGCCATGAAGCTGCTGGCGAAATAGCGATGCGCCCGCTCTTTCGCTACACCATTCCGGCGGAAGAGACGCAATGGCGCTTCCCGGGAGGCAACGAGGTCTCCTTCACCTGGGACTACGACGCGCAGAGCGAGTCGCTGCTCGCCCTCTACGCCAAGGGCAAGGCGCAGCAGTGGGACGCGGCGACGCGCATCGACTGGACGATCGACGTCGATCCCGACGATCCG
>CAYZFN010000203.1:0-46541 GCA_964477695.1 uncultured Enterobacteriaceae bacterium | reverse complement strand
ATCGGGCGCAAGCGGCCGGCCGTGCGCTACGTCGCAGAACGGGCAGCGCCGCGTGCAGATGTCGCCCAGGATCATGAAGGTCGCGGTGCCCTTGCCGAAGCATTCGGCGATGTTCGGGCAGGAGGCTTCCTCGCACACGGTATGCAGCTTCTGCGCGCGCAGGATGTCCTTGATCTCGTGGAAGCGCGAGTTCGGGCTGGCGGCACGCACGCGGATCCATGCCGGCTTGGCCAGCCGCGTCGTGCTCGGGGCGGGGACGATGCGGATCGTCTTGGCCCGGCCTTTTTCCTTTACGCCGGCTTCACGCACCATCCAACCCCGTTATCAAGAGCTGCGCCAGGCGCTCGCCCAGCTCGGCAACCGAGCCGGCGATGCCGAGATCGCGCGCCTGGGTTACCGCGAGGCCGGGATAGCCGCAAGGGTCGATGGCGGCAAAGGGCGTGAGGTCCATGTCGACGTTGAGCGCTACGCCATGGTACGCGCGGCCGCGTGTCACCCGTATGCCGAGCGCTGCGACTTTGGCGCCCGCCACATAGACCCCCGGGGCGCCCGCGCGCCGCTCGGCACGCGGGCCGATCAGCTCGATCACCGCCTGCTCGAGCAGCCACACGAAGCGCTTGACCTTGATGTCGCGGCGCGCCAGGTCGACCAGCGCATAGAGCACGACCTGGCCGGGTCCGTGATACGTGATCTCGCCGCCGCGGTCGGTCTGCACCATCGGGATGTCGTTCGGCACCGCGGGCGGCCGCGCGCCCTGCCCGAGGGTATAGACCGGCGGATGCTCGAGCAGCCATAGCTCATCGGGCGTGGATTCGGTGCGCTCGAGCGTGAAGCCGCGCATCGCCCGCCACGTGGGTTCGTAAGCCACAAGGCCAAGGCGCTTGATCGCCACATCGACGGTGAGCGTCATAGCACCATTACGACCCCGGGATGGTCGCAAAGGTCCCGGTAGAGCGCGTCGAGCTGCTCGCGCGAGGTCGCGCACACGACGCAGGTAACGCTCAGGTAGCGCCCCTTGCGGCTCGGCCGCATTGCCACGGTGGCCGGATCGAAGTCGGGCGCGTGGCGGCGCACGATGTCGGAAACGATCTGCGCGAATCCCGGCTGCTTGCGACCCATGACCTTGATCGGGAACTCGCACGGAAATGCGAGCGCCGAGCCGTCGGCGAGCCTGTCCACCGGTCTCAGGCCGAGACCGATTCGCGCCGGCCCGCGCGCATGACCTTTTGCTTGAAATCCTGGTAGAGACGGTACATGCGCCGAAAAACCGGCCCCGGCCGGCCGTCGCCGATCGGCGCGCCGTCGAGGCGCACGATGGCAAGCACCTCCTTCGACGAGGAGGTGACCCACAGCTCGTCCGCGCCGCGCACCTCGGCCTCGCTCACCTCGCGCAGCTCGAGCGGCATGCCGGCCGCTTGCGCGAGCTCGACGATGACGTCGTAGGTAATGCCGGGCAGGATAAGCGAGCTCTTTGGCGGCGCGGCGATCACACCCGCTTTTACGATGAACACGTTGGACGCGGAGGCTTCGGTGAGCTTGCCATCGCGAAACAGGATCGTTTCCGCAGCGTCGATCTCCGCCGAGAGCTGGCGCAGCAGGACGTTGCCGATGAGCGAGATCGACTTGATGTCGCAGCGCAGCCACCGGTAGTCGGGAGCGCTTACCGCCGCGGCGCCGTTCTCGACCTGCTCGCGCAGCGGATTGACGAGCGGCGTCGCCATCATGAACACCGTGGGCTCGACGTTCTTCGGAAAGGCGTGGTCGCGCTTCGCCACGCCGCGCGTCACCTGGAAATACACGCCCTGGTCCTCGAAGCCCTGCCGCGCGACGAGCTGGCCGATGAAATCGCGCCACTCGGCACGGCTGTACGGGTTGCGGATCTGCACCGCGGCGAGGCTGCGCTCCAGGCGCGCCAGATGCTCTTCCACGCGGAACGGCACGCGCGAATACACGGGCACGACCTCGTACACGCCGTCGCCGAAAATGAAGCCGCGGTCGAGGACCGAGATTTTCGCGTCCTCGAGCGCGAGGAATTGGCCGTTCAGGAAGACGACCGCAGATGCTCCTACTTGAGCCACAGCCGCAGTGTATCCCAGGCCCGGCCGAAGATTCCCGCGGTGGCGACCGGCTCGAGAGCGACGAGCGCGTAGTCGCCGAGCGGCTTGCCCTCGAAGCTCACGCGCACCGTGCCGACGCGCTGCCCCTGGGAGAGCGGCGCGAGCAGCGGCTGCTGCGAAACCAGCTCGGCCTTGAGCTTATCGGCTTCTCCCTTGGGCACGGCGACCAGGAGGTCGTTCTTCACGCCGACCTTGACCTGGCGCTGCGCGCCCTTCCACACGTCGAGCGAGCGCACCGCCTGGCCGCCGCCGTAGAGCTTCACGCTGTCGAAGAACTGGTAGCCCCAATTGAGCAGCTTGAGCGACTCCTGCGCGCGGCCGCTTTCGGAGACACCGCCGAGCAGCACGGAAAGCAGGCGCCGCTCGCCGCGCTTCGCCGAGGCGATGAGGCAGAAGCCCGCCGCGTCGGTATGGCCGGTCTTGACGCCGTCGACGCTCGGGTCGAGCCACAGCAGCCGGTTGCGGTTCTGCTGCGTGATGTTGTTGTAGCGGAATTCCTTCAGCGCGTAATAGCGCGCGTAGTCCTCGGGGAAGTCGTGGATCAGGGCCGCGGCGAGCCGGTAGAGATCCGCGGCGGTGCTGTAGTGCTGCGGATCGGGCAAACCGGTGGCGTTCACGAAGTGGGTGTTCGTCATGCCGAGCCGCGCCGCCTCGCGGTTCATGAGCTGCACGAATACCTCTTCCGTGCCGGCGACTGCCTCGGCGAGCGCGATGCAGGCGTCGTTGCCGGACTGGATTTCCATGCCGCGGATCAGCTCGTCCACCGTGACCGGGCGGCGCGGCTCGATGAACATGCGCGAGCCGGGCGCGCGCCAGGCGCGCGTCGATACCTTCGCCTGCTGATCGAGCTTGATCGTGCCTTCGCGCAGCGCGCCGAAGACGAGATACGCGGTCATCAGCTTGGTGAGCGAGGCCGGCTCGATGCGCACATCGGCCTTGTCCGATGCGAGCAGCTGGTCGCTCGAGAGATCCCCGACAATCCACGTCCTGGCGACGATCGAGGGCGGCTGCGGTGCGGCGGCGTGAGCGGCCACGCTTGATGCGAGCGCCGCGGCGAGAAAGAAGCGAAGCATCCTGACCTTCAAAAAGTCGCGGATTATAAGGGCTCAGCGAACCACGACGAGCGGCTTCAGGTCGAGCGTTCGCTCCAGCCGATCGGCGGCGCTGCGCGCCTCGTCCTGCGAGGCATAAGGGCCGAGCTGCAGGCGCCAGAGGTTTTCCTTAAGCAGCACTTCTCCCGGCTGCTCGGATGCGGCGAGCCGCGCGCGCAGGCCCTCTGCGTTTTCGCGCGACGAGAACGCGCCGAGCTGCAGATAGATGCCGGGCGCCGGCGCACCTTCGGTCGGCGCGAGCGCCTGCGCCTCCTTCACGGCGGCGACGTCGACCGGCTGAACGGTTGCGGCGCTGCGCACGCTTTCCGGGGCGCCCGGGACGATCGCGTCCACCTCCACCTCGCCGCTGCCCGTGCCGATGAGTCCGAGGCGATTGGCCGCGGCATATGAAAGGTCGATAACGCGCCCGGCGTGGAATGGCCCGCGATCGTTGATGCGCACGATGACGCTGCGGCCGGTGGCCACGCGCGTAACGCGCGCATAGCTCGGGATCGGCAGCGTCGTGTGCGCGGCGGTCATGGCGTACATGTCGTAGAGCTCGCCGCTGGAAGTCTTCTGCCCGTGAAAGCGCTTGCCATACCAGCTCGCCATGCCGCGCTGGTGAAACGGCTGCACGCTCGCGAGCGGCACATAGCGCTTGCCGAAGACATCGTAGGGGCGATTGGCCATCCTATTGAGCGGCTCGGCGCGCGGCTCGGCGTCGGGAAGCGAAGCGAGGTTGTCCGGGATCTTCTCGCCCGGGCCGTCGTCCTTGTAGTAGCCGCCCGGGCGTCGCGCCTGCTCCTGCGGAGGTGCGCTCGTACATCCGACGATGGCGAGCAACAAGAACCCGACGACAATTCTCATGCCTGGTAAACCACGTTGCCCGCGACGATCGTGCAGCGAACGCTTCCGCTCAGCTCGCTGCCGACGAAGGGCGTGTTCTTGCCCTGGCTCTTCAGCGTCTCGGGCGTGATTCGCCGCGGCGCCGCGGGATCGAACAGCACGATGTCCGCGGGGGCGCCGACCGCGAGGCGGCCCGAAGCGACGCCCAGTACTCGCGCCGCGTCCGAGGTGATGCGAGCGAGCGTCGCCGCGAGCGATAGCCCTCGCGCTTCGCCCCACTTGAGCGCAAGCGGCAGGAGCAGCTCGAGCCCGGTCGCTCCGGGCTGCGCCTCGGCGAACGGCAGATGCTTGCCGTCCTCGTCCACCGGCGTGTGGTCGGAGCAAAGGCAATCGATGGTGCCGTCGGCGAGCGCCGCCGCGAGCGCATCGCGGTCGCGCTGGCTGCGCAGCGGCGGCTCGAGCCGGCAGTTGGCATCGAAAAAACTGAGGTCCACGTCGCTCAGGTGAAGGTGGTGCACGCCCACGTCGCAGGTGACCGGCAGGCCCTCGCGCTTAGCCGCGCGCATGAGCTCGGTCGCCGCCGCGCTCGAGAGACGGCATACGTGCACGCGCGCGCGCGTGGCGCGCACGAGCTCGAGCAGCGTGCCGAGCGCCACCGTCTCGGCGAACGCCGGGATGCCCGCGAGCCCGAGGCGTGTCGCCACTTCGCCGTCGTGCGCGACGCCGCCCTTGGCGAGCCACGCATCCTCGACGCGCAGCCACACCGGAAAGCCGAAGGTCGCGGCGTATTGCAGCGCGCGCCAGAGCACCTGAGTATCGGCGAGCGGCGTGTTCGCCTGTGAGAAGGCCACGCAGCCCGCCTCGGCGAGCTCGGCCATTTCGGTGAGCGCTGCGCCTTCCAGCTTCGTGGTGAGCGCGCCGATCGGATAGACCCGGGCGCGCGACAGGCTCTTCGCGCGCCGGCGCAGCATGTCGACGAGGCCCGGCTCGTCGAGCGGCGGATCGGTGTCGGGCGGGCAAGCGATGCTCGTCACACCTCCCGCGACGGCGGCATCCATCTCCGATTCGAGCGTCGCCTTGTACTCGAAGCCCGGCTCGCGCAGCCGCGCCGCGATGTCGATGAAGCCGGGGGCGGCGACCAGGCCGCTCGCGTCGATCGTCTTGTCCGCAGCGGCGAATTCGGCGGAAATCTTGCCGTCGGCGACGTAAAGCGCGCCCTTCCCGTCACGGCCGCTCGCGGGATCGACGATGCGTGCGTTCTTGATGACCAGCTTCATTCAGTTTCCCGCCACGATGCTCATCACCGCCATGCGCACCGCGATGCCGAAGGTGACCTGCGGCAGGATGACCGAGTGCGGCCCGTCGGCGACCGACGAGTCGATCTCGACGCCGCGGTTCATCGGCCCCGGGTGCATGACGATCGCGTCGGGCTTGGCCGCCGCAAGCTTCTCCAGCGTGAGCCCGTAGTGCTTGAAGTACTCCTGCGCCGAAGGCAGCAGCGCGCCGCGCATGCGCTCGTTCTGCAGCCGCAGCATGACGACGACATCGCAGCCCTTGAGGCCCTCGCGCATGTTCTGAAAGACGTGCACGCCGAGCGCCGCGACGCCGGTCGGCACGAGCGTCTGCGGGCCGATGACCCGCACTTCAGGCGCGCCGAGCGTGGTGAGGCCGTGGATCAGCGAGCGCGCGACGCGCGAATGCAGCACGTCGCCGACGATCGCCACCGTGAGGTTGCGGAAATCCTTCTTGTAGTGGCGGATGGTGTAGAGGTCGAGCAGCCCCTGCGTCGGGTGCGAGTGGCGCCCGTCGCCCGCGTTGATCACGTGCTCGTGCGGCTTGACGTGACGGGCGATCAGGAACGGCGCCCCCGAGGCCTCGTGGCGCACGACGAAGATGTCGGCGTGCATGGCCGACAGGTTGGCCACGGTGTCGAGCAGCGACTCGCCCTTGGTCTGCGACGAGGCCGCGATGTTGAGGTTGATGACATCGGCCGAGAGGCGCTTCGCCGCGATCTCGAAGGTGGTGCGGGTGCGCGTCGAAGGCTCGAAGAACAGGTTGAACACGCTCTTGCCGCGCAAGAGCGGCACCTTCTTCACCTCGCGCTCGGTCACGCCGACGAACGACTCCGCGGTATCGAGGATCTGCACCAGCACCTCGCGCGGCAGGCCCTCGATGGAAAGCAAATGCTGCAGCTCGCCGTTGGCGTTGAGCTGCGGGTTGCTCTGCCGCTGCAGGTCGCTAGCTATGCCGCGGCTCCAGCGCAAGGGCGAGCTTGCCGTCGGCGGCGCGCGTCAGGCGCAGCCGCATGCCGGCCGGAACCTCCACTTTCGCGCCGCAATGCTGCGCGCAGATCGGCAGCTGGCGGCCGCCGCGATCGGCGAGCACGACGAGCGAAATGCTCGACGGCCGCCCGTAGTCGAAGAGCTCGTTCATGGCGGCGCGTACCGTCCGCCCCGTGTAGAGCACATCGTCGACGAGCAGGATCTCGCGCCCGCTCACGTCGAACGGAATGCGCGTTCGCTTCGGGTCGTGGTGCAGGCCCTGCGCGTGGTAGTCGTCGCGGTAGAACGCGATGTCCATCAGCCCGAGCGGCTCTTTCATCGCCAGGCGCGCGTGCAGCCGCTCGGCGAGCCAGGCACCGCCGGTGTAGAGGCCGATCATGGCGCTCTTGTCGGTGAGCTTCGGCCGCAGCTCGGCCGCCAGCTGCTCGCACAATTTCTCCGCCTCAGGTAGCGTGTTCATGCAGCTTCGGCAAAGTATTGCTCCAGGATGAGCTGAGCGGCGACGGAGTCGATCGGCTTGCGCTTCACGCCGCGCAAGCGGCTCTCGGCCTCGAGCGACGTGTAGCGCTCGTCGACGCGCGCCACCGGCAGCCGAAAGCGCCCTTCGAGCTGGCGCGCGAAGCGCTCGACGCGTGGCGCGAGCGGATGCGCGCCCGCCTCGCGCACCGGCAGGCCGACCACCAGCTGCGCCGGGCGCCACTCGGCGACCAGCTTCTGTATCTCGGAAAATCCGCTCACCGCGGGAAGCGGATGCGCCGTGCCGATTTCCTGCTCCCCGACCGCTACGCCAATGCGTTTAAGCCCGTAATCGAACGCGAGGACAGTTCCCCGCTCAGGCATGCCCTGCGGCATCCTGTAATTTGGCGTAGTCGAGGCCGAGCAGCTCCATCGCTGCCGGCAGCCGCTCCTCGGCCGGCGTCTCGAAGATGATCGCGTCGCGCGCCTCGACGGTGAGCCAGGCGTTCTGCGAGATCTCGTGCTCGAGCTGCCCGGGCGACCAGCCCGCGTAGCCGAGCGTGACGAGCAGGCGGCGCGGCCCTTCGCCGCGCCCCACCGCTTCGAGGATGTCCTTGGAGGTGGTGAGGCCGATCGCCTCGCGCACGCGCAGCGTCGACTGCCAGTTGCCCGCGGGCTCGTGCAGCACGAAGCCGCGGTCGGTCTGCACCGGGCCGCCGAAATAGATCGGCGCGTCGGACAGCTCGCGCGCGCGGAGCGAAAGCGACAGCCGCTCGAACAGCGCCTGCAACGTCATATCAATCGGGCGGTTGACCACGAGGCCGAGCGCCCCCTGGTCGTTATGCTCGCAAACGTAGGTGAGCGTCTTCGCGAAGTACGGATCGACCATGTTCGGCATGGCGATCAGGAAGTGGTGCGTCAGGTTGATCGAGGACATGCGTTGGCCGGCACGCGTCCGCGATTTTACCGCATCAGATTTCCACCATTTCGAAATCTTCCTTGCGCGCGCCGCACTCCGGGCAGGTCCAGTTCATGGGCACATCCTCCCAGCGCGTCCCCGGAGCGATGCCTTCGTCCGGAAGACCCGCCGCTTCGTCGTAGACGAAGCCGCAGATGAGGCACATCCACGTCTTGTACTGCACCTGGTTTTCGGTGGTCATTGAGCGGCGGCCAGTAGAATGGGGGCGGAGTTTAACCCATGTCTTTCGCACCTCCGGCGGTGCTCTGCTTCGCCGCTTCCGATCCCACGAGCGGCGCGGGAGTGCAGGCCGATCTGCTCACGCTCGCCGCGCTCGGCTGCCATCCGCTATGCGCGCTCACCGCGCTCACGGTGCAGGACACTTCGGGCGTCGAGCGCATGGTAGCCCTGGAAGCCGAGCTGGTCGCCGATCAGGCGCGCCGTCTGCTCGCCGACATGCCGGTGGCGGCCTTCAAGCTCGGCGTGCTCGGCTCGGCGGCGAGCGCGCGCGCCATCGCTTCGCTGCTCGCCGCGCGTCCGCGCGTTCCGGTCGTGCTCGACCCGGTGCTCGCCTCCGCGCGCGGCGACACGCTCGCCGGCGCAGACACGCTGGCGGTCGTGCGTGAACAACTGCTTCCGCTCACGACGGTGGCAACGCCGAACAGCCTGGAGGCCCGCCGCCTCGCGCCCTCCTCCGCCGATCTCGCAGCCTGCGCGCGGACGCTCACCGGCAAGGGATGCCAATACGTGCTCATCACGGGCACGCACGAGCCGACCGAGGACGTGGTGAATACGCTCTACGACGCGCGCGGCGAAGTGCGCGCCGACCGATGGAAGCGGCTGCCGCACAGCTATCACGGCTCGGGCTGCACGCTCGCCTCGGCGATCGCCGCGTCGCTCGCGCAAGGCGCCGGCGTGCCCGACGCCGTGCGCAAGGCGCAGGAGTTCACCTGGCAGTCGCTCGCCGCCGGGTTCCGCCCCGGGAAGGGCCAGCACGTGCCGAATCGCTTTTTCTCGCTATGAGGCTGCGCGGTCTCTATGCCGTCACGCCGGAAGGGCCGGGTCTCGAAGCGAAGGTGCGCCAGGCTCTCGAAGGCGGCGTGGCGCTGCTGCAGTACCGGCGCAAGCACGGCGACGCGGCAGAGGCGGCGCGCATCGGCGCGCTCGCGCGCGAGTTCGGCGTGCCGATGATCGTCAACGACGACCTTGCGCTCGCGCTCGCACTGGACGCCGCCGGCGCTCATCTTGGGCGCCAAGATGGCGACCTCGCGCGCGCTCGCGGGCGCCTCGGCGGCCGGATTCTCGGCGCCTCGTGCTACGACGAGCTCGAGCGCGCGCGGGTCGCGGTGGCTGCGGGCGTCGACTACGTCGCCTTCGGCAGCGTGTTTCCTTCCGCAACCAAGCCGCACGCCGTGCGCGCGCCGCTCGAGCTCTTTCGCGAGGCGCGGCCGCTCGGCGTGCCGCTCGCCGCCATCGGCGGCATCACGCTGGAGAAGGCGCCGGCCCTGCTTGCCGCGGGCGCCGATATGCTAGCGGTCATCTCCGATCTCTTCGACGCGCCTGACATCCGCGCCCGCGCTCGCCAATACGGGAAGCTCTTCTCATGAACAGCGAAACGCTCTTCTCGCGCGCGCAGGCGCTCATGCCCGGGGGCGTGAACTCGCCGGTGCGCGCTTTTCGCGCGGTCGGCGGCACGCCGGTTTTCTTCGCGCGCGCCGCCGGCGCGTATCTGTGGGATGTCGAAGGCAAGCGCTACATCGACTACGTCGGCTCCTGGGGACCGATGCTCGCCGGACACACGCATCCCGCGGTGGTCGAGGCGGTGCAGCGGGCCGCGGCGCGAGCGTTGTCCTTCGGCGCGCCGAGCGAGGCGGAAATCGAGCTCGCGGAACTGCTGTGCCGGCTCGTGCCCTCGCTCGAGCGCGTGCGCCTCGTTTCCTCGGGCACGGAGGCGACGATGACTGCGTTGCGGCTTGCGCGCGGCGCGACCGGACGCAGCGTGATCGTTAAGTTCGAGGGCTGCTACCACGGCCACGCCGACTCGCTGCTCGTAAAGGCCGGCTCCGGTGCCCTCACGCTCGGTCATCCGAGCTCGGCCGGCGTTCCCGCGGAGACCGCCGCGCACACCGTCGTGCTCGACTACAACGATGCGGCGCAGGCGGGGGCGCTGTTCGAGAGGCGCGGCAGCGAGATCGCGGCGGTCATCGTCGAGCCGGTCGCGGGCAACATGAACCTCGTGCTGCCGGCGCCAGGATTCCTCGAGACGCTGCGCGAGCTGTGCACGCGCCACGGTGCGCTGCTCGTCTTCGACGAGGTCATGACCGGCTTTCGCGTCGCGCTGGGCGGCGCACAGCAGCGCTTCGGCATCCGTCCGGACCTCACGACGCTCGGCAAGGTGATCGGCGGCGGCCTGCCGGTCGGCGCGCTGGGCGGCCGGCGCGACGTGATGGAGAAGCTCGCGCCGCTCGGTCCGGTGTACCAGGCAGGCACGCTGTCGGGGAATCCGGTCGCCGTCGCGGCCGGCATTGCGACGCTCAACCTGGTGCGCGAGCCCGGTTTCGTGGAGCGGGTGGAAAAGACCACGCGGCAATTGGCAGACGGTCTGGCGGCAGAAGCGAAAGCGGCGGGTGTGGCGTTCAGCGCACAATCGATCGGCAGCATGTTCGGCGTCTACTTCCGCAGCGCGCCGCCGGCGAGCTATGCCGAGGTGATGCAAGGCGACCGCGAGGCATTCAACCGCTTCTTCCACGCGATGCTCGACGCCGGCGTGTATCTCGCGCCGTCGGCCTACGAGGCGGGCTTCGTTTCAGCGGCGCACGGCAAGAGCGATGTCGATGCCACGCTGGCCGCCGCGCGCGCGGCATTCAGACAAGGAAAAGCGACGCCAGCCCGAGGAAGATGAAGAACCCGCCGGAATCGGTGCACGCGGTGATCAGCACCGAGGAGCCGACGGCGGGATCCTTTCCGAAGCGCGCCCGCACCCAGGGAATCGCCACACCCATGACCGCGGCGAGCAGCAGGTTGAGGATCATGGCGAGCGCCATGACCCCGCCCAGCGCGACATTGCCATAGAGGAGATAGGCGACGATGCCGAGCAGCACGCCCCAGACCACGCCGTTCAGGAGCGCCACGCCGATCTCCTTCCTGAGCAGCTGCGTCCAGTAAGGGCCCTGGATCTGGCCGAGGGCGAGGGCGCGCACGATCATCGTGATCGTTTGGTTGCCGGAATTGCCGCCGATGCCGGCGACGATCGGCATGAGCGCCGCGAGCGCGACCAGCCGGGCGATCGACCCCTCGAAAAGACCGATCACGCGAGAGGCGATGAACGCGGTCACGAGGTTGACGGCGAGCCATGCCCAGCGGTTCTTGAAGCTGTCGAGCACCGGCGCGAAGACGTCTTCCTCCTCGCGCAGCCCCGCCTCGGCCAGCCGCGACTCGGCGCTCTTCTCGCGGATGTAGTCGACCACCGCATCGACGGTCAGCCGGCCGATCAGGCTGCCGGCGGAGTCCACCACCGGCGCGGACACGAGGTCGTAGCGCTCGAAGACGTTCGCCGCGTCCTCGGACGAGTCCTCGGGATAGAGCCGCACGCTCTCCGCGACCATGACCCGGCCGACCTGCAGCTCGAGGTCAGAGACGATCAGCCGCGCAAGCGGCAGCGCGCCCTTGAGCCGCTGCGCCCGGTCGATGACGAACAGCTGGTCGGTGTGCGCGGGCAGCTCGTCGAGCCGGCGCAGGAAGCGGGTGACCGACTCGAGCGTGACTTCCTCGCGCACCGCGACGTGCTCGAAATCCATCAGCGCGCCGACCGAGCCCTCCGGGTAGGAAAGCGCCGCGCGCAGCCGCTCGCGCTCCTCGGCCGGCAGCGACTGCACCACCTCCTCCATGACCCCGGCCGGGAGGTCGGCTGCGATATCGGCCAGCTCGTCCGCCTCGAGGGTCTCGGCGGCCGCCACGAGCTCGCGCGAGTCCATTGCCTCGATGAGCGACTCGCGCACCGCCTCGGATACCTCGAGGAGGATGTCGCCGTCGCGATCGGCCTTGACGAGGTCCCACACCGCGCGGCGCTC
Source organism: uncultured Enterobacteriaceae bacterium (assembly GCA_964477695.1). GTDB lineage: Bacteria > Pseudomonadota > Gammaproteobacteria > Burkholderiales > SG8-39 > SCGC-AG-212-J23. The sequence goes on along the minus strand of CAYZFN010000203.1, from coordinate 34,721 downwards.
TTCGTGCGGCAGCGCTTCGAGCATGTAGGCGATGTCCGCCGGATGCAGGCCTTCCAGGCGCGCACGCAGCTCGGGCGTGGCGTCGCCCGTGGCTTTCTCCTTGTCCAGCAGCGCCTGCACCTCGCGCAGCGTCGTCTGCAGATCGTCGAGCTCGAGGCGAGCGAGCGCTTCAGGCATTCGCGGAGGGTATCAGCGTGCTTCGCCGGAAGGAATTTGCGCAGCCGGCATGCGGGCAAGGATCGTGTCGACGCGCCCGGCGAGGTACGGCGTAATCCGGCCATGGTCGTAGCGCCTCGGGCTCGGCAGGATCGCGGCCAGCCAGGCGGCCTGCTCGGCCGAGAGCGCGGCTGCGGATACGCCGAAGTGATGGCGCGCAGCGGCTTCGGCGCCGAACACTCCGTCGCCCCACTCGGCCACGTTGAGGTAAAGCTCGAGGATGCGGCGCTTCGAAAGGACCGTCTCCAGCATCCAGGTGATGATCGCCTCCTGGCCTTTTCTGAGCCACGAGCGCTCGCCCGAAAGGAACAGGTTCTTCGCTAGCTGCTGGCTGATCGTCGAGCCGCCGGCGACCACCCGGCCGCGCCGCTCGTTCTTCGCCATCGCCTGCTGGATCATGTCCCAGTCGAAGCCTTCGTGATCGAGGAACCGGGCATCCTCGGCCGCGACTACTGCGTGCTTGAGATTCGGCGAGATGCGCTCGTACGGTACCCACTGCCGCGCGAGCTTCGCGCGCGGGTTCTTCTCGCGCAGGGTCTCGAGCCGATGGTCCATGAAGGCCGTCGATGCCGGCGGGTACTCGCTCCAGTAGAGAACGTGGCCGAAGAACCACGCCTGGGCGATGACGAAAGCGATGACCAGGCCGCCCAGCGTGTAGCTGAAGGCCTTCCAGGCGATGACCAGCGCCCGCCAAGCGCCGCGGCTACGCGCCACGCAGCTCGGACAGCACGGCGCCCGTGTCGGGCCGCACGCCGCGCCAGAGGAAGAACGACTCCGCCGCCTGCTCGACCAGCATGCCGAGCCCGTCGCAGGCGCGCGCGCCGGCCGCGCGCGCGGCCACGAGAAAGGCGGTGTCGCGCCCATACACCATGTCGTAAGCGAGCACTCCGGCCGAGAAGAGACCCGGCGGCAAGGGCAGCGCGCCGCCCGCCAGGCCAGCCGAAGTGGCATTGACCACTACGTCGAAGCGCTGTCCCGAGAGATCCGCGTAGCCGCATGCCGAAGCCCCGGGGAAGCGCTGGGAAAGCCGGCGCGCCTTGTCAACCGTCCGGTTAGCAATGACGAGGCCCATAGCGCCGGCCTCGAGCAATGCGCCTACCACGCCGCGCGCGGCGCCGCCGGCGCCGAGCAGCAGCAGCCTGCAGCCCCTGAGCCGATGCCGCTGGTTGTGTTCGATGTCGCGCACGAGACCGGCGCCATCGGTGTTGTCGCCGAGAATCGTCTCGCCGAGAGCGAGCGTATTGGCCGCCTGCGCCGCAGCCGCGCGGGCGGTCGTCTCGCTGCACAGGCGAAACGCGGCCTCCTTGTGCGGCAGCGTCACGTTGAGTCCCTTTCCGCCGGAGCGCCGGAATTCCTCCACCGCCGCGGCGAAGCCGCCGGCCGGCGCGTCGATGCGTTCGTATTGCAGTTGCTGGCCCGTCTGGCGCGCGAACCGGGCATGGATCCAGGGCGACTTGGAATGCGCGACCGGATGGCCGATCACCGCGTAGCGATCCGCCATGCGACTCGCTACTGCGTCCAGAGCTTGTCGCCCTGACCGAAGAACCAGGTTCGGGTGATGATGAGCAGATCGGTATCGCGGCTGATGTCGGGAGGAAAGGGCGCGAACGGGCTCGCCATGCGCACGATCTTGAAAGCCGCGGCGTCGAGCACTTTCAGTCCCGAGGAGCGGTCGAGCTCGATGGCCGCGACGCTGCCATCCGGCCGCAGCGTCACCGTGAGCCGCAGGTTGCCGTAGATCTTGCCGCGCGCCTCGGCCGGATAGTTGAGGGTTCCCCAGCGCTCCACCTTGGCGCGCCAGTCTTCCTCGTACTGGGCAAAGCGGTATTCGGCGGCGTTCGCGCCGATGAATTTCTTGCGCGGCCGCTTCTGGTACTCCTCGAGCTGGCGGTCGACCTGGGCCTGCAGGCGCAGCGCGGCAAGCGAAAGGTCGGCGAGGTCGCGGCCGCTCGGCTGCGGCAGCGTCCGCTCGGTCTGCACCGTTTCTGGCGCCTGCTGCGCGACGCGGGCCTGCGCTTCGCGCGCCTGCGCAAGCAGCTCCTGCTGGCGTGCCTCGAGCTCGCGCACGCGTCGCTGAGCATCGGCGAGGTCCTTGCCGGGCCGGCGCGGCTCGGTGACCGGCAGCGGCGTACGCGCGTGGCGACGCTCGTCGACATTGCCGCCACGGTCGAGGTTCGCTTGCGCGAGCACGTCGGCCTTCGTCGGACGCTCGCGTGTCTTGGCGTTCACGAGCACGACTTCGAGCCGTTGCTCCGGCTCTCGCCAGAGAAGGCGATCCGGTACGTTGAAGTGCAGGGCCAGGGCCACGCCATGCACCAGCATCGAGACGAGGAGCGCCGCGGCCAGGATGCGATCCTGGTTCTCGAGCAGCGGCGGCAATCTAAGGTTCATTCTGATGTCAGGTCTACAAGCCTTTCATACTTTGAGTTTTTTAGCTAGCGACGGTGTCCTCTTCCGCGGGCGGAGCGCCGCTGCCAAGCACTTCGCGGTAGACCGCTGTCAACGAACGTTCGAGAAGGTCGATGCGCTCCACTTCCAGCCTTACCCGGGCGCCGGCGGCGAGCTCTGGCAGCGATGCCACACGCACCACGAGCGGCAGGCCCTCGATGCGCACCAGGTTCTCGCGCAGCACCACGGCCTCGACGCGCTGCAGCTTCTCCTGCAGCAGCCAGCGCAGGCTCCAGTAGGTTTCCATGCCGCGCTGGTGCTCGTCGTAGCGCGCATGCGTGAGCTCGAAGGCGCGCAACGCGGACAAAAGCGTGTCGGAGTTGCGGTAAAAAGGCGGCCGCGCGCCGCTCAGCGCGGCGACGAGCTGCCATTGGTTGAGAAGGTCGACATAGCGTCGCAGCGGCGAGCTCATCCACGCATACGCGGATACGCCCAGGCCGTCGTGCACTTCCGGATGCACGCTGAAGCGCACCTTGCCGACCGATTGCACTCGGTAGATCGCCGCAACATCGCGCTCGGCGAGCAGCTCTCCCCAGCTGCGATTGACGAGGATCATCAGCTCCGAGACGAGCTTGTCGAGCGGCGAGCCGCGGCGGCGCGGCACGATGCGCACGCGCCCCTCCTCCACGTAGAAGCTGTAGTCGAGCTGCGCCGGCGCCGTGGCCGGCCGGCCGCGCTGCGCTTCCAGGCGACGCGCCGCGTGCCACAGCAGGCGCAGGTCGTGCTCGAACGGCAGGCCTTTCGTCGCGCCGGCTTCGAAAGCGTCGTTCAGCGCCTCGTAGGCGCTGTGGCGCAGGTTGGCGGCCACCGGTAGACGCTCGATGCGGCTCTGGCGCGTGCTGAGAAGCACGCCGTCGGCCTCCGAGTAATCGACGTAGAGCGAGAGCGTCGGACGCTCGGCGCCTTCGTCGAGCGAGAATGCGCCGACCACATCGGGCGGCAGCATGGTGATCTTCGTACCCGGCATATAAGCGGTCGACAGGCGCTCGCGCGCGAGCCCGTCGAGGTCGGAGCCGGGGACGATGCCAAGCCCGGGGGCGGCGATGTGGATGCCGATGCGCAGCCGTCCGGCGTCCAGCCGCTGCACCGAGAAGGCGTCATCGACTTCCGTCGTTCCGATGTCGTCCAGGCTGAATGCCGTGACCGGCGCGAGCGGCGCATCGGCTCGCACTTGGGGCGGGGGATGCCGCGGAAAGGCCGTCCCGCCTGGAAAGAACTCGTAGAGAAAGCGGCGCAAGTGGTATTCATGGCTGTCGGGCAGCGCGCCGCAGCGCTCGAATAGCCGTACCGCTGTCAGGCCGGTCTGCTTGCAGGCCTCCTCCAGAGCCTTCGTCTGCGGCTTGCCACGGTCGGGCGCATAGAGAAGCTCGTCCTTCAGTGTCGCGATGTCGTCCGGGCACTCGCCGCGCACAAGCGCCGCCGTCCATGCGGCGATCGTCTCCTGCGTGCGGCGCTTTTTCTCGACGCCGGCGAGCGCCAGGCGCACGGTCTCGGCCGGCGCGGCCTGGAAGCGGCCCTTCCCGCGGCGGTGGAAATAGATCGGCGAGGCAAGCAGCTTGAGCAGCACGCCGGCCGCCTCGACCGGCGTTGGCTCATGCCCCACGTAATCGCGCGCGAGGTTGCGGAAATCGAACTCCGCCTGCGCGCAGCATTGCCAGAGGAAATCGGTGTCCAGCCCGTCGGCGAAGCGCTGCGCCTGAACCAGCAGCTCGGCTGCGGGCGGCTGCTCGAAGCTGAGGAGCACGTTCGCCGCCTTGACCTTGCTGCGGCGGCCGTGCGGGCTCTCTACCTGGAAAGACGCCGGGGCCTGCGCCAGCACTGCGCCCACCTTGACGCCGCCCTCCTCCTCGTACAGCACCTGCATGGTCAGTCCGCCAGACCGGCGAAGCGCAGAAGATGCGGCAGATGCTGCGGAAAGCTCTGCAGGCTATGGTCACCGCCCTGGACGACGACCTGCTCGCACCCGGCATAGCGCTCGACGGCCTTGCGGTAGTCGAGCACTTCGTCGCCGGTCTCGAGGAGCAGGAGATAGCGCGCCGGCGTGATGCGCGGCACATGGATCGCCTGCCATTCCTGCAAGTGCGCCTCCGTCAGCAAGTAGCGCGCGCCCGTGTACAGGTTCTGCTGCGGACCTAGGTAGGTCCTGAGACCAACGTGCGGCTCGATGGCCGGATTGATGAGTACCGCCTTCAGATCGTGCTTCTCGGCGAGCCAGGTGGCATAGAAGCCGCCGAGCGAAGATCCGACCAGGCAGGTGCCGGGCTCGATGAGCGGCGCCACGCGCGCTAGAGCTTCGCTGGCGAGCGGCGGCAGCGCGGGGCACGCGTAGCTTTGCGACAGCCCACGTTCTGCCATGTAGCGCGCAAGCAGCATTGCCTTGTGCGAGCGTGGCGAAGAATTGAAGCCGTGCAGGTAGACGAGGCGCATTCGCGCACTACGCCGCCCTGCCCTCGAGCCGGCGCAGCAGCTTGCCGTGGATGCCGCCGAATCCGCCGTTCGACATCACGAGCACATGGTCGCCGGGACGCGCATCGCCTGCGACCGCACCGACCAGCGAGTCGAGATCGCCGAGGCAGCGAGCGCGGTCGCCGAGGGAGCCAAAAACCGCGTTCGCGTTCCAGCCGAGCCCGTGCGTGTAGACGTACACGCGGTCGGCGGCCGCCAGGCTCTGCGGCAGCGCATCCTTCATCACACCGCGCTTCATCGTGTTTGACCGAGGCTCGAGCACGGCGAGGATGCGCGCCTGTCCGACCCGCTGCCGCAATCCCTCGAGCGTGGTGCGAATCGCCGTAGGATGGTGCGCAAAGTCGTCGTAAACCACTACGCCCCCCGCCTCGCCGCTGACTTGCATACGCCGGCGCACGCCCGAAAAGGACGACAACGCTTCGATTGCCAGGCGCGGTTCGATGCCGACACTGCGTGCGGCGGCGAGCGACGCCAGGGCGTTCATCTGGTTATGCGCGCCAAGGAGCTGCCAGCGCACGCGGCCCACGGCCCTGCCCTGCCACGCCACCTCGAAGCTACCTTCGGCATCTGCGGCTCCCGCCTGCCAGCCTTTCGCTATGCCAAAGCGCTCCACAGGGGTCCAAGTCCCCAAAGCGAGTACTCGTTCCAAGACCGGGTCCGCGCCATTGGTGACGATGAGGCCGCCCTTGGGCACGATTCTCACGAAGTGGTGAAATTGCCGTTCGATGGCAGCAAGATCGTCGAAGATGTCGGCATGATCGAACTCGAGATTGTTCAATATGGCGGTGCGCGGCCGGTAGTGGACGAACTTCGAGCGCTTGTCGAAGAACGCCGTGTCGTATTCGTCGGCCTCGATGACGAAGAGCGGCGACTCGGAATGTCGCGCGGAGACAGGAAAATCCATCGGCACGCCCCCGATGAGGAATCCCGGCCTGCGCCCGGCGCGCTCGAGGATCCACGCGATCATCGCGGAAACGGTGGTCTTACCGTGCGTGCCGGCGACCGCGAGGACATGGCGTCCCGTCAGAACATGCTCGGCAAGCCACTGCGGCCCGGACACGTAGCGCTCGCCGCGGTCGAGGATAGCTTCCATGAGCGGGTTACCGCGCGTGACGACGTTCCCGACCACCCAAAGAGCGGGACGCAGCGCGATCTGATCCTCGGAAAAGCCCTCGGTGAGCTCGATCCCGAGGGCAGCGAGCTGCTCGCTCATCGGCGGATAGACATTGGCATCGCAGCCGGTCACGCGATACCCGGCCGCCTTGGCGATCGCGGCGATGCCGCCCATGAACGTGCCGCAGATGCCGAGGATGTGAAGGTGCTGCGCCATGGGAAGCGGCTGATTCTAGTGGATGAGGGCGCCCGCCCCTACGCTATGATTGACCGGTCCCCATGAGTCGCAAGACGAACCGCCAGAGCGGCATGCGGGCGCGCATCGCTGCAGCCGCCGCGCGCGTCATGGCCGAAGACGGCATCGACGATTTCGCCCTGGCGAAGCGCAAGGCTGCGCGCCGCCTTGGCGCGCCGGACACCGAGTCGCTGCCGACCAATGACGAAGTGGAAGTGGAGCTGCGCGCCTACCGCGCGCTTTACCAGGCAGCGGACCACGGCAAGATCATCGCCGAGCTGCGCACCGTCGCGCTCGACGCGATGCGCGCGCTCGAGCAGTTCAATCCCTATCTCACCGGGCCGGTCCTGAAAGGCATCGCCAGCGCGTACTCCGAAATCGACCTGCAGCTCTTTCCGGACAGCGCAAAGGACGTGGAGATGTTTCTCCTGAACCGGAACGTTTCATTCTCGACGCACGAGGCCCGACGCTTCTCCGGCGACCGCGCGCTCGCGGCGAGCGTGTTCACGCTCGAGTGGCAAGGCGTGCCCATGCGCCTTTCCGTTTTCGATAGGCGCGACGAGCGTGTGGCACTCAAGACATCGCAAGGCGGCCGGGTCATGGATCGCGCCGGCATCGCTGAAGTCGGGGCGCTGCTGCGGGACGGCCCTTCGTGATTGACCTGCGCCTGTTTTCAGGTTCCCGAGTGCGGCCAATTGGAGCCCATCTCCCGGAAAAGCGCGGGGATCAGCGTCGATATGGTCGCTAAATAGCCAAAACTGATCACACGGCGGCGATTTTGACCATACGGCGCGGCGGTGCGTCCCCAGGCCGGCGACCGCGGCGCAGCAGAAACGTGCCGCGAAGGAGGAATTCCACCGCGCCATCGGCTAACATGCGCCGTTCTGCGGCGAATGGCGGCGAATGCCAATGGATCTTCGAAAACTCAAAAAACTCATTGATCTGGTCCAGGAATCCGGCATCGCCGAGCTCGAGATCACCGAGGGTGAAGAGAAGGTCAAGATCGTTAAGGGCGGCGTCGTAAGCGTCGCAGCGGCGCCCGTTATAGCTGCTGCCGTTCCCGAGCGGGCACCGGCGGCCGCTGCGCCCGCCGTGCCGGCGGTGGAACCCACAGAAGCCGCGCCAGAAGGTCACGTCGTGAAAGCGCCGATGGTCGGCACGTTCTATCGCTCGCCCTCGCCCGACGCAAAAGCGTTCGTCGAACTTGGGCAGACGGTGAAGGAGGGCGAGACGATCTGCATCATCGAAGCCATGAAGCTCATGAACGAGATCGAGGCCGATGCGGGCGGCGTCGTGAAGGCGATCCTCGTCGAGAACGGCCAGCCAGTGGAATACGGCCAGCCGTTGTTCATCCTCGGCTAGCGTGTTCGAGAAGATCCTGATCGCCAACCGGGGCGAGATCGCCCTGCGCATCCAGCGCGCCTGCCGCGAGCTCGGCATCCGTACCGTGGTCGTGCATTCGGAGGCCGACACCGAAGCGAAGTACGTGAAGCTCGCCGACGAGTCCGTTTGCATCGGCCCGCCGCCCGCCGCCTCGAGCTATCTGAACATCCCGGCGATCATCAGCGCGGCGGAAGTGACCGATGCCGAGGCGATCCATCCCGGGTACGGATTCCTCTCGGAGAACGCCGATTTCGCAGAGAAGGTGGAACGCTCCGGATTCGTGTTCATCGGCCCGCGTCCCGAGAATATCCGCCTCATGGGAGACAAGGTAAGCGCCAAGCAGGCGATGACCAAGGCAGGCGTGCCCACGGTGCCGGGATCCGAGGGTGCCCTTCCCGAAGACACGAAGGAGATCGTCAGGATCGCCCGCAAGGTGGGCTACCCGGTGATCATCAAGGCGGCGGGCGGCGGAGGCGGGCGCGGCATGCGTGTCGTGCATACCGAAGCCGCGCTGCTTAACGCGGTCAACATGACGCGCTCGGAGGCGCAAGCGGCTTTCGCCAACCCGGTTGTCTACCTCGAGAAGTACCTCGAGCACCCGCGCCATATCGAGATCCAGGTCCTCGCCGATGCCCACAAGAATGCGATTTATCTCGGCGAGCGCGACTGCTCGCTGCAGCGCCGCCACCAGAAGATCATGGAGGAGGCGCCGGCGCCCGATCTGCCGCCCAAGCTGCGCGAGCGCGTCGGCGAGCGCTGTGTCGAGGCGTGCCGCAAGATCGCTTATCGCGGCGCCGGGACGTTCGAGTTCCTCTACGAGGACGGCGAGTTCTACTTTATCGAGATGAATACGCGCATCCAGGTCGAGCATCCCGTGACCGAGATGATCACCGGCCTGGACCTCGTGCAGGAGCAGATCCGGGTGGCCGCCGGGGAAAAGCTGCGCTTCCGCCAGAAGGACATTGTTCTGCGCGGCCACGCGCTCGAATGCCGCGTCAATGCGGAGGATCCGTACCGGTTCACGCCTTCCCCGGGCAAGATCACCTCGTACCATCCGCCGGGCGGGCCCGGCATAAGGGTCGACTCGCACGTGTACCAGGGCTACAGCGTGCCGCCGTACTACGACTCGATGGTCGGCAAGGTGATCGCCTACGGCGCGACCCGCGAGCAGGCGATCGCCCGCATGCGCATCGCCCTTTCCGAGATGGTCGTTGAAGGCATCCTGACCAACATCCCTTTGCACCGCGAGCTGCTGAACGACACCCGTTTCCTGCGCGGCGGCGTGTCGATTCACTATCTCGAGCAGAAGCTCGCCCAGGAGCAGGCGAAGAAAAAGTGATGACCTGGCTCGCGCTGACCGCGGTGGTGGAATCGCGCTGGGCGGACGCGTTTAGCGAAGCGCTCATCTGGGCGGGCGCCCAATCAGCCGCGATCGAGGGGCCCGAAGGCGCGACACCGCGGGTGAGCGCGCTGCTCGGCGCAGATGCCGAGCCGGCCGCGATCGTCGCCGCGGCAGCGGCGCACTGCGGCCTCGCGCCTGCGCCCTCTTTTGCGCTCGAGACCGTTCCCGATGACGACTGGGTAAGGCGCACGCAGGTGCAGTTCGCGCCGCTCGCGGTGGGGCGGCTTTGGATCGGCGCGAGCTGGCACGAGGCGCCGGCGACAGCGCATGCCGTCGTACGCCTGGACCCCGGACTTGCCTTCGGCACCGGCAGCCACCCGAGCACGCGCCTCGCTCTCGAGTACCTGGAGCGCGAGCTGCGCGGTGGCGAGAGCGTGCTCGACTATGGCTGCGGCTCCGGGATCCTGGCCATCGCCGCGGCGAAGCTTGGCGCGAGCCGCGTCTCGGCCGTCGACCTGGACGAGCAGGCGGTCGCGACGACCTGCGAGAACGCGCACGCAAACGACGTAGCGATCGATGCGCGCAGCGCCGAAGCTCTTCCCCCAGCCTCCTACGACATCGTCGTCTCGAACATCCTCGCGCAGCCTCTCGTGGTGCTTGCGCCGCTTCTCACCGCACGCACGGCGCCGCAAGGCCGCCTCGCTCTCTCCGGCGTGCTCGCCAGCCAAGCGGATGAGGTGGCCGCCGCTTATGCGCTATGGCTCGAGCTCGCGGTCGCCGGCCGCAGCGAAGACTGGGTGCTGCTTGCCGGGAGGCGCCTGTGAGCCTGGTCACGCGCTGCCCCGCCTGCGGCACGGCCTTCCGCGTGCAGGCGGCCCAGCTCGCCGCGCAGTCGGGCACCGTGCGTTGCGGCAAATGCGGCAATCTGTTCAACGGCGTCGCCGCGCTGGTCGAGCACTCGCAGGACGAACCGACGATCGAACCTTCGCCGCAGCTAGGCCTTTTCGACCCGTCCCGGCGGCCGGCGGAACCGGCCCCGCTCGACGACGCTGCGCCGCCGGCCTTCATGACCGAGCATGGCCGGCCGCACAGCGGCGTCTGGGCGCTTCTGGCGATGCTGGCTTTCCTCGCCTTGGCGTGCCAGGTCGTCTATCGCTACCGCGCCGAAGTCGCGGCCATGCTTCCCGTCACACGTACGCCGCTCGCATTCGTTTGCCAGCGGCTTGGCTGCGCTGTGCCGCTGCCGCGGCGCCCGGAGCTCATGAGCATCGAATCATCCGAGCTGCAGGCAGACGCCCGCCGCGAAGGGCTGATCTCGCTCAGCGCGGTCATCCACAATCGCGCCGCGTTCGCCCAGGACTATCCCGCGCTCGAGCTCACGCTGACCGACGAGGCCGACCGTCCCGTGCTGCGACGCGTCCTGCGGCCGGCGGATTATCTCGATGCCCGGGCCCGCGAGCTGGCCGGGCAGGGCATCGCCCCGAGCAGTGAAACCAGCGTGCGGGTGCTTCTCGACACGAGCCGCGCCCGCGCCACCGGCTATCGCCTCTATCTCTTCTATCCTCCATGAAAATCCTCGTCACCGGCTCGGTCGCCTACGACACCATCATGGTGTTCCCCGACCGCTTCAAGAACCACCTGCTCGCCGATCAGCTGCACATCCTGAACGTATGCTTCCTGACGCCGGAGATGCGGCGCGAATACGGCGGTACGGCGACGAACATCGCCTATAACTTGCGGCTGCTCGGCGAGCAGCCGCTGGTGATGGCGACCGTCGGCGAAGACATCGCGCCCTATCTTGCCCGGCTGGAAAAGCTCGGCATCGACACGCGGCTGCTGAAACGCATCCCGGGACAGTTCACCGCGCAGGCTTTCATCACCACCGACCTGGACGACAACCAGATCACCGCGTTTCACCCCGGAGCGATGAATTTCGCTCACGAGAACCGAATTACCGCCTCGCTCGGCGCCGACCTGGCGATCATCGCCCCAGACGGCAAGGACGGCATGCTCGAGCATGCGCGGCAATGCGCGGAGCAGGGCATCCGCTTCATGTTCGACCCCGGCCAAGGGCTGCCGATGTTCTCCGGCGAGGAGCTGGACGGCATGCTCCGCGGCGCGACCTTCGTCGCGGTGAACGATTACGAAGGCCGCATGCTCGAGGAGAAGACGGGCCGGCGACTGGAGGATATCGGCCGCGGTGTAGAGGCGCTGGTATGTACGCAGGGGGCGAAGGGATCGCTCATCCTCGCGCGCGGCCGGCGTCACGAGATTCCGTGCGCCGAAGCGCAGGCGATCGTCGATCCGACCGGCTGCGGCGACGCCTACCGCGCGGGCCTGCTGTATGGCATCGCGCACGGCTGGGACTGGCCGCGTGCCGGCCGCCTCGCCGCGGTGATGGGGGCAATCAAGATCGAGCAGCGCGGCGCCCAGAACCATGCGCCTTCCCGGGAGGAGATCGAGGCGCGGCTGCGCCGCGCCTTCGGCCTAAGCCTGAGCTAGCTTCTCCCGAATACGCGCCGCATGCTCCTCGAGCTTCTCGCGCGGCGGATTCTTGACCGGCCAGGATAGCGCCATGCCATCGCCCTCGTGGCGCGGCACGAGATGCAGGTGGTAGTGGAACACCGTCTGCCCGGCAGCCTTTCCGTTCGCCTGATACACCGAGAGTCCCTGCGGCGCGAATGCGTCGCGGATGGCGCGCGCTACCTGCGCCGCGGCGCTCGCCACTGCGGCCGCCTGGCGATCGTCGAGCGCATAGAGGTTTTCGGCGTGCGCTTTGACCGCGACGAGCACATGGCCCGGATTTACCTGACCGATGTCCATGAATGCCAGCGTGAGCTGGTCTTCGTACACGCGGGTCGACGGAATCTGACCTGCAACGATGCGGCAAAACACACAATCACTCATTGCTCGTCTCCTCCCGGCGCTTGATAGCCGCGGCACGGTACCTGGTAGAGCGTGCGATCTTCGAGCCGCAAGGCACTCAAGGCGCCGCCCCAGACGCAGCCGCTGTCGAGCAGCGCTGCCTGTGGCGTGAACTTCAACCCGAGCGCCGACCAGTGGCCGCAGACCAGGAAAGGCGCCTGCCGCGGCCGCGTCTCGTACCACGGCAGATAGCCTGACGGCGCTTCGCTGCCCTTGGCGCGGAAGTCCATTTTGCCGTCCGCGGTGCAAAAACGCAGCCGTGTCATCGCATTCACGATGACGCGCAGCCGGTCCCAGCCGACAAGGTTGTCGCGCCACCGGTTGGGCGTACTGCCGTACATGTTCGCCAGGAATTGCCGGTAGCTCGCTGCCGCGAGCGTCGCCTGCACTTCGCGCGCGAGCTGCTCGGCCTGCGCGACGGTCCATTGCGGCAGCAGGCCGGCGTGCACCATCGCGTAGCTGCCCTCGACATGCAGCAGCGCCCGGCAACGCAGCCAGTCCACCAACTCGCCGCGGTCCGGCGCCGTCAGCACGTCGCGCAACGTATCATCGCCGCGCGAGCGCTCGATTTCCTCATGCTGCGCGACCAGATGCAGATCGTGATTTCCGAGTACCGTCACGGCGCGATCTCCCAGGTCGCGGACGAAGCGCAGCACGGCCAGCGACTTGGGGCCGCGGTTGACGAGGTCGCCCACAAACCACAAGCGGTCCGTCTTGCCGAAGCGCAGGCGGGCCAGCAGCGCCTGCAGCTCATCAAAGCAGCCCTGCACGTCGCCGATCGCGTAGGTGGCCATCGCTCCTAGAAGCTGGCGTCGAGGCGCCGGTACTGTATCGCCTCGGCGATGTGCTCGGCAGCGATGCCCGCCGACTGGGCGAGATCGGCGATCGAGCGCGCGACGCGCAGCACGCGATGGTAAGCGCGCGCCGAGAGAAGCAGGCGCGCGAGCGCATGGCGCAGAAGCTGGTCGCCTTCGCGGTCGGTCGCGCAGTGCCGGTCGATCTCCTTCGGGCCGAGCAGCCCGTTGGGCTTGCCCTGCCGGCCGATCTGCCGTTCTCGTGCCGCGCGCACGCGCTGCGCAATGCCGGCCGAGCTCTCGCCGTTCGTCGGCGCGACCAGCTCCGCCTCGCGCGGCGCCGGAACCTCGAGCTTGATATCGATGCGATCGGCGAGCGGGCCGGAGATGCGGCCGCGATAGCGCGCAATGCGCTCCGGCGTGCAGCGGCAGCGGCCGCTGCGGTCGCCGCAATGGCCGCACGGGCAGGGATTCATGGCCGCAATGAGCTGGAAGCGCGCCGGGAACTCGACCTGGCGGGCGGCGCGGGCGATGGCCACGCGGCCGCACTCGAGCGGCTCGCGCAGCGCCTCGAGCACATCGCGGTCGAACTCGGGCAATTCGTCGAGAAACAGCACGCCATGGTGCGCGAGCGAGATCTCCCCCGGGCGCGGGAGGTGACCGCCGCCGACCAGCGCCGCGGCGGAAGCGCTGTGATGCGGCGCGCGAAACGGCCGCTCGGCCCAGCGGCGCGCGTCGAACCCGGCGCTCGAGACCGAGTGCACCGCCGCCACCTCGAGCGCTTCAGCCTCCGAGAGGGCGGGCAGGATGCCCGGGAAGCGCGCCGCGAGCATCGACTTGCCGGTGCCGGGCGGACCGATCATGAGCAGGCTGTGTCCACCGGCTGCCGCGACCTCGAGCGCGCGCTTCACTTGCTGCTGGCCCTTGACCTCGCTGAAATCGGCATAGCTCGGACGACCCGTCTCGGCGCGACCGGCGTATTCGGCGAGCGGAGCTTCGCCCGCGAGATGCGCTACGACGTCGAGCAAGGTGCGCGCGGGCAAGATGCGCGCGCCGTCGGCGAGCGCCGCCTGCGGCGCGTTTCCTTCGGGCAGAACGAAGGCGCGGCCGGCGGCGCGTGCTGAGAGCGCCATCGCCAGCGCGCCGCGCACCGGACGCAGGTCGCCGGTGAGCGAAAGCTCGCCGGCGAACTCCAATCCCTGCACCGTTTCGGGCATCAGCTGCCCGCTTGCAGCAAGGATACCCAGCGCGATTGGCAGATCGAATCGGCTCGAGTCCTTCGGCAGCTCCGCCGGCGCGAGATTCACGGTAATACGCCGCGCCGGAAACTCGAAGCGCGCGTTGTTGAGGGCCGCACGGACGCGGTCGCGCGCCTCGCGCACCTCCGCGTCGGGCAGGCCGACGATATGAAACGCCGGCAGTCCGGGCCCGAGGTGCACTTCGACGGCGACCTCGGGCGCATCGACTCCGGCAAGCGCGCGGCTCGCCACGCTGGCGACTGTCATCGCGGATTTCGTCCCCTCGCAAAAACAACGCGGCGAGCGGCGAAACGTTTACGCGTAGCGCTAGCCGGCCCGGCGCGCTTCGAGCTCGGCGACGCGCGCCTCGAGCGCAGCAAGCCTTGCCTGCGCGCTCTCGAGCAGCTTCTTCTGTATCTCGAAGTCCTCGCGCAGCACGAGATCCATCCGGTCGAACCAGCTGGCGAGCAGGGCGCGCAGGTTTTTCTCGAAGTCCTGCGCCGGCGAGTTGCGAAACGCCTCGTTGATGCGCTCGCCGAGATCTTCGAACAGCCGCCGATCGATCATGGGCAGAAGGTACCACCGCGTAGCGCACCGCCTGCGAGCGCGAGTGCCGCACAGCTGCACCGCTTTGGAGCATGCGCCTGCTACGGAATTTCCAACTCGCTGATTCTCAGTGTGAATTTCATTGGCATAGGAGGTGCTAACCGTGGTGTCGTCCTTCACAACCCTCAAAGGGAGAGCCTCCAAATGCGCAAGTCGGTGTTAGCGATAGCGGTCATCGCAGGCGCTTCTATACCGGGCATTGCCGCTGCCCAGCAGGCAGCGGCGCCCGCCTCACCTGTGGCCGGAAACATCGCGCTGGTCAGTGAATACCGGTTCCGCGGCATCGATCAGACCTTCGGCAAGCCTGCCTTACAAGGTGGGTTCGACTACAGCCATGCCAGCGGCATCTATCTCGGCAACTGGAACTCGAATGTGAACCAAGGCGCCGGTTATCCCGGGGGCAATCTCGAAATGGATTTCTACGGCGGCTGGAAGCGCGCGTTCGGCGATTTCGGCGCGGATGTGGGCTTAATCTATTACTACTACCCTGCTAGCGATGCCGCGCTCCTCGGTGCGGCGAACCCGCACAGCACCGCGAGCAACTCGGGAACCGTCCACAACACCGAGTTCTACGTCGGCGGCAGCTGGAAGTGGCTGTCCCTCAAGTGGTTCCATGCGATCAGCGACTACTTCATGGTGCCAGATACGAAGGGCACCAACTACTACGACCTATCGGCGACCTATGACCTGGGCGGCGGCTGGGGCGTGACCGGGCACGTCGGTACTCTGAAAACGCACAACTACAGCGAACTGAACTATAGCGATTACAGGCTCGGGGTCACCAAGGATCTGACCGGCTGGCTTGTCGGTGCGGCGGTCATCGGCACAAATGCAAACGGAAGCTGCCCCTTCAATCCGACGGCATCGCCGTATTGCTTCCCCAACAGCAGCGGCACGCAAACGAAAGACGCGGGACGCACCACGGTCGTGCTGTCGGTCAGCAAGACTTTCTAGAACGGAGGCCCGAATGAAACTCGTTACCGCGATCATCAAGCCGTTCAAGCTCGACGAGGTCCGCGAGGCCCTGTCGGCGATCGGCGTGCAGGGCATCACCGTCACGGAGGTCAAGGGCTTCGGGCGGCAGAAGGGCCATACCGAGCTCTACCGCGGCGCGGAATACGTCGTGGACTTCCTGCCCAAGGTGAAGGTCGAAGCCGCGATCAAGTCGGAGCTTCTCGAGCAAGCGATCGAAGCGATCGAGAAGTCGGCCAATACCGGCAAGATCGGCGACGGCAAGATCTTCGTGTTCGATCTCGAGAAAGTCATTCGCATCCGCACCGGCGAGACCGATGCGGCGGCCCTCTAAAGGAACGGCAATGAAGAAACTCTTGGCATTGGCAGCGGCGCTGGT
Organism: uncultured Enterobacteriaceae bacterium; assembly: GCA_964477695.1. Taxonomy (GTDB): domain Bacteria; phylum Pseudomonadota; class Gammaproteobacteria; order Burkholderiales; family SG8-39; genus SCGC-AG-212-J23. The sequence continues at coordinate 18,604 of CAYZFN010000203.1, read as the reverse complement.
CTCGTTCGCCTTCGCGGGCGCGGTGCTGGCGCAGGACAAGCCGGCGACGGCGGCGGACAAGCCCGCCGCCGAGACGAAGAAGGACGATGCGAAGCCCGCAGCCGCCGCGCCCGCTGCGACGGCCGCGCCGGCCCCGACCCCCAACAAGGGGGACGTCGCGTGGATGCTGACCTCCACCGCGCTCGTCCTCATGATGAGCGTGCCGGCGCTCGCGCTGTTCTACGGCGGCCTCGTGCGGGCGAAAAACATGCTCTCGGTCCTGATGCAGGTGTTCGTCGGCTTCTCGCTCGTCACGGTCCTTTGGTGCGTCTATGGCTACAGCCTGGCATTCACCGAGGGCAACTCGTTCTTCGGCAGCCTCACCGAGCGGCTGTTTCTGAGAGGAACCTTCGATCCGGCGACCGGCAACTTCGCGAACGCGGCCACCTTCAGCAAGGGGGTGGTGCTGCCCGAGCTCGTGTACGTTGCCTTCCAGGCGACCTTTGCGGCGATCACTTGCTGCCTGATCCTCGGTTCGCTCGCCGAGCGCGCGAAGTTTTCCGCGGTGCTGATCTTTCTCGCCATCTGGTTCACGTTCTCCTACACGCCGGTGGCGCACATGGTGTGGTTCTTCCCCGGACCGGACGCCTTCACGGACCCGAAGACCGCGGAGGCCGTGGCCGGCAAAGCCGGCCTGATCTGGCAGTGGGGCGCGCTCGACTTCGCCGGCGGCACGGTCGTGCACATCAACTCGGGTGTGGCGGGCCTCGTGGGCGCGTATCTGCTCGGCAGGCGAATCGGCTTCGGCCGCGAGGCTATGCCGCCGCACAACGTCACCATGACGATGATCGGCGCGGCGCTGCTCTGGACCGGCTGGTTCGGCTTCAACGCCGGGTCCGCGCTCGAGGCGAACGGCTCCGCGGCGCTCGCATTCATGAACACCTACCTCGCCACGGCATGCGCAGTGCTCTCGTGGATGTTCGGCGAGTGGCTCTTCAAGGGCAAGCCGAGCATGGTCGGCGCGGCATCCGGTGCAGTCGCGGGCCTCGTGGCGATCACGCCGGCGGCGGGTAACGTCGGCATCCCGGGCGCGTTCGTGATCGGCATCGCCGTCGGCCTGGTCTGCCTGTGGGGCGTGAACGGCCTGAAGCGCATGCTCGGCGCCGACGATGCGCTGGATGTGTTCGGCGTGCACGCCTTGGGCGGCATTCTGGGCGCGCTGCTCACCGGCGTGTTCAATTCGCCGGATCTCGGCGGGCCAGGCTCGGTGCAGGACTGGGTCACGATGAAGGTCGGTTATCCCGGCATCGCGCAGCAGCTGTGGATCCAGGCCAAGGCCGTCGGCCTGGTGGTTGTCTGGACCGCCGTCGTCGCGCTCATCGCCTTCAAGATCGCGGACTTGCTGGTCGGCCTGCGCGTCAGCGAGGAAGAAGAGCGCGAAGGCCTCGACATCAACTCGCACGGCGAGGTGGCCTACCACTCGTAGCCTTTCACAAGCATCGAAAAAGGGCGCTGCGGCGCCCTTTTTTGTTTCCGTTACCATGCGGCGCGTGGCGGAGGAAATCCTCAACGGCGCCGAGCTGCTGCTCGGCGAGCGCGCTCTTGCGCGGCACCGCGGACGCACGGCAATCCTCTGCGGCGATGAAGCGATCGGCTACGACGAGCTCGCCGCGGAGGTACGCGCCGCAAGCGTTGCGGTACGCAGACTGGGGGTAGCGCCGGGTGAGCGGGTGCTGCTCCTCATGCGCGATACGCCGCAATTCGCGGTCGCGTGGCTCGGCGCCGTGCGCGCCGGCGCCGTTCCCATCGCGCTCAACAATCGACTGGCCGAAAACGACTTTCAGCATATCTTGAGCGACAGCGCGGCGCGCCTTATCGTCGTCGAGGACGTATTCGCGCTGGCAAGGCCCGATCTCACGAGCGAGCTGCTCAGGGAGCGCCGCATTGCCATTGCGGGCGCCGCGTGCCCGGCCGCTCTGCCGTCGTGGGACGAGCAATGCGCCGCCGCCGCTAATTCCGGCGGCGCATTGCATCTCACGACGCCGGAATCGCCGGCGTTCGCGTTGTACAGCTCAGGCACAACCGGCCGCCCCAAAGGCATCGTGCACGCTCATCGCGTCTTGAGGCATGTCGGCGCGGCCTTCCGGCTGATCGGCATCGGCGAGGGCGATCGCGTGTTCGCCACCTCGCGGTTCTTTTTCGCCTACGGGCTCGAGCACGGCCTGCTCGCGCCGCTCGCGGCCGGCGCGACCGCGGTGATTTTCCCCGACTGGCCGGACGCCGCAGCGGTGCTCGATACGGTGAGCCGCCACGAGCCGAGCGCGCTGTTCAGCGTGCCCACGACTTATAAGCGCCTGCTCGCGGAGCCGCCCAGCCGGCTCAGCGCCCTCGCGCCGATTCGCCGCTTCGTGGCGGCGGGCGAGCGCCTGACACCGCAGCTCGTCGAGCAATGGCGCCGGACGACCGGCGGCGAGCTGCTCAACCTGTACGGGATGTCGGAAACCTTCTGCGCCTGCATGATGACCGCGCCCGGGGAGTCGGACGGCGTGCGCACCGGGAAGCCGTATCCCGGCGTCGAGCTGCGCCTTGTGCCGCCGGTGCCTGAGGAATCGGTCGGCGGGACCGGCGTGCTCTGGGTTAGGCATCCTGCGCAGGCGCTCGGCTACCTGAACCGGCCTGCGGAAACGAGCGAGCAGTTCCAGGACGGATGGTTCTGCTCGCGCGATCTCTTCCGCCGCGACGCGGCGGGCTTCTATGTGCATCAGGGACGCAACGACGAGCTGCTCAAGGTCGCCGGGCAATGGGTGCAACCCGGCGAGCTCGAGGAGGTGGCGGCGCGCGAGGCGTCGGTGGGTGAGGCGGCGTGTGTGCCCGTGGAGGACGCCGACGGCATGCTGCGGCTCGCCCTTTTCGTGACGGCGAGGCGAGAGGCGCGGGCGGCCGAGCGCGACGCCGAGGCGGCGTGCGAGCGAGCGTTGCCTCGATTTAAGCGGCCGAAGTGGGTGCGCGTCGTAGCCGAGCTGCCGCGCACGGCGACCGGCAAGGTACAGCGCTACAAGCTGCGCGAAATCCTGGAGCGCGAGCTGCGGCACGCGAGCTAGCAGGGACTAAAATTCCCGGTTTTCGAGGACCCCGATGGCCTACGCAATTCCCCTCTGGACGCCGCCGGCGCTGCCGATTGCCGGCACTTCCGACACCTTTCCCGCGCGCCGCATCTTCTGCGTCGGCCGCAACTACGCCGAGCACCAGAAGGAAATGGGCGGCGACGGCCGCGAGCAGCCATTCTTTTTCATCAAGACCGAGTTTGCGCTCGTGCCGCGCGGCGGCGAAGTGCACTACCCGGCGAAGACGGCGAACTACCACTACGAAACCGAGCTCGTGGTGGCGCTTTCGCGCGGCGGGCGGCGCATCGATGCAAAGCGCGCGAACGACCATGTTTACGGCTATGCGGTCGGACTAGACATGACGCGGCGCGACCTGCAGCAATGGGGCAAGGACCATGGGCGGCCCTGGGACTTCGGCAAGAACTTCGACGAGTCGGCGCCTTGCAGCGAGCTCGTGCCGGCGGCCAAGATCGGCCACCCCTCCAAGGGCGCGATCTGGCTCAACGTCAACGGCAAGCAGCGCCAGCGCGCCGACCTCGGCGACATGATCTGGTCGGTGCCCGAGCAGATCGCCTATCTGTCCGAGTACTACACGCTGGAGGCGGGCGACCTGATCTTCACCGGCACGCCGGCCGGCGTCGGACCGGTGAAGCCAGGCGACGAGCTGCTCGCCGGCATCGACAAGGTCGGTGAGCTGAAGGTCCGCATCGCCGCCGCGCTTTGAAGCTGTATACGTATTTCCGCAGCTCGGCGGCGTTTCGCGTCCGCATCGCGCTCAACCTGAAGGGGCTCGCCTACCAGCCGGTGTTCGTACACCTGGCTAAAGGCGAACACCGTCGCCCGGACTACTTGACGGTCAACCCCCAAGCGCTGGTGCCGACCCTCGAGCTCGACGACGGCACGCGGCTCAACCAGTCGCTCGCCATCATCGAGTATCTCGAAAGCGTGCAGCCGCAGCCCGCGCTTCTGCCGAAGGATGCCCGCGAGCGCGCCCGGGTACGCGCGCTCGCACTGCTCGTTGCCTGCGAGATTCATCCGCTCAACAACCTTCGTGTCCTGCAGCATCTGAAGCGCGGCCTCGGGCAGAACGAAATGCAGATCAAGGCGTGGTATCAGCACTGGATCGCCGAGGGCCTCACGAAGTTCGAAGCCGAGCTCGGCCCGGCGCAGCCGCGCGGCCGCTTCTGCCATGGCGATGCGCCGAGCCTCGCCGATTGCTGCCTGGTGCCGCAAATCTTCAATGCCCGGCGCTACGACGCCGATCTCGGCGCTTTCCCCAACACGATGCGCGTCTTCGAGGCGTGCATGCAGCTGCCGGCCTTCGATCGTGCTCAGCCGGCCAAGCAGCCCGACGCCGAGTAGCGGCTTCCCGCCTAGCGCCTACCAGCGCGCCGAAAAAGCGCCTTCACGTCCTCCGGGATGGTCTCGCCCTTGAGCGGCGTACCGGGCCCGCCGGCAAAGCGGCCCCACACGCGGGTCTCGCTACCCGAGGCGAGCGCGGTGCCATCATCGCGCACCACGTCGTGCGCTACGACGAACGACTTGCCGCCGAAGCGCGCGATGCGCGAGCGCACTTCGCAGCGGTCGCCCTGGCCGGCGGGCGCGATGAACCGGCAATCGGCGCTGACGAGCGGCATGGCGAGCTGCTCGGACTTCATCCGCTTCGCGGTGTAGCCGACGCTCGCCCAGAACGCCCAGGTCGCGGCGTCCATCCAGCGGAAATAGGTGGGGTAGAAGATGATGCCCGCCGGATCGCAATCGCCCCAGTGGACCTGGCAGGCAAAGACCGCGACGATGGAGTCGAATTCGTCGGCCATGGAGCGCGCGATTATAGGCAAGCCGGCGGGCGCGATTGACACTGCGCGCAAGCGGTGGGCAGACTCCCACGGATTGTCATTTCGGGATCCGGCTTGACCAACCTGGACGCATTGCTGCGGGAGCGCATCCTCCTGCTCGACGGCGCGATGGGCACGATGATCCAGCGCGCTCGGCTCGCCGAGGAAGACTACCGTGGCAAGCGCTTTCGCGACTGGCCGCGCGAGCTGCGCGGCAACAACGATCTGCTTTGCCTGACGCAGCCGGCGCTCGTGCGGGACATCCATGCGCGCTACCTTGCGGCCGGCGCGGACATCGTCGAGACCAATACTTTCAATTCCACGGCGATCGCGCTCACCGACTACGACATGCAATCGCTGGCCCGCGAGCTCAATCGCAGCGCGGCACGGCTGGCGCGCGAGGCAGTGAGCGAGCACGTGCGCAAGGCGGGCGGCATGCGCTTCGTTGCCGGCGTTCTCGGGCCGACCAACAAGACCGCGTCGCTCTCGCCTGATGTGAACGACCCGGGCTATCGCGCCGTCACGTTCGATACGCTGGTCGCGGCTTACCGCGAGGCGATCGACGGCCTGCTGGAGGGCGGCGTCGACCTGCTGCTCGTCGAGACGGTTTTCGACACGCTGAATGCAAAGGCGGCGCTGTTCGCCGTCGAGAGCGCGTTTGCCGAGCGGCGCGCGCGACTGCCGGTAATCGTCTCCGGCACGATTACCGATGCCTCCGGGCGCACGCTCTCCGGGCAGACGGCGCAGGCGTTCTACAACTCGGTCCGCCACGCGCGGCCGCTCGCGGTCGGTCTCAATTGCGCGCTCGGCGCACGTGAGCTGCGCCCCTACGTGGAAGAGCTTGCCCGGCTCGCCGAGCAGTTCACTTCCTGTCATCCCAACGCCGGTCTGCCGAACGCCTTCGGCGAGTACGAGGACACGCCCGAATCGATGGCGCTTCACGTGGGCGAATGGGCACGCAACGGCTGGCTCAACATCGCCGGCGGCTGCTGCGGCACCACGCCCGAGCACATCGCCGCAATGGCCGAGGCGGTACGCGGCACGGCGCCGAGGAAGTGCTCGGCCTTGCCGCCCGCGTTGCGCCTCGCCGGCCTCGAGCCGCTCAACATCGACGAGCGTTCGCTGTTCGTCAACGTTGGCGAGCGCACTAACGTCACGGGGTCGAAGGCCTTCGCTCGCCTGGTGCTTGCCGGCGATTACGCCGGCGCGCTGGCCGTGGCGCGCCAGCAGGTGGAGAACGGCGCGCAGGTGGTCGACGTCAACATGGACGAGGCCATGCTCGACTCCGAGAAGGCGATGACGAGCTTCCTCAGCCTGCTCGCCGCGGAGCCGGATATCGCCCGTGTGCCGGTGATGATCGACAGTTCCAAATGGAGCGTGATCGAGGCCGGGCTGAAGTGCGTACAGGGCAAACCGATCGTGAATTCGATCTCGCTCAAGGAGGGCGAAGCGGCGTTCCTGCAGCAGGCGGAGCTCTGCCGCCGCTATGGCGCCGCGGCGGTCGTGATGGCGTTCGACGAGCGGGGGCAGGCCGATACGCTGGAGCGGCGCACCGAGGTGTGCCGGCGTGCCTATCGCCTGCTCACCGAAAAGCTCGGCTTTCCGGCCGAAGACATCGTCTTCGACCCGAACATCTTCGCCGTCGCCACCGGCCTCGAGGAACACGCGCGCTACGGCATCGACTTCATCGAGGCGGTACGCTGGATCCGGGCCAACCTGCCCCACGCGAGCGTTTCCGGCGGGGTTTCCAACCTGTCGTTCTCGTTTCGCGGTAACGACGTCGTGCGCGAGGCGATGCACACCGCGTTCCTCTATCACGCGATCCGCGCCGGCCTGTCCATGGGCATCGTCAACGCCGGGCAGCTCGGCGTATACGAGAAGCTCGACCCCGAGCTGCGCGAGCGCGTCGAAGACGTCCTGTTTGCCCGGCGGCCTGATGCCACCGAGCGGCTGCTAGAGCTCGCCGCGACGCTGAAGGGTGCGAGCCGCGAGGCGACCAAGGACGAGGCGTGGCGCAACGCACCGGTGGAGCAGCGCCTCGCCCACGCGCTCGTCAACGGCATCTCGAGCCACGTCGTCGCCGACACCGAGGAGGCGCGGCGCAACTGCGCGCGGCCGATCGAGGTGATCGAGGGTCCATTGATGGACGGCATGAACATCGTGGGCGACCTGTTCGGCGCCGGCAAGATGTTCCTGCCGCAGGTCGTGAAGTCGGCGCGCGTGATGAAGCAGGCGGTCGCGCACCTCATCCCGTTCATCGAAGCGGAAAAGGCGAAGGGCGGGGCAGCCGCGCGCGCCAAAGGCCGCCTCGTCATCGCCACCGTCAAAGGCGACGTGCATGACATCGGCAAGAACATCGTCGCCGTGGTCCTGCAGTGCAACAACTACGAAGTGGTAAATCTCGGCGTCATGGTGCCTGCCGCGACGATCATCGAGACAGCGCTGCGCGAGAAGGCCGATGCCATAGGCCTTTCCGGGCTCATCACGCCGTCCCTCGAAGAAATGGCGCACGTGGCGCGCGAAATGGAGCGCGCCGCGCTGCGCCTGCCGCTCCTCATCGGCGGCGCTACGACCTCGCGCACTCACACGGCGGTAAAGATTGCGCCGCGCTATTCGGGGCCGGTGGTGTACGTGCCCGATGCTTCGCGCAGCGTCTCGGTCGTCGCCGGGCTATTGTCCGAAACGCACGAGGCCTACATCGCCCAGGTGCGTGCCGATTACGACAAGATCCGCGACCAACACAGCCGTAAGAGCGGTCCGGGTCCGCTGCACCCGATCGGCGAGGCGCGCCGGCGCGGCGTGCAGACCGACTGGCAAGCCTACCGGCCGCCGGCGCCGCGGCAAAGCGGCGTCGTCGTGCTGCGCGACTATCCGCTCGGCGAGCTGGTTCCCTACATCGACTGGGGGCCGTTCTTCCAGGCGTGGGAGCTGTCCGGCGCGTATCCGCGCATCCTCGAGGATCCGGTGGTAGGCGATGCCGCGCGCAAGCTGCTCGCCGAGGCGCAGGAGATGCTGGCAAAGGTCGTGCGCGAGAAATGGATTGTGGCGCACGGCGTGCTCGCGCTCTGTCCTGCAGCGCAGGTCAACCAGGACGACATCGAGATCTATGCCGACCCGGGGCGCCGCCAAGCGCTCATGACCTGGCACAACCTGCGCCAGCAGAACCACAAGCCCGAAGGACGCGCCAACCTCTGCCTCGCCGATTTCGTCGCGCCACGGGAGAGCGGGGTGGCGGACTGGATCGGCGCCTTTTCGGTTGCTGCCGGCGGCTTCGACGAACGCCTGGCGCGCCTGGAGGCAACGCATGACGACTACAGCGCGGTCATGCTCAAGGTGCTCGCCGACCGGTTTGCCGAGGCTTTTGCCGAGCGCCTGCACGAGCGCGTGCGCCGCGAATTCTGGGGATACGCGGCGCACGAGCAGCTCTCCGCGGCGGAGCTCATCGCCGAGCGCTATCGCGGCATCCGGCCCGCGCCGGGCTATCCGGCATGTCCGGATCACCGCGCCAAGGGCGGCCTGTTCGCCTTGCTTGCCGCGGAGCGCAATGCCGGCATGCGCCTCACCGAATCGTTCGCGATGCTGCCGGCGTCGTCGGTCGCTGGCTTTTATCTGTCGCATCCGCAGGCGAGCTACTTCGCGGTGGGCAAGATCGGCCGCGACCAGGTCGAGGATTACGCGCGCCGCAGCAACACCGCGACCGCCGAGGCCGAGAAGTGGCTCGCGCCGAATCTCGCGTACGAGCCCGACGAGATCGGCGCGCCGCTATAATCGGCCGCCATGGGAAAAGGTGACAAGAGAACGCGCCGCGGCAAGATCTACAAGGGCAGCTACGGCAAGACGCGCCCGCACCGTCGGAAGAAGAAGCCGGCGAAGCCGGCCTAGCCTTCCTCTCTGCGACCCACCGGCAGCCCGAGCGCTTTGAGCTTGCGGTAGAGATGGGTGCGCTCGAGGCCCGAGCGCTCCGCGACACGCGACATGCTGCCGTTTTCCCGGGCGAGCAGATTCTCGAAATACACCCGCTCGAACGCTTCGCGCGCCTCGCGATAAGGACGGTCGAACGCCACATCCGGCAGAACGCTCGGCGCGCCGCGCGTGGCGAGCACCCGCTCCACGTCGGCCAGCTGGATTTCCTCATCGAGGGAGGTGAGCGCAAGATCCTTGACCACGCTCTCGAGCTCCGCGAGGTTGCCGGGCCAGGGGTGGTGGCGCAGCGCGTTCAAAGCCGCGATGCCGAAACGGCGCGGCGGGCAAAGGCGGCTTTCGACGAGCTGCGCCAGGACAAGCGAGGCGAGATCGGGCACGTCTTCGGCGAAGTCGCGCACCGCCGGTAACCGCAGCGTCAGCTCGGCCAGCCGCGTGCACAGATCGGGGTCGAACTCGTGCTTCTCGACGAGGCTGCGGACGTCGACCGGGGAGAAAGAGGTGACGCGGACCTTGTGCTTCTCCGCGCGCGCGAGCACGAACTCGAGGCTGCGCTGCTCGGCGCGCCCGAGCCGCGTGAGGTCCGGCATGAAGAGGATCCCGCCGGCCGCCTTGCCGAGCAGCTCGGAGGGCGGCTCGGTGAGCAGCTCGGCGCCGGCGAGGAACGGCGCGCCGCTCGGCACGATCAGCCGCGCGAACAGCTCAGGCCGCATGCCGCGCTCGCCACGCAGCAGGAGCGGCGCGAACAGCTGCGCCAGCTGCGCAAGTCGCTTCTTGGTTTCGACGAGCGCCTCGGACCGGCCGAGCGCGCTGAGCGCCAGCTGCGGCGCCGGCGCGGTGTCGGGACTGCGCAGCGCGCGCTTCACCGTGCCGAGCAGGCGCTGCAGGGCTATCGGCTTCTCGAGGAAATCGAGCGCGCCGATGCGCGTCGCTTCTACCGCCGTCTCGATGGTGCCGTGCCCGGACATCATGACCACCGGCATCGTGAGCTGGCCGCTCGCGGCCCATTCCTTGAGCAGCGAAATGCCGTCGGTGTCAGGCATCCAGATGTCGAGCAGCACCAGGTCCGGCCGGGTGCGCTCGCGCAGGCGGCGCGCTTCGCCGGCGCTTTCTGCGACCAGCACCTGATGGCCCTCGTCGGTGAGGATCTCCGAGAGCAGCTCGCGAATCCCCACCTCGTCGTCGACGACCAGGATCTGCGCCATCGCTACGCCGCTTTCGCCAAGGGAAGCAGCACGCTCACGGAAGCGCCGCGGCTCGGGCGATTCTCGATCGCCACGCTGCCGTGGTGCTCATCAACGATCTTCTTGACGATCGCCAGTCCAAGGCCGGTGCCACGCGGCTTGGTGGTGACATAGGGCTCGAATATCCGGTCCATCAGCGCCTCGGGGAAGCCGGCGCCGTTGTCGGACACCGCGAGCCTCACCCGGTCCCCGGCGAGCTCGGTGCGCACTTCGATCACCGCCTGCGCCGAGAGCGCGCGCTCGTTTTCGAGCGCATCCTGCGCGTTCTGGACAAGATTATGAATCACCTGGCGGATCTGCGCGCCATCGGCCCAGACGAGCGGCAGGCGCGGCGCGAGGCTGCGCGACACCGGCACCGACGAGTTCTCGTACAGGGCGAGTACCTCGCTGACCAGGCGGTTCAGGTCGAGCGGCCCAAGCACCGGCGCGGGCAGCTTGGCATAGTCGCGAAAGTCGTCAACCATGGCCTTGAGCGCGGCCACCTGGTTGACGATTGTGCCAATCGCCCGCTTCAGCGTCTCGGCATCCTCACGCGACAGGCGCTCGCCGAGCTTCATCTCAAGGCGCTCGGCCGAGAGCTGGATCGGCGTGAGCGGATTCTTGATCTCGTGGGCAAGGCGGCGCGCCACCTCGGCCCAGGCGATCGCGCGCTGCGCGTTGATAAGCTGCGTGATGTCGTCGAAGACGAGCACGTAGCCGCCGCCGGTGGCGCGCGGCAGCTGCGCGCCGCGCGCATGCAGCGTCTTACCCGTGCCCTTGAGCTGCAGGTCTAGCCGCCACGGCTCCTCGGCGTGCTCGGTGAAGTGCTCGCGCATGAGCTCGGCGAAGGCGTCGCGCTCGGCGCCGAGGATTGCATCCGCGCCGTGGTTGGCGATGGACAGCTCGAGCCGATGGTCGAACACCAGCACGCCGGCCGACAGGTTGGCGAGGATATTCTCCAGGCGCGACTTCGCGGACTCGAGGGCCGCACGGTTCACCTCGACGACGCGGCGCGCCTCGTCGAGCTGTCGCGTCATGGAGTTGAACGACTCGGTAAGCACCCCCAGCTCGTCGCGGCTCGTCACCGGCGCCTGGCGCGAGAAATCGCCGCGCGCGACCGCTTGCGTGGCCTGCGCCAGCGTTGCGAGCGGCGCCGCGAGGCGGTTCGACTGCGTGACGGCCGCCGCCACCGCGACGAACAGAGCCATAAGCAGCGCGAAAGTAAGCGTCACGACATAGATGCGCTTCAGCCCGTCGCGCGAGATGGCGAGCTCGCGATAGTCGCGGTAAGCCGCTTCCACCGCCTCGGCATTGCGGGCGAACGACGCGGGGACGCTTGCGCGCAGCTGGATGAAACGCACTTCGTCGGCGAGCGCCCGCGGCTCGAGCGGAACGATCGCGCGCAGCGAGAGCGAGCGGCCCTCGGTGGCATCGACGCTTGTATAGCCGCGATTGGTTCGGGCTTGGCGCAGCAGCGCGATGCTCGGCACATTGGGTACCAGCTTCGTCACGTCCTCGGTGGCACTCGCGATCAGGCGGCCGGTGCCGCTCAGCACCACGGCTTCCTGCACTCCCGCCTGGGCGCGCAGGCGCTCGAGCTGGGACATGACCTGCGGCGTGGGCCGCTCGGCGAGCTCGAGCGCCATGGCGCGCGCCTTGCCCTGGAGCTCGAGCAGCATCTGGTCGATCGCCTGTTGCCCGAGGTTGATGCCGCCTTCGAGCGCGGCGTCGACTTTCACGTCGAACCAAGACTCGATCGAGCGGGTGATGAACTGCACCGAGACGGCATAGACGACCACCCCCGGCAGCACGGCGAGCGCCGCGAAGCGCAACAGCAGGCGCAACGTGAGGCGCGTGCCGAATACGCGCGCGCGATAGCGGCGCGCCATCGCAAAGAGCTGGTAGGCGAGCAGCGCGGCGAGCAGGGCAGCTAGGCCCGCGTTCAGCGCCAGCAGCAAAGGATACTGGCGGGCGAATAGCGTCGTATCAGCGCTTGCGGTGGCGAGCAGAAACAGGCCGACTGCGGCGACCGCGCTACCGGCGATGAGAAGCGCCTTCATCTTTCGGCGGGCCGCGGCTCGCGGCTCTCCACGGGCGCCGGCAGCTGCCGCGGCGAGTGCACGACGAAACGCCGCCATGGCGACTCGAGATGCAGCTCGCGGCTGGTAAGCGCGCTCAGCTGGAAGGGCTTGGGCAAAAGGGCGGTGTCGAGCTGCATGCGCACGGCGGCATCGTAATCCGCATTGGCGAAGCTGACGGTGCGGTCGACCACGAGCCAGCCGCGCAGGTGCTGCAGGACGTCGAGCGCCTCGCCGAGGGTGGGGAAGCTGCGCTGCAGCGCGCCGGTCGAAAGCCGGTAATGACGCGACAGCGCGTGGTAGGAGAGCCGCAACTGCAGCTCGCCCTCGGACGCGGTTTCGTCCCACCAGTACCAGCGCCGGCGGGTCAGCCTGAAATCGACGCGAAAGTAGAGCGGCACGCCGTTCGACAAGGCTTCGGCGAGGCGCGGAGTAAGCTCGAAGGCGAAATCGGCATCGAGCACCAGGCCTTCCTCGACGCTGCGCAAGCGCGCCTCGCGCACGTCGATGTCGTTCGCCTGGACGAGCGTGCAGGCGAGCAGCGCGACCAGACCGCCAACCCAGGCGATGCCACGCATCGCTGCCACGTCAGGCTTGTTTTTCGATCAACGCGTAAAAAAATCCATCGTGCTCGGCCGCGGGCAACCATTGCGCAGGACCGCGATCGGCGAGCGCGGCGCGCGCGACATGCGCGCTGCGAGCGACGAACGCGTCGATCACGGCATCGTTTTCCTGCGCAAAGACGGAGCACGTGGCATACAGCAATTTACCACCCGGGGCGAGCAGCCGCCAAAGCGCGTCCAGCAGACGGCTTTGCCGTTGCGCGAAGCCCTCGAGGTCCGTCGCGCGGCGCAGCCACTTGATGTCCGGATGGCGTCGCACGACGCCCGAGCCGGAACACGGCACGTCGGCGAGGATCCGGTCGAACAAGCGTGCGCCGGACGGAGCGAATTGCGTAGCGTCTGACACCGCAATCTTTGCCGAAAGCCCCAGCCGGCCGAGGTTGGCCGCGAGGCGCGCCGAACGCTCGGCGTCGACATCCAGGGCCGTCAGCTCGACATCACACAACTCGAGTATGTGTGCCGCCTTGCCGCCCGGCGCGGCGCAGGCATCGAGCACGCGCTGTCCGTCCGCCAGCTCGAGGCAGCGCACGGCGCGCTGCGCGCCGAAGTCCTGAATCGAGACTTCGCCCTCGGCAAAGCCGGGTAGCCGTTCTACCGGTACCGGGAGCTCGAGGAGCAAGGCTTCCGCGCCGAGAGCGCGCGCGCGCATGCCGAACTCGCCGAGCCGCGCAAGGTAGCGCTCCGGAGTGGTGCGCCGACGATTGATGCGTAGGCACATCGGCGGCGGGCGATTGCCTTGCAGGAGCGCCTCCTGCCATTGCTCTGGATAGGCGCTCCGCACAAGGTCGATCCACCACTGGGCATGCTGATAGCGCGCCTCGGGCGCGTGCGCGAGCTGCCTCTCGATCGCGTCGCGGTCGCGCACGAGGCGCCGCAAAAGCGCATTCACGTACCCTTTGGCGCTCCAGCGCTCCAGAAGCGTGCACGCCTTCACGGCCTCGTCGACGACGGTGTACTCGGCATAGCGGCCAGAATCGAGCGCATAGATGGCGCACCAGAGGAGCGCTTCGAGCATCGCGTCGGGCCGTCCGCGCTGCGAGAGCTGCGCGACGATCGCCTGTACCCGACCGTAGCGACGGAGCGTCCCATGCGTCAGGTCGAGCAAAGCGGCGCGCGCTCCGCCAGACGCCGCATCCGAACCGCGCCCGAGTTCATCGGCCAGGCTATGGCCCGCGGCGACTCGGGCGACCACTTTGGCGGCTGCGCGCAGCGCCGGCGCGAGCGCGCTTGAGCCCTTCATTGAAGCCGGGTTCCGCGCTCGAGGGGTCGACCGCGCACGAATTCCTCGCTGCTCAGGCGCCGTCCGCCGGGGCGCTGCAGCTCCCGGATACGAAGTGCCCCGCTGCCGCACGCGACGATTAACGCCTCCGGGTCGAGGAGCACCCCCGGCTCGCCCGTCGCGTCGGTGACCTGCGCGTTCCACACCTTGATCCGCTCCCCGTCGAGCTGTGCGCTCGCGCCCGGCGACGGTCGAAAGGCTCGAACCGCGCGTTCGAGCTCGGCCGCCGAGCGGCGCCAATCAAGCTGTGTTTCCCGCTTGTCAATCTTCGCCGCGTAGGTCGCGCCCCGTGGCGACTGGGTGACGACCTGCGCGCGCCCGCTTTGCAGCTGGTCGAGCACGTCCACGAGCGCCTCGCTGCCGAGCGCCGCCAGCTTGTCGTGCAGCGAACCGGCGTCCTCATCCGGCGCAATGGGAAGCGCTCGCTGCTCGTAAAGCGGCCCGGTGTCCAGACCGGCGTCCATCTTCATGACCGATACCCCGGTACTGTGGTCGCCGGCGAGAAGCGCTCGTTGGATAGGGGCGGCGCCACGCCATCGCGGGAGCAGAGAAGCATGCACATTCACAGCTCCGAGAGGCAGCGCGGCGAGTATCGCGCTTGGTACGAGGAGCCCGTAGGCCACGACCACGAGAAGATCGACGCGCGCCGCGTGCAGCCGCTGTTCGACGTCTGGGCTCTTCAGCGTGGCTGGCTGAAACGCTTCGAAACCCCGCTCGACGCAGAAGCGCTTCACGGCACTCGGCGTCACCTGCAAACCGCGACCGGCGGCCTGGTCAGGCCGCGTCAGGACGAGAACGGTGTCGTGCCGCGTATCGAGCAGACGGGCGAGCACCCGTCGCGCAAACTCGGCAGTTCCCGCGAAGGCGAGTCGCAGGCGCGCCGCGCTATGCCGTCCTGCGCAGCTGCTTCGCCAGCTTGGCCCGGATGCGCTGTTGCTTCAGCTGCGACAAGTGCTCGACGAACACCTTGCCCTTCAGATGATCCATCTCGTGCTGGATGCAAACCGAGAGCAGACCTTGTGCCTCGAGGGTAAAGGCATTGCCGTTCTGATCGTAAGCGCGCACCTTCACGCGCTCTGCGCGGGGCACCAGCTCGTATATCCCCGGCAGCGACAGGCAGCCTTCCTCGATGTCGGACTCGCCGGTCGCCTCGACAATTTCCGGATTGACCAGCACCACTCGCGAGTCGCGACGCTCCGACACATCGACCACGATGACTTGCTTGTGCACATCGACCTGCGTGGCGGCTAAGCCGATGCCGGGGGCGGCATACATCGTCTCGGTCATATCGGCGACTAGCCTTTTCAGCGAGTCGTCGAAAACCGTAACGGGGGCAGCCACCTTGTGGAGCCGGGCGTCAGGGTAACGGAGGATATTTTGGATTGCCATCTCAGAACAAAATTGCTTGCTAATTGAATACATTATATGGAGAATCTAACGCGCCATATAAGCTACTGCCGTTGTGCTACATTGGAGCGCAGAACGCTAAGAACTGCCGGCCCAAGAAGCCATAAGAAGGACGGGGTCACCATGGTCCAGCAATTGCGTAAGTCTATCACAGCACTCGGTTTCTTCGGGCTCGCCGGGTTAGCGCTGGCGCAGGCACCCAGTTCCCCGCTGACCCTAAAACCGGATGCTCCAGACCGCTATGTCGTGGTCCCCGGCGATACTCTCTGGGGCATTTCCCAGCGCTATACCGATTCGCCTTGGCGCTGGCCCGAGCTGTGGGGTCTGAACAAGGACCAGATCCGCAATCCGCACCTCATTTATCCGGGTTACGTGATCCTGCTCGACCGCGCGAGCGGACGTCTTAGCATTGGCGGCGCGCCGGGCACCGAGGAGGGACCCGCCGCGACTGCCCGTGAAGCGGCTCCCCCTTCAGGCACGCTCAAGCTCGGCCCGAAGGTGCGTGGCGAAGCGCTCGCCAAGGAGAGCATACCGAGCATCCCCGCGGCGCTCATCGAGCCTTTCCTCACCAAACCTCTGGTGGTCGAGCCCGATGGCCTAGACAACGCGCCGACCATCATCGGCACGCAAACCGACCGCGTGATCCTTGCCGAGGGCAATTCGGCGTACGTGCGTGGTATCGCTGGCGTTAAAGACGAAACGTGGTTCGTCTACCGGCGTGGCGCACCGCTCGTCGATCCCGACACCAACCAGACGCTCGCTTACGAGGCGGTGTATCTTGGAACTGCCCAGGTCACCCGGCCGGGTGATCCGGCCACCGTGGTCCTAACGACTGCGGTGCAGGAAGTGGAAGCGGGTGACAAGCTGATCGCGGCCGCCCGGCCTCAGTCGATCAACTACGCGCCGCACGCGCCCAGTACCGATATACGCGGCCGCGTTATGGCCATCTACGGCGGCGTGAGCAAGGTCGGCGAGGCGGGCCCGCAATCGATCATCACCCTTAACCGCGGCAGGCGCGACGGCCTCGAAGTGGGCCACGTGCTCGCTGTCTATTCGCTCGGCGGGTCGGTGCGCGACCGCAGCAAGGGGCTGAACGCCCCGGATGCTAGGATCGACCTGCCGAACGAGCGCGCGGGTCTCGCGTTCGTCTTCCGCGTGTTCGACCGCGTGTCCTACGCGCTTGTCATGCGCGTGACGCGCCCGGTCGGCCCGCTGGATGTGGTGCAGACGCCCTAGCAGCTAAGCATGACGCGCGATCCCGGGCTTGCCGGCTGGCTGCAGCTTGCGCTGACCCCCGGGCTCGGACCGGGAACGGTGCGCAAGCTACTGCGCGAGTTTGGTCTGCCGCAGGCGGTGCTGGCACGCAGGCGCAGCGAGCTTACCGCCTACGTCGGCACAGCGGCGCTCGAGGCGCTCGACTCTTCGGTGGTGGACGAGGCCGTGCAGCGCTCGCTCGAGTGGGCCGCCCAGCCGCACCACTTCGTCGTTACGCTGGCCGATGAGACCTATCCGCGGCCGTTGCTCGAGATCGCCGATCCGCCGCCCATCTTTTATGCCAGCGGACGGCTTGAGTTGCTGCAACGCGACGCGCTTGCGATCGTCGGCAGCCGCAATGCCTCGGCCCAGGGGGAGCGCAACGCCGAGGAGTTCGCCCGTGCGCTGAGCGCCGGAGGGCTGACCATTGTCTCGGGCCTTGCGCTTGGCATTGACGCAGCGGCGCACCGTGGTGGCTTAACGGGACCGGGCTCAACGATTGCGGTTCTTGGAACCGGCATCGATCTCGTCTATCCGCAACGCAATGCCCTACTCGCCGCGCAGATCGCCGGGCAGGGCCTGTTGCTGAGTGAATTCCCGCTCGGCACGCCGGCCGCGGCCCATAATTTCCCGCGACGTAACCGCTTGATCAGCGGATTGGCGCGCGGCTGCCTGGTCATCGAGGCAGCGCTCGCTTCCGGCTCGTTGATCACTGCACGCGCAGCTGCCGAACAGGGGCGTGAAGTTTTCGCCGTGCCCGGCTCCATCCATTCGCCGCTCTCGAAGGGCTGCCACGCTCTGATCAAGTCCGGGGCGAAGCTGGTCGAGTGCGCCGACGACGTGCTGAGCGAATTCGGCACCTTACCTGCGACGCCCCGCCGTCAAGCGGCCAGCGCAGCCGCGAGCATGGCCGATGCACCCGGGCTGCTCGCGCACATGGGGCACGATCCGGTTGATGTGGATGGCCTTTGCGCAAGGGCCGGGCTCTCGGCCGATCAGGTTTCTTCCGAGCTTCTGCGCCTAGAGCTCGACGGTCGCATAACGGCACTACCCGGAGGGTTTTTTCAACGGCTCGAGAAAGCGCGTGGCGCGTAAACCGCAGCTGCGCCACGCGCGTTAATAACAAAAGGAGAGCTCATGTACGACGTCCTGGCTTACCTGTTCGAAAATTGCCAGCAGGCCGAAATCGCCGACGACCGCGAGCGCGTGGCGCGCAAGCTCTCCGCGGCGGGCTTCGACGACTCCGACATCAGCGAGGCGCTGCATTGGCTAGCCGGCGTGCTGCGTGCGCCGCAGGCAGGCACCGCGCCCCTGCCCGACCGGCGCGCGAGCTTCCGCGCCTTCGCGCCGCGCGAAACCGCGAAGCTCGACGCAGAATGTCGCGGCTTTCTCATTACCCTCGAGCAGTCGGGGATACTCACGGCCGCGACGCGGGAGCTGGTGCTGGAGCGATCGCTCGCCGCGTCCGGACAATCGCTCTCGCTCGACCAGCTGAAGCTGATCGTCCTGATGGTGCTCTGGAACCACCAGACGCCGACGAGCCGGCTGCTCGCCGAAGATTTGTTCAGCGCCCCGCACAGCCGGTTGCCGAACTGATCGCAGCTAACGGGCGCGCACGCGTGAGCGCCTGCGTGTGAAATTCACGCCCCCCGGCGCGGCGGGTTGAAGCTGCTACGCCTTTGCACTTATCATCTGCGGCCTTTCGCATGGCCAAAAAACTGATCATTGCGGAGAAACCGTCGGTCGCGAGCGACATCGCCCGCGCCCTGGGCGGCTTCACGCGAAAAGGCGATTACTTCGAGAGCGAGCGCTTCGTCATTTCGTCGGCGGTCGGACACCTGCTCGAGCTCGCCGTGCCCGCCGAGCACGAGGTGAAGCGAGGCAAGTGGTCCTTCAAGCAT
>CAYZFN010000202.1:0-12739 GCA_964477695.1 uncultured Enterobacteriaceae bacterium | reverse complement strand
GGTTTGATGCTGGGAGCCATCGCATTCCGCGTGCGCGCCCTGCGCGGCGAACTGTTCGCGCTGCTCACGCTCGCCGTCACGTTCGTCCTCGCCACGCTCATGCTCAACACGGTCGATGGCGGCCCGGGCATCCAGGTGATGGCGGAGCTTCCGAAGCTGGCGCCGACCATATCCGGCACGCTTTACCTGCTCGTGCTTGCCATCGCGGCGGCGACGTTGTGGATCGCGCACGCGGTCTTCTACTCGCGCTTCGGCACCGGCCTGTTCGCGATCCGCGACGACGAGGACATCGCCGAGGTGCTGGGCGTGCCGACCTATCGCTTCAAGCTCGCGGCTTTCGGCCTGTCCTGCGCGCTTGCCGGCCTTGCGGGGGGCCTCCAGGCGGTGTTCGTCTCCTACGTCACCGTCGCGGAGACGTTCTCGATAGCGCTCGCCGTCAACGTGATCCTGATGAGCGCGCTCGGCGGCACGCGCCACTGGCTTGGGCCGGCGGTCGGCGCGGTCGTCATCACGGCGCTCCTCTATGGGTTTACCGCGGGCGAGGCGCCGGTGCTCGGTCGAGCGCTCGTCGGCGCGATCCTCATCGCGGTGATCGTGCTCATGCCCGAAGGCATCCTCGGCAAGCTACGGAAGGGTCGGCGACGCAAACCCTTCCTTTCCCAAGGGCGGGAAATAGTTCGGGCTCCGTCCCCGAATTCCGAGCCGATTCTGGTCGCGCGCGATGTGAGCAAGGCGTTCAAGGGCGTGCAGGCGCTCGCCCAGGCGAGCCTCGAAGTGCGGCGCGGCGAGATCCTCGGCCTGGTCGGTCCCAACGGCTCGGGCAAGTCCACTTTCATCAACGTGGTGAGCGGGCATTACCCGGCCGATAGCGGCTCGGTGCGCTTCGAGGGCGAGGAGCTGATCGGCCGCCCGGCGCACCGCATTGCGCGCGCCGGCATCGCCCGCACCTACCAGATCCCCCGTCCGCTGCAGCACCTCAGCGTGCTCGAGAACGTCGCGCTGCCGCCGATGTTCGGCCGCGTGGTGATGGACCGCGCGAGCGCCGAGGCCGAGGCGTGGCGCTGGCTGGAATTCACGAAGCTCGCCGACAAGGCGGAGCGTTTCCCCGCCGAGCTGAACCTCCACCAGCGCAAGTTCCTCGAGCTCGCGCGCGCGCTCGCGTCGCGGCCGAAGCTGCTCTTCCTGGACGAGGTCCTGTCCGGCCTCACGCCGAGAGAGATGGACGAGGCCATCGAGCTGGTACGCGCGATCCGCGACCAGGGCGCGAGCATCGTGTTCGTCGAGCACGTGATGCGCGCGGTCATGGAGCTGACCGACCGCGTCGTCGTGCTCACGTACGGAAGAGCTATCGCGGCTGGCGCGCCGCGCGAGGTGATGAGCCATCCGATGGTGGTGGAGGCCTACCTCGGAGGCGCGCATGCTTGAGGTGAGGGACCTGCGCGTCACCTACGGCGCCGCGCCGGCGCTCGACGGTGTGTCGCTCGACGTGGCCGCAGGCGCGCTCGCGGTGGTGGTCGGACCGAACGGCGCCGGCAAGAGCACGCTCATCAACGCCATCGCAGGTGTGCGGCGCGTGCATTCCGGCCAATTGACGGTGGAGGGGAAATCACTCATCGGTATGCCGCCGCACCGCTTCTGCGAGCACGGCATCGCGCTCGTGCCCGAGGGGCGGCGGCTTTTCACGACCCTGACCGTGCGCGAGAACCTGCAGCTTGGCGCCTACCGGGCCGCCGCGCGCACGCGTCGCGACGAATCGCTGCGCGAGATGTGCAGGATATTTCCGCCGCTCGAGGCGAAGCTCGGCGACGCGGCGGGCACGCTTTCCGGCGGCCAGCAGCAGATGCTCGCCATTGCCCGGGCGCTCATGGCCCGCCCCCGGCTGCTGCTGCTCGATGAGCCTTCGCTCGGCCTCGCGCCCGCGATCGTGCTCGAGATGTTCCGCATCATCCGCGACATCCATGCGCGTGGCGTCGCGGTCCTGCTCGTCGAGCAGAACGCGGCCGCCGCGCTCGACGTGGCGACGCGCGCCTATGTGCTGGAGGAAGGCCGCATCGTTGCCGAGGGGTCGCCGGGCGAGCTCGCCGGCGAGCCTCGCATTCGGCGCGCCTATCTCGGTCTAAACTAGCCGCCCGATGGCACACAAGATCGCGCTCAAGCCGAGCGGCCACACCTACGAGGTGGCCGAAGACCAGAACATCCTGCAGGCCGGCCTCGATGCCGGCTACCAGCTTCCCTACAGCTGCCGCGCCGGCACCTGCCGCACGTGCAAGGGCATCATCGTCGAAGGCAAGGTCGACTACGGCCGCGTGCACCCGACCTACCTGCCCGAGGCCGACAAGGCGAAGGGGCACGTGCTGCTCTGCCAGGCGAAGGCCCTCTCCGACCTCGTGATCGAGGTCAAGGAGCTGCACGGCCTCGGCGGCATCCGGCCGCGCAAGATCCCCTGCCGCGTCGAGCGCTTGGAGAAGCCCGCGCCCGACGTCGTGGTGCTGGGGCTGCGCCTGCCGATGAACGAGAACTTCCGCTTCGTCGCCGGGCAGTACCTCGACTTCCTGCTCAAGGACAACCAGCGGCGCAGCTACTCGATCGCCACGCCGCCCAAGGCCGAGGGCGTCACGGCGCTCGAGCTGCACGTGCGCCACACGCCCGGCGGACTCTTCACCGACCCGGCGTTCAGCACGCTCAAGGTGCGCGACCTGCTTCGGTTCGAAGGCCCGCTCGGCACGTTCTACCTGCGCGAGGATTCGGACAAGCCGATCGTCCTGGTGGCGAGCGGCACCGGCTTCGCGCCGATCAAGGCGATCTGCGAGTACGCGCTGGCGAAGAAGATCACCGAGAAGCGGCCGATGACGCTGTACTGGGGCTGCCGCGCGAAGCGCGACCTCTACATGCTCGACGTGCCGCAGTCGTGGAGCGCCCCGAACTTCAAGTTCATCCCGGTGCTGTCGGATCCCACGCCGGAATGCCGCTGGAGCGGCCGGACCGGCTTCGTGCACCGGGCCGTCATGCAGGACTTTCCCGACCTTTCCGGCTACCAGGTCTATGCCTGCGGCGTGCCGGTGATGGTCGATGCGGCGCGGCGCGACTTCAGCGCCCAGTGCGCTCTGCCGCCCGACGAGTTCTTCGCCGATTCGTTCCTGACCGCGGCCGACGTGGCGCCCGCCGTGTCTTCGGCCTAGACTAGCTCCCGAGGAGGAATCATGTCCGAGACCCGCGAAATGATCCGCGACGGCATCGCCGAAGCGAAGACCGAGAAATCGATCGTCAAGCCCTTCGTGCTCTCGCACGGCACGATGGAGGTCTACAGCCTCAAGGAATCGCGCAAGTTCTACGAGGAGTTCCTCGGCCTCGAGTGCGTGCGCCACGCGAAGCCGGCGATGGTTGTGCGCTGCGGGCTCAAGTTCCACATCGTCGCCGTCGAAGTCGGCGAGAACGTCCATCCGGTGAACGTGCTCAACCACTGGGGGATGGACGTCGGCTCCAAGGAGCAGGTCGACGAGGCCTACGCGAACGCCCTCAAGCACAAGGACAAGTACAAGATCCGGCAGGTGCTGAAGCCGGTGCTGCAGCACGGCGTGTACTCGTTCTACTTCGAGGACCTCGACCACAACTGGTGGGAGATCCAGCACTACCCCGGGTTCCAGAACGAGGACCTGTTCGACTTCGGCGATCGCTTCGACATGGAGGAAGGCGCCGAGGTCGGCGAGCTGAAAGAGCTCGAGATCAAGACGACGAGCTGACTTGCGCGACTCGCGCCGGCAGTTCCTCGGCGCCCTCGCGGCACTGGGCGCCGGGACTCTCTTTCCGGGTTGTTCATCACTCCAGAGAAACTCTTCTGTGGGCCTGATCGACACGCACCACCACTTCTACGCGCCCGAGTACCAGAAGGCGTGGCTCGCATGGGAGGAGAAGCGGCACCTGCCGCACTTCTCTAGCCAGGTCGCCTGGACGCCGGCGAGGTCGATCGAAGCCATGGACCAGGCCGGCGTGCAGAGGGCGATCCTGTCGCTCGCCTCGACGCCGGGCGTCTGGTTCGACGACGGGGCGGCCGAGGCGGCGCGCATGGCGCGCCTATGCAACGAGTACGGCGCGCAGATGGTGCGCGATCACCCGGGACGCTTCGGCCTGTTCGCGGCGCTGCCCATGGTCGACGTCGATGAGTCGCTGAAGGAGATCGACTACGCGCTCGCGACGCTGAAGGCCGACGGCTTCGGCCTGCAGACCAACTACGGCGACAAGTGGCCGGGCGATGGAACGTACCGGCCCGTGCTCGAGGAGCTGAACCGGCGCAAGGCGCTCGTCTACTTCCATCCCCTGGTTGCGAGCTGCTGCGCGCGCCTGAGCGTCGGCACTTTCCCGGCGGTGATCGAGGTGCCGCACGACACGACGCGCGCGGTGGCGAGCCTGCTGCTCTCGGGCAGCCTGGCGCGCTATCGCGACATCCGCTGGCTCTTCTCCCATGCCGGCGGCACGGTGCCGATGCTCGCCGGCCGCATCGATTACTTCTTCCGCAACCAGAAGAACATCGGCGAGATCGCGCCGCAGGGCGTCGAGGCGGAGTTCCGGCGCCTTTACTACGACACCGCCAACGCCACGCACCCGGCGTCGATGGCCGCGTTGCTCAAGCTCATTCCCGGATCGCAGGTCGTGTTCGGCAGCGACTATCCGTACGTGCCGATCGCCGACCAGGCGGCGGCGCTGCGCAGCCTCGGCCTCGAAGCCGAGCTGGTCGCGGCGATCGAAAGCGGCAACGCCCGCAGGCTACTCGCGAGGAGCTCATGAAGACGAAGCCGGTTCTCACCCAGGATGACTGCGCAAAGATCAGCGCCGCCTGTCAGGCGGAGGCGCGCAAGAACAAGTGGAACGTCACTATCGCCATCGTCGACGACGGGGGGCATCTGCTCAGCCTCACGCGCATGGACGGCACCGCGCCGGTCACCGCCGAGATCGCCACGCTGAAAGGCCGCACGGCGGCCGTGTCGCGCCGCTCGACCAAGGTCAGCGAGGATCGCATCGCCGGCGGCCGCGTCGCGCTGGTCAAGATGCCGGGCGTCCCGGTGCAGGGCGGCCTGCCGATCATGGCCGACGGCCAGTGCGTCGGCGCGATCGGCGTATCGGGCGTGCAGTCTCACGAGGACGAGCAGGTTTGCAATGCGGGCCTCGCTGCACTCTCGTAGGACGTTCCTGCTCGCCGTCGCCGGCGCAGCCGCTGCGCCGTGGGCCGCGTCGGCGCAGACGACGAGCAAGAACCTGAAGATCATCGTGCCGTTCCCCGCGGGCGGCGGCACGGACGTGCTGGCACGGATCCTCGCCGAGAAGCTGCGCGGCAACTATGCGCCCGTGGTGATCGTCGAGAACCGCGTCGGCGCCTCGGGCCGCACCGGCGTCGAGGCGGTGAAGAACGCGGAGCCCGACGGAACGACAGTGCTGTTTACGCCGGACTTCCTGCTCACGGTGTATCCGCACAGCTTCCGCAAGCTTTCGTACGACCCGATCAAGGATTTCACGCCGATCGCGCTCGTCGCTCGCTCGGCCCTCGGGCTGGCCGCGGGGCCGGCCTTGCCTGATTCAGTCACCCAGGTGAAGGAATACATCGCCTGGGCCAAAGCCAATCCGAAGCGGGCGTTCTTCGCCGACACTTCGCCCGGCGGCACGCCGCACTTCGTCGGCGTGATGCTCGCGCAGGCCTCCGGCGTGCCGCTGACGCCGGTGCACTACAAGGGCGGCGCGCCGGCGCTGCAGGATCTCGTCGGCGGGCAGGTGCCGGTAAGCATCAACCCGCTCTCCGAGCTGCTGCCGCAGCTGAAGAGCGGCAAGATCCGCGTGCTCGCGGTGACCAGCCCGGAGCGCTCGAAGTTCCTGCCCGACGTGCCGACGATGCGCGAGTCGGGCTTCCCGTCGATCGCCTTCTCCGCCTGGCTCGGCTTCTTTGCGCCGGCGCACCTGCCGCCCGACGTGGTGAAGCGCCTCGCCAACGGCATCGCCGACGCGAGCGAGTTCGGCGACACGCAGCAGAGCATTCTCAAGTTCGCGATGGAGCCCGCGGCCATGACGCCGGTCGGCTTCGCCGCGCAGCTCAAGGCCGACCTCGAGCGCTGGGGGCCGATCGTCAAGGCCTCGGGCTTTACCGCCGAAGACTAGCGGGCTGCAGCAAGGACGCTTTCGCGCGGCGCAGCACCTCGTCGAGCGCCAACACTGCCAGATCGATCTCCTCGGTCGTGATCTCGAGCGACGGCGCGAGGGTGATCACGTTCTTGTAGTAGCCGCCGATGTCGAGCACGAGGCCGAGCGTGCGCGCGCCGATCGACAGGTTGCCCTCGAGGCCGATCTGGAACATGCGGTCGGCGAGACGGCGGCTGGGCGTGAAGCCGTCGGCTTCGCACATTTCCATGCGCAGGGCGAGGCCCAGCCCGTCGACGTCGCCGATCTCGCTGTGCTGCCCCTGGAGCGCTTTCAGCTTGCCGAGAAAGTACGCGCCCTTGCGCGTCACCGAGGCTTCGTAGTCGCCGCGGCCGAGGATGCGCATCACGGCGAGGCCGGTGGCGGTGCCGAGCGTGTTCGACGAAAAGGTAGAGTGCGTGGAGCCCGGCCCGAAGACCTCGGGACGGATCAGCTCCTCGCGCGCCCAGATGCCCGAGAGCGGATTCAATCCATTGGTGAGCGCCTTGCCGAACACGAGGATGTCGGGCTGGATGTCGAAGTGCTCGAGCGCCCACATCTTTCCCGTGCGGTAGAAGCCCATCTGGATCTCGTCGTCGACGATCAGGATGCCGTGCCGGCGGCAGATCGAGGCGAGCCGGCGAAAGTAGTTCTTCGGCGGGATCACGTAGCCCCCGGTGCCTTGCACCGCTTCGATGAACAGGGCGCCGAACTCGGAGCGGCCGGTCTTCGGATTCCAGGCGCCGGTGTACTCGTGCGCGAAGCGGCGCTCGAACTCGGCGATGCATTCGTCCTCGGTTCTGCGCGCGTCGCCGCGCTGCGCCGAGCGGAAGACGTACGGGAACGGGATGAACTCCGCGCGATCGGCGAACTCGCCGAACGCCTCGCGATAGCGGTAGGAAGAGGTGATCGCCGAGGCGGCGAGCGTGCGGCCGTGGTAGCCGCCCTGGAAGGCGAGCATGCGGCTGCGCCCGGTCGCCTTGCGCACCAGCTTCAGCGCGTCCTCGATCGCCTGCGACCCGCCGACGTTGAACTGCACGCGGCCCTTCAGACCGAAGGCGCGCTCGACGCTCTCGCAGATCGCCTGCGCCAGCTCGATCTTCTCGCGGTGCAGGTATTGGCAGGCGAGCTGCGGCAGCTTCTCCATCTGCGCGCGCAGGGCCTTGGTCACCGCGGGATTGGCGTAGCCCAAGTTCACCGCGGAGTACCACATCTGCAGGTCGAGATAGGCGCGGCCGTGCAGGTCGTAGAGGTAGCTGCCCTCGCAGCGCTCGAAGATCTTCGGCGGCTCGGCGTAGTGAACGGTGTCGCCGTGCGAGCAGAAGCGGTTCTCCCTTGCGAGCAGCTCGCGCTCCTCGTCGGTCGCGGGCGTCGGCTTTAGTTGTTTGAGCACGTTTATGGAGTTGTAGTGAGTGTTAGGATGCGGCCAGTATTCCCGGCAATCCTTTCAAATAGCTTTCCAATGACGATCGAGTGGGCCTGGGTCAGGCGGCAGCGACCCCTGGAGAATCTCGACCGCGGCATCTTCCTGCGCGGCGAGGGCGGCTGCCGCGTCCTGCTGCTGCACGGCCTGACCGGCACGCCGACCGAGCTCGGCTATGTTGCGCACTGGCTGCGCAGCCGTGCGCGCTATCACGTGAGCTGCCCGCGCCTCGTGAACCACGGCCAGCCGATCGACATCGTCGCACGCACCACCGCCGCGCAGCTCTACGCCTCGGCGAAGAGCGCGTTCCTCGAGGCACGGGAGGCGGCGCGCAGCGAAGGGGTGCCGCTCGTGGTCGGCGGCCTGTCGCTCGGCGCGAACCTCGCGTTGATGCTGGCGGCCGAGTTCCCTGCCGATGTGACCGGCGTCACCTGCCTCGCGCCGACGCTCTTCTACGATGGCTGGAGCGTGCCGTGGTACCACCGCCTGATTCCGCTCGTCGACTTCACGCCGCTCAAGTACTTCAGCTATATCCGCGAAGATGAGCCCTATGGCCTCAAGGACGAAGCGTTGCGCGCACGGATCGCCGGGCGATACGCGGCCATGGACCTGCGCGACAGCAGTAGCGCCGCCCAGTCCGGGTACGCGCACTTTCCGGTGCGCCTGTTCTGCGAGATGCGCCGCGTGATCGCCGCCTGCAAGCGCGCGCTGCCCCGTGTGAGTGCTCCGCTGCTGGTGGTGCAGGCCGAGCACGACGACGCGACCGGTCCACGGAACGCGCGATTCATTCTCGAGCGCGTCGCGTCGCAAAGACGCGAGCTGCTGCTGCTCGAGCAGTCCTATCACCTCGTGTCGGCGGATCTCGAGCGCTCGCGGGTCGCCGAGCGCATGCAGCAGTTCTGCAGCTCGCTCGCCGCGCCCGCTTCGGCGAATGTCACCTCTGCCCGTGCCGCTGCCTAAGCCGGCGCTGTTCTTCGACTTCGACAACACGCTCACGCAAGGCGATCTGCTCGATGCTTTGATCGAGGCCTACTCGCCGAACGACGACTGGCGCGAATGGGAGCGCGCGTGGACCGCCGGCGAGATACCGGCGAGCGAATGCCTGCGCTTGCAGGTCGGGAGCCTGCGCGTGTCGCGCGAGTCGCTGCTCGAGCACGTCGGCCGCGTGCCCATCGATCCCGCTTTTGCCGACATCGTGGCTTGGGCGGGGCGCAACGACGCTCCGCTCGCCATAGTCAGCGACAGCTTCGTGCCGCTGATCGAGCACGTGCTGCGCGCGAACGGAATCGAGGGTGTGCCGATCTTCGCCAACGAGCTCGAGTTCGGCGCCCTGGGCCGGCTGATTGCCAGTTTTCCTTACTGCGATCCGGACGTGCCCCGCTCGGCGAACGCCAAGGCGCGTCATCTCGCGCCCTACCGCGGCCGGCGCAGCATCGTGTTCGCGGGCGACGGGCGCTCCGACCTGGACGCCGCGCTAGCCGCCGACGTCGTATTCGCCAAGGCCGCGCTAGCCGAGGAGCTCGCGGCGCGCGGCGCCGCGTTCCGCCCCTTCGCTACTCTCGACCCGGTTCTGGCATTCCTCGAGGCGGATTAGCCTGCACGAGATCGACGCAGCGCAGGAACACGGCATCGGAAGGGTAACCGCGGCCGTTCAGCCACGCCTCGACCAGCTCCACGGGCACGCCCAGATAGGCGGCGAGCTTGTGCTCGCCGCCAAGGATTACGCACGCGTCGTGCAGCGTACGGATGTAGATATGCGAGTTCCGGGACGTCGACGGGCAGATGTCTTGCATCGAGGCATCATGCCCGGAAATTCCCGACAGAGTCGTGTAGGGCAGACTCGGATTTCCCGTCGCCGCCTGCCCTACATCCAAACTCATATCCGCTCGAAGGCGACGTCCTTCATCGAGCCGGCGAAGCCGTAGAAGATCTCGTGCACCTTGTTCCAGGTGCGCAGCGATTTCATTCCCTGGTACCAGCGCTGCAGGTTCGGATAAGCGCTGAAGTCGCAGCGGATGAACTCGGCGAGGCTGACGAACGAGGCGGCGAAGTAATCGGCGATCGTGATGCTGCTGCCGCAGAGGTAGCTCCTCTTCGGCCCGAGCAGGCTCTGGTCGAGCACCTTCATCCAGCCCTGGGCGCGCTCCTTCGCCCACGCGAGCGTGCCTTTCTGCAGCTCGTCGCTCGGCCGCTTGTGCATCGGGAAGATCTGCGGGTAGACGAACCCGTAGGCGAGATCGCGGCAGAGCTGCGTGTTGATCCAGTCCATGACCTCGTTCACCCGCGCGCGCGCCTTGAGATCGCTCGGATACGCCGGCGACTGGAAGCGCTCGGCGAGGTACTTCAGGATCGCCGAGCTCTCGGTGAGCCGGAAGTCGCCGTCCTCGAGCACCGGGACGAGGCGGCTCGGGTTCACCGCGACGTATTCCGGCTGGTAGTGCTCGCCCTTCATCAGGTCGACGACCTGGAACTCCACGGGCAGCCGGTTCTCCTCGCAGAACAGCATCAGCGGACGGCTGGTGGTCGAGACGGGGTGGTAGTAGATTTTCATGATCCCTCCTCAGGCGGAGCGAGCATCATAAATGAAGCCGCGCGTCTCCTTCATCACGCTCGGCGTCGACGATCTCGAGCGCGCCCTGCGCTTCTATCGCGACGGGCTCGGCTGGCCTACGCAGGGCATCGTCGGCACGCAGTTCGAGCACGGTGCGGTGGTGTTCTTCGAGCTGCAGCCGGGCCTGCGCCTCGCGCTCTGGCCGCGAGCAAGCCTGGCCCACGACAGCGGCGTGCCGATTTTGGGTTCGACCGGGTTCTCCCTTGCCCACAACGTCGCGTCGCGAGGCGCGGTGGATGACGTGATGGCGCAGGCGGGCCGGGCCGGCGCGCGCATCTTGAAGAAGGCGCAGGACACCTTCTACGGCGGCTATGCCGGCTATTTCCAGGACCCCGACGGTCACCTCTGGGAAGTGGCGTGGAACCCGGCGTTTATCCCGGAAGACCGAGGATGAGCATCGCCGCCACGGACAGCGCCATCACCGCCACGGCAAACCAGCCGAGCACGCGCAGGCGGCGCGTGATGACGAAGGGTCCCATGACGTCGGCTTTCGAGGCGAGCAGCATCATGACCGCCATGATCGGCACCGCCACGACGCCGTTGATCACCGCGGACCAGATCAGCGCCTTCATCGAGTCCATGCCCGACAGGTCGATCGCCACGCCGACCACGGTGGCGACGCTCAGCACCGCATAGAAGCCGCGCGCCTCGGCGAGCGTCAGCCCGAGGCCGATCGGCCAGCGAAAGCTCTCCGCAACGGCGTACGCCGCAGAGCCCGCCAGGACCGGCACGGCGAGCAGACCCGTGCCGATAATGCCCGCGGCGAAGAGGCCGAAGGTGAGCTCGCCCGCCAGCGGGCGAAGCGCGGCCGCCGCCTGCGCGGCGCTGTCGATGTGCTCGACGCCGGCGCCGTGCAGCGTCGCCGCGGTCGTGAGCATGATGCAGAACGCGATCAGGTTGGAGAACATCATGCCGATGTAGGTATCGAGCTTGATGCGGTCGAGGTGCTCGCGCGCCTGCGCCGGCGCCTCGCGCAGCGGCTCGTGGCCCGGCGTGGCGCGCTGCTCCTCGACTTCCTGGGACGCCTGCCAGAAGAAGAGGTAGGGACTGATCGTCGTGCCGAGCACTGCGACCAGCATGCCGACGTAGTCCGGCGACCAGAGGATCTGCGGCACGAGCGTGTCGCGCAGCACCCCTGCGGGGAAGTGCACCACCATGACCGTGCCGACATAGGCGAACAGCGCGAGCGTCAGCCACTTCAGCACCGGCGCGTAGCGCGGAAACGGAATGAAGATCTGCAGTACGAGCGACAGCAAGGCGAAGAACACGATGTAGATCGAGCTGTTGCCGCCGACGACCAGCACCAGCGCGTCGCCCATCGCGCCGAGATCGGCCGCGACGTTGATCGTGTTGGCGACGACCAGCAGGCCGACGATGAAGTAGAGGAGCGGCCGCGGGAAGTGGTCGCGGATGTTGGCCGCGAGGCCATGGCCGCTCACCCGGCCGATGCGCGCGCTCACAACCTGGATGCCGATCATGAGCGGCGTGGTAAGGGCGACCGACCAGAGCAGGCCGTAACCGAACTGCGCGCCGGCCTGCGAGTAGGTGGCGATGCCGCTCGGGTCGTCGTCCGCCGCGCCGGTGATGAGGCCGGGGCCGAGCTTCTGCAGCAGCGGCACGGGCCTGCGTTGCGGCGTCTTCAACAGGACTTCGGTGTCTGTCTCGTCCACTGTCTCGTCCATTCACGAGACAGCGCAGGCGGAGCCTGGGGCTAATCTCGGTGCTGCGATCCTGCTCGCGGAGCCTGCAAACTAGGACAACTGTCCAACGACGTCTCCGGCCAAAAATGTGCGCGGACGATATGCCCGCGTCGAACCCGCGTCAAGAAGAAATTACAGCTCGAAGTGAAAGCGCAGGTTATAGGTATCGGACGGCCCGCGGTCGCGGTTGTAGCCTGGGTTGGCGATGTGCTGCCAGTCGGCGGTGATCCAGGCGCCGCGGAAGACGCCGACGTTGTAGAAGACCTCGGCGATGCGCTCCGTGGCGTAATTGAGCTGCCCGTCGCCGAGGAAGAAGCCCTGTCCGCCAGCGGCGAGGTAATCGCGGTGCGCGCTCGACAGGCCGTTCACGTAGCCCGCCAGGCCGGCCGTGTCCTCTTCGCGGCCCCATCGGCCGCCCTTTACGAGGGCGCCGGCGGCCAGCGAGCGGTCGATCTCGGTGAAGGCATAGGTCTCGGTCTTGCCGTCGTTCCAGCCGGCGCGCACGTAAGCGCCGACATCCTCGGTCAGGGCAACCTGGGTGCCGAAGCCGAAGCCGTTCTTCGACTGGACATGGCGCACCCGCGCCACGTCGGGCGGCGCCGCGGTCGCGAGCGCATCGTGGAACGCGCCGGCATTGACGCGGTTGCGGAAGCCGAGCAGGCGCAGCACCGCCTTGTGCCCGGCCAGCCGGTAGGGCCGCTCGAACTCCAGCGCCTCGCCGTAGTGGGTCGCGATGTCGCGGTTCAGCTTCAGCCCGTTCGATTCCTCGGGCATGAGGAAGCGGCCGAAGCGCAGCGCTCCCTCGTCGCTGATGTACTCGCCGGCGATTCCCCAGGTGTAGCCGCG
>CAYZFN010000201.1:0-15874 GCA_964477695.1 uncultured Enterobacteriaceae bacterium | reverse complement strand
GATCTCTGCGGTGCTGCGCTTTTCGCGCAGCCGCCGCTCGGCGAGCAGCTTGAAGAACATCGGCACGAAGAAGATCGCGAGGAAGGTGGCGGCGATCATTCCGCCCATGACGCCGGTCCCGACCGAGCGGCGCGCCCCGGCCCCCGCTCCCGTCGACAAGGCAAGCGGCAGCACGCCGAAGATGAACGCGAGCGAGGTCATCAGGATCGGCCGGAAGCGCAGCCGCGCCGCCTCGACCGCGGCGGCCGCCGCCGACAGTCCCTCGCGCTCCTTCAGCTCGGCGAACTGCACGATCAGGATCGCGTTCTTCGCCGCCAGGCCGAGCAGCGTGACCAGGCCGATCTGGAAGTACACGTCGTTCGTGTAGTGGCGCAGGTGCACGGCGGCGAGCGCGCCGAAGGTGCCGAACGGCAGCGCCAGCAGCACCGAGAGCGGCAGCGACCAGCGCTCGTACTGCGCGGCGAGGATCAGGAACACCATGATTGCCGCCAGGCCGAGCGCGAGCACCGAGGTGCCGCCACTCTTCTTCTCCTGGTAGGACGCGCCGCCCCAGTCGTAGCTGAAATCGGAAGGCAGCGTCTCGGCGGCGATCTTCTCGACCTCGCCGATCGCCTGGCCCGAGGAGACGCCGGGCGCGCCCTGGCCGAGCAGCTTCACCGCCGGCAGGTTGTTAAAGCGCACGAGCGAGTCCGGGCCCGAGGCAAAGCGCACGTTGGCGAGCGAGCGCAGCGGGATCATCTGCCCGCGCTCGGAGCGCACGTAGATGTCGCCGATCGCCTCCGGGCTGGTGCGGTACTCGGGCGCCGCGGACATGAGCACCTGCCAGGTGCGGCCGTACTTGTTGAAGTCGTTGACGTAGTAGGTGCCCATCGTCGAGGCGAGCGCGCCGTACAGGTCGCCGAGCGGCACGCCGAGCGCCTTCGCCTTGTCGCGGTCGACGTCGACATAGAGCTGCGGCGTGGCCGGCCGCCAGAGCGTTTGCACGCCGGCCAGCATCGGGTCGGAGTTCGCCTTCTGCAGGAATTGGCCCATCACCTGCGCCGTTCGCTTGGGCCCGCCGTCGCCGCGGTTCTGCAGGTAAAGCTCGAAGCCGCCGGCGGTGCCGAGGCCGAAGATCGCCGGCGGGCCGAAGGCGAGCACCAGCCCTTCCTTGATGTGCGCCGTCTTCATGAACAGCTCGCCGACGAGCTGCGGCGTGCCGACCTTGCGCTCGTCCCAGGGAATCTGCGAGACGAAGATCGTCGCCGCATTGTTGCGGAAGTAGCCGCCGAGGAAGTCGAAGCCGGTGAACGCCACCGCGTCGAGGTTGGCCGGATTCGACTTGATGGCTTCCACCACCTGCTTCACCACCGCGTCGGTGCGATCGAGCGTCGCGCCGTCGGGCAGGATCACCGCCGCGATGTAGAAGCCCTGGTCCTCGTCGGGCACGAGGCTGCCGGGCGTGTAGTGCCAAAGGCCCGCGGCTATCACCACCATGCCGAGGAAGAGCAGCACGCCGACCGCCGCGCGGCGGATCATCCAGGCCACCCCGTTCACATAGTGCCCGGTGGTCCTCAGGAACACGCGGTTGAACCAGTCGAAGAAGCGTCCCGGCACCTTGTGCTCGCTCCTCAGGATCAGCACGCAGAGCGACGGCGTAAGCGTGAGCGCGACCACGCCCGAGATCACCACGGCGATGGCGATCGTCACGGCGAACTGCCGATAGAGCTCGCCGGCAAGGCCGCCGAGGAACGCGATCGGCACGAACACCGAGCAGAGCACCAGGACGATCGCGATCACCGGCCCGCTCACCTCGCGCATCGCCTTGATCGCGGCGTCGCGCGCCGGCAGGTGCTCCTCGTGCATGATGCGCTCGATGTTCTCGAGCACGACGATCGCGTCGTCCACCACGATGCCGATCGCCAGCACCATGCCGAACAGCGTCAGCGTGTTGATCGAATAGCCGAGCGCATAGAGTCCGGCGAACGTGCCGATCAGCGAAACCGGCACCGCCGCCATCGGGATCAGCGTCGCGCGCCAGTTCTGCAGGAACAGGAACACCACCAGCACGACCAGCGTCATCGCCTCGAGCAGCGTCGTGACCACTTCGCGGATCGACACCTTGACGAAGCGCGTCGTGTCGTAGGCGACGTGGTAGGTCATGCCGGCCGGGAAGCGCGGCACGATCTCGTCGACCGTCTTCACCACGTTCTGCGCGACCTCGAGCGCGTTCGCGCCCGGCAGCAGGAACACGCCGACCAGCGTCGCCTCGTTGCCGTTGATGCGGCCGATGAACTCGTAGTCCTTGGAGGCCAGCTCGACGCGCGCCACGTCCTTGAGCCGCAGGTTCGAGCCGTCGGGATTGGCGCGCAGGATGATCTCCTCGAACTGCTTCGGGTCGGAGAGCCGCCCCTGCGTCGTCACGGTGTAGACGAGCTGCTGGTCGGTGGTGTTCGGCGGCTGGCCGATCTTGCCCGCGGCGAACTGCGCGTTCTGCTCGGACAGCGCGCGGATCAGGTCGTTCGGCGTGAGCTTCAATTGGGTCAGGCGATCCGGCTTGACCCAGATCCGCATCGCGTAGTCCTTGGCGCCGAAGATCTGCACGTTGGTCGTGCCCGGCACGCGCTTCAGCTGGTCGAGCACGTTGAGCGTCACGAAGTTGCTGATCGCGAGCTGGTCGTAGCGCCCCTCGGGGGAATAGAACGCGAGCACCTGCAGGAAGGCGGAGGAGCCCTTCTGCACAGTAACGCCCTGGCGGCGCACGTCCTCGGGCAGCCGCGGCTCCGCCGCCTTGACGCGATTGTTGACGTTGAGCGCGGCCTGGTCGGCGTCGGTGCCGATGTCGAACGTGACCTCGATCTGCAACAGGCCGTTCGAGCCCGAGGTCGAGCTCATGTAGATCATGTGCTCGACGCCGGTGATCTGCGCCTCGAGCGGCGCGGCGACCGTCTGCTCGAGCGTCTCGGCGGATGCGCCCGGATAGATTGCGGTCACGGTGACCACCGGCGGCGCGATCTCGGGATACTGCGCGACGGGCAGCGTGCGCATCGCCGCGAGGCCGGCAAGCACGATGAAGATGGACAGCACCGCCGCGAAGATGGGGCGGTCGATGAAGAAGCGCGAAAACATGGGTTATTTCTTCTGCGGCGGTTGGGCCGGCCCGGCGGGGGGCTTCTGTCCGGCTTCCGCGACCCGCACCGGCGCGCCCGGGCCGAGCTTCATCACGCCGTCGGTGATCACGCGCTCGCCGGCGTTGAGCCCCTTGGTGATGATCCAGGTGTCGCCGTGCCATTCGCCCGCCTCGACGGGACGCGGCTCGGCGGCGCTCTTGTCGTTCACGATGTAGACGAACTTGCCCTGCGGGCCCTCGAGCACCGCGCGCTGCGGCACGGTGATGGCGTTCGGGCGCACGGCGCCCTTCAGGATCACGCGCACGAACTCGCCCGGGCGCAGCGTGCCGCCCGGGTTGGGCAGCTCGGCGCGCATCTCGCGCGTGCCCGTTGCGGCCGTCACCTTCACGTCGGCGAAGTTGACACGGCCGGTCTGGCCGTAGAGCGAGCCGTCGGCGCGGCGCAGCGCCACCTCGAAGTTGCCGCCTTTCGGCAGCGCCAGGCGGCCCGCCTGCACGTCGGCCTGGATCGCCTGCTGCTCGCGGTCGGGGATGCCGAAATACACCCAGATCGGCTGCACCTGCGTGATGCTCGTGAGCAGCACATCGGGGCCCGACACTAGCGACCCTTCCTGGCGCTGCGAGCGCCCGGTGATGCCCGACGCTGGCGCCTCGACCTTCGTGTATTTCAGATTGAGGCGCGCCTCGACGAGACGCGCGCGCGCCGACTTGAGGTCCGCCTCGCCGATCGCCTCGGCCGAAACGGCATCGTCGTAATCCTTCTGGCTGACCGCCTTCTCGGCGTACAAGGGCTTGAGGCGTGCCGCGTTGCGCTTTGCCTGGTCCAATCGCGCTTCCGCAGCGGCGACGTCTGCCGCCGCCCGGTTCAGCGCAGCCTCGAAGGGCTCAGGGTCGATGGTGTACAGCGACTGCCCTTCCTTCACCGCCGCGCCCTCGGTGAAATTGCGCTTGAGCAGGATGCCGGTGACACGCGCGCGCACCTCGACCTCCCGAGAGCCGGCGGTCTGGCCGACGTATTCGAAGCTCTCCTCGAGCGAGCGCGGCGCCACCGTGACCACGCTCACTTCCGGCGGCGGCATGCCGGCGAACGGATTGCCGCCGCCGCCCTTGCCCTTGCCCGGTCCCTTCTCCGAGCCGTTGGTCTGGTCGCATGCGGCGAGCACCAAGGGGAGGAGGAGCAAGAGAGTGAATCGAAGTGCCGGCTTGTGCATCTCTGGGCTCCGGGAATCAGTACTGCAAAGAAGGCGAGGGCTCATCTCACGCCTTAGTCGTTCGGCCAGGGGCGAATTCGACAGCTCACGAACCGGGGCGGCGAGTCTAACGGCGCGCTGCGGCAGCCCATTACAGCTGTAACGGGCTGCGCCGCGGCCCGTAAGTTACACGCATTGCCAGGCCTTGGAAATCGACGGCGACGTTTCACTTGTAATGGGTACGCGCCGCACGGTAACCGCGGCGCCGCACGCGCCGCACATCATCCCGCCATGCTCAATCCCGAGAAGCCAATGAAGATAGAACTGCAGCGCGGTCGGCTGCTCAGGCTGCGCCGCGCCGGCAGCAGGCTCACCGTGCACGCCGGCTCGGTCTGGATTACCGAGCACGGCAACCTTCGCGACATCATCCTGCGGCCGGGCGAGAGTTTCGTGCTCGCCCAGCCGGGCATCGCCCTGCTGGAAGCCTGCAGCGACGCTGCCCTGTCCTACGAGCCCGAAGCGGCGATATAAAGGATTCGGCCCGGGCGCGGCCTTGCGATTCAGGGAGTTGCGGCCGCGATTGCCGCCGCCGGCGCAGCGTTATATTTTTTCCGCCATGGCGGGGAAAAAGCGCTTTGCCCAGGCGTCCGACCTCGGCCTGTCGGCCGCCGAATTCGCCTTGCTGCGGCGCCTCGACACGCCGCAGAAGATCCAGGCGTTCCTGCACGAGCTGCAGCAGAACTGGGAAGTGGACGGAGAGAGCTGCTACACCGTCGCGGGCGTGCTGCGCACGGGGCGCGCGCACTGCATCGAAGGGGCAATGCTCGCCGCTGCGGCGCTCTGGGTGCACGGCGAGCCGCCGCTGCTGCTCGACATGCGGGCCGAGCGCGATTTCGACCACGTAGTGGCGCTTTTCAAGCGGCACGGCCGCTGGGGCGCGATCTCCAAGACCAACGGCATCGGCCTGCGCTGGCGCGATCCGGTGTATCGCACGCTGCGCGAGCTCGCGATGTCGTATTTCCACGAGTACTACAACCGCCGTGATCACAAGACCCTGCGCGAGTTTTCGCTGCCGTTCGACCTGCGGCGGATCGACACGACGGTCTGGGCGAGCGGCGCGGGGCATGCCTGGGCGGTGTGCGAAGCGCTGGACGAGCTGCGCCACTTCCGGCTGCTCGAGCGGCGCCACCTCAAGGCGGTCGTGCGCCGCGACCCCTTCGAGCGGCGCGTCGCCCTGCTCAACCAGTACCGCAAGCCGCGCGCGCTCGTGGAGAAGGACGAGCGCGCGCGCAGCGCGCGGCAGAAGCGCAAGCGCCGGCGCTAATTCGGGGTCAGAGCCCGATCTGCTCAGGGCTTCGGGCACACCGAACTCGCGGATCTGCGAGCCGGTTGGCGCCGCTTAACAGACCGTTACAGCTGTTGCACTTTCCCGGTTCACTTTAAGGCGCGTGGCGCGTGAAATGACCATGCGTTCAACGAATCGGAGGTCGACATGCTGAAGAAGATCCTGCTTGCCCTGGGTGCGACCGCTGCGGCTCTGGGCGTCTCGTCCGCCGCGCTGGCCCACGACGGGGACCACGATCGCGGCCGCGGCTGGGGCTGGGGCTGGGGCCACGAGAAGCAAGCCTATCGGTACTACGCGCCGCGTCCTTTTGTTGTCGCACCGGCGCCGCGAGTCGTGTACGCGCCACCTCCCCGGGTTGCGTACCCGTACTACGCGGCGCCGGTCTACGCGCCGGTCGTGGTGCGCCCGGCGCCGGTCTACGCTGCGCCGGGGGTATCGATTCGCTTCGACTTCCCGCTGTAGACTGTAAGGCGCCGGCCATGCACGCCGACCAAAGCGGCGTGCATGGCTTTTTTTCCTGAAAGGAGATCATGGAACGGCGCACCCTGCTGAAGATCCTGCTCGCCGGCCCCTTCGCCGCGCAGCGCGGGCTCGCCGCGCCTCCCGCCAACATGAAAGGGATCGAGGAGCTGCAAAAGAACTGGAAGTCCTTCCTGCCGGCGGGCGCCGCCGTGCCTTCGCCTGCCGAGCCGCTCAAGCTGTCCAAGGAGGAATGGAAGAAGCGCCTGCCCGCGCAGTCCTTCAACGTGATGCGCGAGGAGGGCACCGAGCGCGCCGGCACGAGCCCGCTCAACAACGAGAAGCGGCCCGGCGTATTCGCCTGCGCCGGCTGCGGCCTGCCGCTCTTCACCTCGGAGATGAAGTTCGAGTCGGGCACCGGCTGGCCGAGCTTTTTCACCTACATCCCGGGCGTGTTCGAGACCAAGAAGGACTATTACCTCATCTACCCGCGCACCGAGTACCACTGCATCCGCTGCGGTGGCCACCATGGCCACGTCTTCGAGGACGGCCCTGCGCCCACGGGGTTGCGGTACTGCAATAACGGCGTGGCGCTGAAATTCATGCCGAAGGACGGCAGCGCGGTCTAGTCCAGGAGCACTAGTCCGCGCAGCGGACAGGGGAATCAAGGAGTTTCACAGCGCCGACGGTCAAATGACGGGATGACCGTCGTCGCGCGCTTCGAGGTCCGCTACACCCAGTACCTCGACGCCGAGGGCAAGCCGAGCGGGCCGCTTCCCGAGTTCGCTCGGGACGCGGCGGCGCTCGTGCCGGACTACCGCGCGATGGTGCTGATGCGCGCCTTCGATGCAAAGGCGATCGCGCTGCAGCGCACGGGCCAGATCGGCACCTACGCCTCGACGCTCGGCAAGGAGGCGATCGACGCCGGGCTGGGCGGCGCGATGGCGAAGGACGACGTGCTGCTGCCGAGCTACCGCGAGAGCGGAATTCTCATGCTGCGCGGCGTGTCGCCCCACCGCACGCTCCTCTACTGGGGCGGCGACGAGCGCGGCAACGTCTTTCCCGAGTCGCCGCGCGACTTCCCGTTCAATGTGCCGATCGCGAGCCAGCTGCCGCACGCGGTCGGCGTCGCCTACGCGATGAAGCTGCGCCGCGAGCCGCGCGTCGCGGTCGCGCTGTGCGGCGACGGCGCGACCTCGAAGGGCGACTTCTACGAGGCGATCAACGCGGCGGGCGCCTGGCGGCTGCCGATGCTCGTCGTCGTGGTGAACAACCAGTACGCGATCTCGGTGCCGCGCCGGATGCAGAGCGCCGCGCAGACCCTCGCGCAAAAGGCGATCGCCGCCGGCATCGCCTGCGAGCAGCTCGACGGCAACGACGTGATAGCGGTGCGCGATGCGGCTGCGCGCGCGCTCGAGCGCGCACGCGCGGGCGAGGGTCCGACGCTGCTCGAGGCGCTGACCTATCGCCTCTCCGACCACACTACCGCCGACGACGCGACGCGCTATCGCAGCGCCGAGGAGCTCGCCGCGCAATGGAAGGCGGAGCCGATCCTGCGGCTGCGCAACTTCCTTGCCGCGCAGGGGGCGTGGTCGCAGGAAAAGGAGCAGGCGCTGGTGCGCGAGGTGAGCGCCAGGGTGCAGAAAACGGTCGAGGATTACCTGCGCACGCCGCCATGCAGTCCGGAGCAGATGTTCGCGCATCTCTACGCGCGCTTGCCGCGCGCCTATGCCTGGCAGCTCGCCGCCTTTCAGGACGCCGAACGCGATGTCGAGCATCACGCTGGTTGAAGCGCTCAATGTCGCGCTCGCTCGCGCGCTCGAGGAGGACGAGCGCGTCGTCGTGCTCGGCGAGGACGTCGGGCTGAACGGCGGCGTGTTCCGCGCCACCGCAGGCCTGCAGGCGCGCTTCGGCGCCGAGCGCGTCGCCGACACGCCGCTCGCCGAAGGCCTGATCGCCGGCATGGCGGTCGGCATGGCCGCGGAAGGCCTGCGCCCCGTGGTCGAGATCCAGTTCGCCGGCTTCGCCTACACGGCGATCGACCAGATCCTCAACCATGCCGGGCGCCTTCGCCATCGCACGCGGGGCCGGCTGACCTGCCCTCTGGTGCTGAGGACGCCTTGCGGGGCGGGCATCCACGCCCCCGAGCACCATTCGGAAAGCCCCGAAGCGATGTTCGCTCACATTCCGGGCATCCGCGTCGTCTACCCGTCTTCTCCCGCCCGCGCTTACGGTCTGCTCCTCGCGGCGATCGCCGATCCCGACCCCGTGATTTTCCTCGAGCCCTCGCGCCTTTACCGGCGCGCCCGGGAAGAGGTGCTCGACGACGGCATGCCGCTCGCGCTCGACGAGGCGTTCGTCGTGCGCGAAGGCACCGACGTCACGATCGTAGCGTGGGGCGCGATGCTGCACGAGGCGCTCGGCGCCGCGGATGAGCTCGCCGCCGAAGGCGTGTTCGCCGAGGTGATCGATGTCGCGACGCTGAAGCCGATCGACTTCGACACGATCCTGGGCTCGGTCAGGAAGACCGGGCGCTGCGTCGTCGTGAGCGAAGCGCCGCGCGCCGGCGGCCTCGCCTCGGAGATCTCGGCGAATGTCTCGGAGCTGGGGCTGCTGTCGCTGCTCGCGCCGGTCGAGCGAGTCACCGCCTGGGATACCGTCACGCCGCTCGCGCGGCTCGAAGAACGTTACATGCCCGACGCGCCGCGCATCGTCCGCGCCGCGCACAAGGTTTTGGAGTACCAATGAAGATGTTCAACCTGCCCGATCTCGGCGAAGGCCTGCAGGACGCCGCGATCGTCGAATGGCACGTGAAGCCGGGCGAAGCGGTCGCCGCCGACCAGGCGATGGTCTCGGTCGAGACCGACAAGGCGATCGTCGAGATTCCCGCGCCGCACGAGGGCACGATCGAGAAGCTGTTCGGCGCGCCCGGCGACAAGATCCGCGTCGGTGCGCCGCTCGTCGCTTTTGCCGGCCAGGGCGCCGACACCGGCACGGTGGTCGGCGATCTCGCGGTCAGGGAGGAAGTCAAAGCGACTCCCGCGATCCGGGCGCTGGCGCGGAGCCTGAACGTCGACCTCGCCACAGTGCGCGCGAGCGGCCCAGGCGGCATCGTAACGAGCGAAGACGTCAAGAACGCCGCGCGGGGTTCTCTTCCGAGGCAGGGAAATTCGCAAAACGGACTGCGGGCCGCGATGGCGCGCAACATGACGCTCGCACATCGCGAGGTCGCGGCCGTCACGCTCATGGACGACGCCGACGTCGAGCACTGGGATTCCGGCTCGCCGGTGCTTGCGCGGCTCGTACGCGCGCTGCTCGCCGGCTGCCGCGCCGAGCCGGCGCTCAATGCCTGGTACGACGCCAAGGCCGAGAGGCGCCAGGTGCGCGAGGAGATCGACCTCGGCATCGCGGTCGACCTGACCGACGGGCTTTTGGTACCGGTGCTGCGCGATGCCCAGCGCATTTCCTGGGAAGAACTGCCGCGCCGGCTGGACGAACTGACGAAGCAAGCGAGAGAACGTAAGCTCGCCCCGGATCGCCTGCGCGGCGCGACGATCACGCTTTCCAACTTCGGCACCCTCGGCGGCCGCTACGCCTCGCCGATCGTCGTGCCGCCCAGCGTGGCGATCCTCGGCGCCGGACGCATGGCAAAGGCGCCCGTGGTCGACGACTCGGGCGCCCTCGCCGTGCACCGCGTGCTTCCCCTTTCCCTCACCTTCGACCACCGCGCGCTCACCGGCGGCGAGGCGGCGCGCTTCCTCGCCGCGGTGATCAGCGATCTGGAGACGTAAGCCGCACGTCTTCCTCGAGCGGCGGCGCCGGGAAATGGAAGCGCACCGGCCCGTCCGGCAGCGCGTTCAGGAACTGCTTGAGATACGGGCTCTGCGAGCGGCCGATCTCGTCCGGCGTGCCGCGCCCGATCACCTGCCCGTCGGCGATCACGTAGACGTAGTCGGCCACCTTCAGCGCCTCCTTCACGTCGTAGGTCACGACGATCGAGGTGAGGCCGAGCGCCTCGTTCAGGTCGCGCACCAGGTGCACGATGTGGTTGAGCGAGATCGGGTCGAGTCCGGCGAACGGCTCGTCGTACATCATGAGCTTCGGATCGGTCGCGATGGCGCGCGCGAGCGCCACGCGGCGCGTCATGCCCCCCGAGAGGTCGTTCGGCATCATGTCGCGCGCGCCGCGCAGGCCGACGGCGTGCAGCTTCATCAGCACGACGCGGCGCAGGATCTCCTCGGGGACGGTGAAGTTCTCGCGGATCGGGAAGGCGACGTTGTCGAACACCGAGAGGTCGGTGTAGAGGCCGCTGGTCTGGAACATCATGCCGATCTCGAGGCGCAGCCGGTAGAGCTCCTTGGCCGAGAGCTGGTGCACGTCCGCCCCCGCCACCTTGACCGTCCCGGCGCTCGGCCGCAGCTGGCCGCCGATCAGCTTGAGCAGCGTCGACTTGCCCACGCCGCTGCCGCCGAGGATCGCCACCACCTGGCCGCGCGGAATATTGAGCGACAGGCCGCGGAAGATCTCCAGGTCGCCGTACGAAAAATGCAGGCTGCGGACTTGGACGACGTTGTCCATCGTGGACAATTCTATCCGTGGGCGATCATCCCTATTCGCGGCTGACCCCGGACGCGGTGCTCGACGCGGTGGCCGCCGGTGGCTTCCCGCCGGACGGCCGGCTGCTCACGCTGAACAGCTACGAGAACCGCGTCTACCAGGTATGGCTCGACGACGGCTCGGTCGTGGTCGCGAAGTTCTATCGCCCGGGACGCTGGAGCGACGCGCAGATCGACGAGGAGCACGCCTTCGCGCACGAGCTCGCCGAACGCGAGATTCCCGTCGTCGCCCCGCTTCGCTCGCTCAAGTTCCGGGAATTCAGAGTGGCCATCTATCCCCGGCGCGGCGGCCGCACGCCCGAGCTCGACGACAAGAAGACGCTCGAGTGGATCGGCCGCTTCATCGGCCGCATCCATGCCGTCGGCGCAGCGCGGCCGTTCCAGTTGCGCGAGTCGCTGAACGTCAAGACCTTCGGCCACGACGCGCGCGCTTTCTTGCTGGCGACGAATTTCATCCCGCCGGATCTCCTCGACGCCTGGAAAGCCGTAACGCAGCAGGCCCTGGCGGCCGTGGAGTCCTGCTATCGGCGGGCCGGCAACGTGCGCCCGATCCGGCTGCACGGCGACTGCCACGTCGGCAACATTCTCTGGACCGAGGACGGGCCGCATTTCGTCGACCTGGACGATGCCCGAATGGGCCCGGCCATGCAGGATCTGTGGATGCTGCTCTCCGGCGATCGCGCCTCGATGACGCGCCAGCTCGGCGATGTGCTCGCGGGCTACCAGGATTTCGCCGAGCTCGACCGCCGCGAGCTGCACCTGGTGGAGGCCCTGCGCACGCTGCGGCTCATTCACTACTCGTCGTGGATCGCCCGCCGCTGGGACGATCCGGCCTTTCCCGCCGCCTTCCCCTGGTTCAACACGCAGCGCTACTGGCAGGACCGCATCCTCGAGCTGCGCGAGCAGATCGCCTTGATGGAGGAGGAGCCCCTCGCACCCGGCTGATGCTGCAGAATCGCGTGCCATGCGGCTGACAGCAGATCGGGCTCCGCTTGCATTGGTCGTCGCAGCCGCGCTCGCCTACTGCGCATGGCTCGGCTGGCATTGGTTGCCGCTCGACTACAGCGACAAGGAGTTTGCCGGCTTCGTGTCTCGGCTATGGGACATCCGGCGCGAGCTGGTCGAGCACGGCGTGCTGCCGTGGTGGACGCCGTATTACCTGAGCGGCTCGAGCTACGGTCTGCATCACTCGCAGGCGTTGTATCTCGTGCCGAGCCTGCTCTTCTCCTGCTTCTTCGATCCGCTGGTCTCGGTGAAGCTGACTGCGCTGCTGGCCGTCTTCGCGAGCGCGGTCGCCATGTTTTTTTGCGCCCGTCATTTCCTTCGTAACGAATGGGCGGCCGCGCTCGCCGCGCTCGCCTTTGTCCTGCATCCCGAGCAGGTGATACGCGCCGCCGGCGCCGAGCACCTGGGCATCACCGTGTTCATGCCTTTCGTGCCACTGACCTGGTGGTTCTTCGCACGCAGCCTCGAATCGCGCCGTTGGAGCGACCTTCTCTGGTGCGCGCTCGCTATCGCGGGCAGCCTGTGGGCGCACAACAAGATGGCCCTGGTAAATCTGCTGTTCCTTGCCGGTTACTTCGTCTATTGGGTGCTTTACGGAGCACGGCCAGGGTCGCCGCGCGGCGATTGGCCCGTGCTCCTGCGCGGCGGCTTGCGCTCGAGCGCGCTGATCGGCCTTCTAGGGCTGGGAATCGGTGCGTTCTTCATCGTCCCAGCGCTCATGGAAGCCCGGTACGTGAAGCTCTTCGAGGGAGACCCGATCCGCGAGTGGCAGGACACCTACGCGTTCAAGAGCTTGTTCGCGCTGGTCGATCGGGGCGGAGCCCTTACGCAGAGCGCGATGACGCAGGTGCTCGCGAGCGTCAACGCCCGCGGCGGCGCGCACAGCCCGCAAGAGTTC
Organism: uncultured Enterobacteriaceae bacterium; assembly: GCA_964477695.1. Classification (GTDB taxonomy): domain Bacteria; phylum Pseudomonadota; class Gammaproteobacteria; order Burkholderiales; family SG8-39; genus SCGC-AG-212-J23. The sequence continues at coordinate 3,252 of CAYZFN010000201.1, read as the reverse complement.
GACCGCGCGCGCCGCATCGTCGCGATGCAGACGGATTCCCCCGAAAAATACGCCGGCCTGGTTCTCCTCGGACTGATTGCCGCCGCCATGCTCGTTAACCGGCGGCGCGCGAACCGGCCGCTTTTCTGGTTCCTGGCGGTTGCCTTTATGGCCAGCGTCGGGCTTGCCTACGGCCGCAGCACCGCACTGGGGGCGAATTTCGCCACCTGGGTCGCCCTTCTCGGCGTCGACGGCGTGCCGGCCATGACGCGGCTCGCCTTCTTCCTGGCCGCGCTGGCCGGCGCGGCGTTCCTGGTAGCGTTCTACCGGCGCAAGCTCAACAGCGCGCGCAAGCGCGTCGCAGCAGGCGCTGTTCTGCTGGCTTTCCTTTGCCTACCGGGTTTCGCCCTGGTCGCGCTGTTGCCCCTCTTCGATGAGATTCGCTCGCCTTACGTGTTCTACGACGTCACGGGCGCGTTTCTCGCCGCTCTCCTGAGCGGCTTTTTCGTCACCGACGTTGTCCGCTCCCGCGCACCGCTGGTCGTCGTGGGCGTCGCCCTGCTGCTGCTCATCGACTATTGGCCGTACCAGCAAGCGGCCGGCGAAAACAACGTCGCGCCCCGCACGCTCGCGAACCTGCGCGCGAGCTACGCATCGCTGCGAGACGACCCGGACTCCGTCAAGGCGTACATGCTGTCCGGCCGCATGCTGCGCCTGCTCGCGCCGATGCTCGGCGGCAAGCCGCTCGTTTACGAAGACTTCTACAGCTGGATGGCGCCGAAGGGCACCGGCTACCTCAACACCCAGGCGCGCGGCGAGCCGGCGCTGTTCGACCTGCTCGGCGCCCGGTACATCATCTTCGACAAGAGCGACCCGCTCATGGCGAATGCCCGTCCGGTGCTCGACCTCTACCGAAGCCTCTATCCCGTACACCACGAGGACGACGATTTTGTCGTTTTCCGAAATGCGCGCGCGCGGCCTCTTTTAGGCGCCTACGCGCGTGCCGCGCGCTTCGAGGGCGATCCCCATGACTCGGTGGGTTTGAGTCTTGGCCTCGCGCAGAAAAACTGGGTCCTGATCCACGCCGATTCCCAGGCCGACGGGCCGTTCGCCCGGCTCTACCGCGCCGGCGAGCCTGCAGCGCTACCTGACGAGCAAGGCGAGCGGGTCGACGTTCGAATCGAATCGATGACTCGCGAGGCGGCCGGAAAGCTGCACGCCTTGGTCACTGTGGGAGCCCCTTGCTGGCTGGTCATCAATGAGAGCTATTACCCCTACTGGCGGGCCCTGCTCGACGAGCAGGGTGTCCATCTGTACCGAGCTTCGACCGGCTTGATGGCGGTGCGGCTGCCGGCGGGCAGGCACGCGCTCGCGCTCGAGTTCGCGCCGCCGGGCTGGTACTTCGGCGCGCAAGCCTTGAGCGCCCTGGCACTGCTCGTTGCGCTGGCCGCCTGCTGGCGCGAGCGCCGCCGGTCGCTCACTCCTGCATGAAGCGCGCGAGCTCGGCGCTCGGGAGCGAGCGTTCGAGGTAGCCGAAGGATCCTTTCTCCTTCACTTCACGCGCCGCGTCGAGAAGCCCCGTCATCGCCGCGCGATAAAGCGAAGTCGCCAGGCTGATGCGCCGCACGCCGGCCTTCTCGAGCTCGGCGACGCTGAACGACTTGCCTTTGATGCCGGCCATGAAGTTCACCGGCCTTGCCACTTCGCTGCACACGCGGCGCACTGCATCCAGGTCCGGCAGTCCGGGAGCCATGAGCACATCGGCGCCGGCGTCGGCAAAGGCGCGCAGCCGCCGGATCGTGTCGTCGAGATCCGGGTTGCCGCGCAGGAAGTTCTCGCTGCGCGCCGTAAGCGTGAACGGAAAGCCTAACGCTCTTGCCGACTTCACCGCCGAGCGAATGCGTTCCACGGCGGCTTCGAAGCCGTAAAGCGGCTTCGCCTTGTCGCCAGTCGCATCCTCGACCGAGCAGCCGACGAGGCCCGCCTGCGCCGCCAGCCGTACCGTCTCGGCCACGACCTCGGGCGAATCGCCGAACCCTTTCTCGAGGTCCGCGGATACGGGCAGATCGGTCGCCGCGACGATAATGCGGACCTGCGCGAGCGCCTCGTCGCGCGTAATGGCGCCGTCGCGCCGGCCGAGCACGCCGGCCGCCGCGCCGCTCGACGTCGCGAGCGCCTGGAAGCCGAGCCCGGCGAGCAGCCGCGCCGAGCCGCCATCCCAGGGATTGGGAATCACGAATGCTCCCGGTCCGCGGTGCAGCGCCTGGAAGCGCAGCGCCTTGTCCTGCTGTGTGGCCATGGGTTCCTCCCGGAGTTCGGGCTCCGTCCCCGAACTCTACCGCTGTCGGTAGAAGACGTACGGCGCGAGCGCCACCCAAAGGGGAACGAGCGCCCAGAGCCGCCCGGCAAGCACGTCGTACTCGTCCAGCATCCGGCGCCATGAGAGATGTGAAACGAAGCGCCCGATACCGAATTCGAAGGCGAGCGTTAGCACAAGCCACACCATGCCGACTTCGATTGCCTGCGCAGCGGAAGCTAGCGGCCAAGCACGGAACACGACCGCGAAGTAGATCGCGAAGAGCGCCAGAAGCAGGATCGTCGAAAGCTGCCTGCCGCGCCGCTCGCCGAGCCGCGGCGTGAGCCAGGACTCGCGTAGCGCGCCGTTGCCGACGGCGATCAGCACCATCGGCAGCCAGGCAAGCAGGTAGCGGATCAGCTGGTCACTTGCAGGTGGTTCACGACCTTGTCGACGCCGGAGACATACCACGCATCCATCTCGGCGCGGCGCTTCTGCTCCTCGGTCGGCACGTTGCCTTCCAGCGTGACCACCCATTTCTCGCATGCGGGACGCACCTGCGCGGCGTCGATCTCCGGGTCCGCCTCGAGGACGAGCCGCAGCGCCTCGGCGACCTCGTCGTCGCGCTCCTCGTACGAAGGCTGCACTTCCAGGGCATTGATGACGTCGCGCCGTCCCGGCGTCCACCAGCCGAGCACGCCGGCGAACAGGCGATGCGGCTGGCTGATGACGTGGCCCTCGAGCACGATGACGCCGTCGGCGACGGAGATCTGGATGTCGCCCACGCCGTCGCCGTTGGCCTCGCGGAGCACTTGTTCGCGCTCGTTGGTGTGGCTGCGCAGCGTGCAGTTCAGGAATTCCGCCTGCTCGAGGAAGCGCCGCGCGAGCGAGTCGCGCACTTCGCCGTCGCCGCGCTGCAGTCCGGGCGCCACGCGCAGCCGATCCACCACGCCGCGCACGCCCGGCACCGAAGCAGC
>CAYZFN010000200.1:0-15765 GCA_964477695.1 uncultured Enterobacteriaceae bacterium | reverse complement strand
ACCGTCTACATGACCACGCAGGCGCCGCACGCCGTGCGCACGGTGCTCGCGCTGGTGGCAGGCCACGTCGGCCTCTCGGAAGAAAGGATCCGCATCGTCTCGCCGGACATCGGCGGCGGCTTCGGCGGCAAGGTGCCCGTTTACCCGGGGTACGTCGTCGCGATCGCCGCGTCGGTCGTGATCGGCAAGCCGGTGAAGTGGATCGAGGACCGGATGGAGAACCTGCAGGCCGACTCCTTCGCGCGCGACTACCACATGAAGGTGCGCCTGGGCGCCAGGAAGGACGGCACGCTGACCGCGCTCAGCATCAAGACGATCGCCGACCACGGCTACACCAACGCCTCGGCGAATCCTTCCAAGTTCCCGGCCGGCCTGTTCTCGATCTGCACCGGCGCCTATCCGCTGAAGAACGCGTTCTGCGAGGTCGACGCCGTCTATACGCACAAGCCGCCCGGCGGGGTCGCCTACCGCTGCTCGTTCCGCGTCACCGAGGCGGTGCACGCGATCGAGCGGACGGTCGACGTGCTGGCGCAGAAGCTGAAGATCGACCCGGCGGAGCTGCGCATGAAGAACTTCATCCCCGCCGCGAGCTTCCCGTACCGCTCCGTGCTCGGCTGGGAGTACGACAGCGGCAACTATCCCGCGGCGCTGCAGAAAGCGATGGACATCATCGACTACTCGGCGTTGCGGCGAGAGCAGGCCGAGAAGCGCCAAAAAGGCGAGCTCATGGGCATCGGCATCTGCAGCTTCGTCGAGATCGTCGGCGCGGGGCCGTCCCGCGACTTCGACATCCTCGGCATCAAGATGTTCGACTCGGCCGAGATCCGCGTGCATCCGACCGGCAAGGCGATCGCGCGCTTCGGTACGAAGAGCCAGGGCCAGGGACACGAGACGACCTACGCGCAGATCGTCGCCGAGGAGCTCGGCATTCCCGCCGCCGACATCCAGGTCGAGGAGGGCGATACCGACACCGCGCCCTATGGGTTGGGTACGTACGCCAGCCGCTCCACGCCGACCTCCGGCGCCGCCGCCGCGCTCGCCGCGCGCAAGATCCGCGCGAAGGCGAAGAGCATCGCCGCGCACCTTCTCGAGTGCAGCGAGGTCGACCTCGAATGGCAGCCGGGCAAGTTCTTCATCAAGGGCGTGCCGGACAAGTCGAAGACCATCCAGGAATGCGCCTTCGCCGCCTACACGAACATGCCGCAAGGCATGGAGCCGGGCCTGGAGGCGACGCACTACTACGATCCGCCCAACCTTACGTTCCCCTTCGGCAGCTACATCTGCGCGGTCGACATCGACCGCGGCACGGGCGAGGTGAAGGTGCGCCGCTTCGTGGCGGTGGACGACTGCGGCAACATCATCAACCCGATGATCGTCGACGGGCAGATCCACGGCGGCCTCGCGCAAGGCGTCGGTCCGGCGCTCTACGAGGAGATTGGCTACGACGAGGACGGCAACGTCTACGGCGGCAGCTTCCTCGACTACTACGTGCCGACCGCGCTCGAGTGCCCGGCCTGGGAAACCGACAAAACCATCACGCCGAGCCCGCACCATCCGCTCGGCGCGAAGGGCGTCGGCGAGTCGGCCACCGTCGGCGCGCCGCCCGCGATCGCCAACGCGGTGGTCGATGCGCTCTCGCATCTCGGCGTGACGCACGTCGACATCCCGATCACGCCCGAGAAGGTTTGGCAGCTGCTGCGGAAAGCGGGCGTCGCCGAGTAAGTGCTTGATGTCCTGATCCGCAACGGCACGCTGGTCGACGGCACCGGCGCGCCGGCGCGGCGCGCCGATGTCGCGATCGCCGGCGGGCGCATAGCCGAAGTAGGAGACGTTTCCGAAAAGGCGAGCCGGGTGGTGGAAGCCGAAGGGCTCGTGGTGGCGCCCGGCTTCATCGACCCGCACACGCACTACGACGCGCAGATCTGCTGGGATGGCGCGACGACGCCGTCGAGCTGGCACGGCGTCACCTCGGTGGTGATGGGCAACTGCGGCGTCGGCATCGCGCCGTGCCGCCCGCAGGCGCGCGAGATCGCGATGCGCGATCTGGTCAATGTCGAGGCGATCCCGTTCGAGGTGCTCGCCGCGGGCATCACCTGGGACTGGGAGACGTTTCCCGAGTACCTGCAGGCCGCGGCGCGCCGCAGGCCGTCGCTCAACCTCGCCTTCCTCGCGCCGCTCACGCCGCTCAGGCACTACGTGATGGGCGAGGCGTCGCTCGAGCGCGCGGCAAACAGAGATGAGATTTCCCAGATCGCTTCTTTGCTGGCAGAGGCGATCGATGCGGGCGCGTTCGGCTTCTCGAGCACGCTGCTCAACCAGCACCTCGGCTACCAGGGGCGGCCGCTCGCCTGCCGCAACGCGAGCCGCGAGGAGATCAAGGCCTATTGCAACGCGCTGCGCAGCCGCGGCAAGGGCGCGATCGAGATCGCGATGACGAAGCAGATCGGCGTGCTCGACGACCCCGAGCTCGAGCTGCTCGACTTCCTACTCGCCGAGAGCGGCCGCCCGGTCACGTTCATCGCCATGTTCGACCGCGACGATATCCCGGAAGCCCTGCGCACCTCGCTCGCGCGGGCGGCGCCGATGATCGCGCGCGGCGCACGCCCGCAGACCTCGCCGCTGCCGCTCACGCGCGAGGTGAACATGCGCAGCCCGTTCTCCTTCGCCGCGTTCCCTTCGTGGAAGCGCGTGTTCGAGGACAAGTCGAAGGAAGCGCAGGCGGCCGTCTACCGCGACCCGGCGTTCCGCGCCGCCTTCCGCGAGGACCTGAAGCGTCCGGCCTCGTTCGGCAACTGGGAGCGGATCACCGTCCACGAGGTGGGCTCTCCCGGGCTGGAAAAATACGAAGGCAGGACCATCGCCGAGATCGCCGCCGAGCGCGGGGTCGACGGCGTCGATGCGCTTCTCGACCTCACGCTCGAGGACGATCTGCAGGTCGAGTTCACGCTGCAGTCCTTCAACACGCGAGTGGATCGCATGGCGGAGGTGCTCAACGACCGCCGCATGCTGCTCGGCCTGGGCGACGGCGGCGCGCATCTCGACATGCTGTGCGACTCGGGCTATCCGACCTTCGTCCTCGGCACGTGGGTGCGCGAGCGCAAGGTGCTGAGCCTCGAGGAGGCGGTACGGCGCATGACTTCGGATCCGGCCGACTTCTTCGGCATCCGTGACCGCGGCCGCATCGCGTCCGGGCTCGCGGCCGACATCGTCGTCTTCGATCCGCAGACCGTCGGCTCGCTCGGCCGCCCCGAGCGGCGCTACGACCTGCCCGGCGGCGGCAAGCGCATGGTGATTCGCTCGCGCGGCATCGAGCTCACGCTCGTCAACGGCGTGCCGACCTGGGAGAACAGCGCGTTGACCGGCGCCGCGGCCGGCACCGTGCTCCGCTCCTAGGTTTCCAGGGAAGCGAGCTCCGGAATCTCCGAAAGCGACGCCGCGGTCTCGTGCAGCACCCGCTCCGGGCTCTGGTCGAGCTGCTCGGCGGTCCATGCCACATCTGGACGGGAGCGCGCCTCTATATAGGCGCCAAGGCGGCGCGCGCGGGCGACGCAGCGCCGGCCGAACTCGCCTCGCAGGGAGTCATACCGTTCCAGCGCGTCTTGCAAAGAACGGGAATTTCGCAGCGAACGGGAGAGGCACAAAGCATCGAGTGCGGCCTTCGTCACGCCCATGCCGACGTGCGGGCGCGCAACGAAAGCCGCATCGCCGAGCAGCACCGCGCGGCCGACGGCGACCGACGGCGACTCGACGTCGAAGATCGCCTGGAAGAAAGGCTGCGAGCGTTCGACCAGCTCGGCGAGCTCCGGCGCGAGCAATGTGCGCGCGTCGGCTTTGAGACGCGCAATGACATCGGGCCGGATGAGCGGCGGCGGCATGGCGGCGAGCGGATGACGCTTTCCCGTGCTGTCGGTGCAGAGGTCTTCCAGTACCGGCAGCGCGGCCGGCCGGTACCAGACGATGTTCCAGTCCCGGCCGCCACGCTCGGGATCCTTCGCCGGCACCGGGTAGCAGAGCATCATCTCGCCGGGCGGCAGCACGAACCAGTAGCGGTCGGCGAGCCAGTCGTGAAGCCGCGCCGGCAGCGTCGCGTCCTCGACCATCGCGCGCCAGGCGACGTAGCCGGCGTACGCGGGCTCGATCGCGGGAAAGAGCTGCGCGCGCACGGCCGAGCGCAGGCCGTCGGCGCCGACGAGCAAGTCGCCGCTGGCGGAGCTGCCGTCCGTGAAACGCGCCACGATGGCGCCATCGCCGTCGGAGAATGAAGCGAGGCCTTTGCCGAAGCGGTAGTGCTCGGCCGGAAAGCGGCGCTTGAGCGGCCGGTAGACGTTCGCCCACGCGCTCATGGTGTGGCCCCAGTGCGTGCGGTAGAGCACGCCGCCGGCGCGGTCGAGGCAGACGCGCTCGCCCACCGGCACGCCGAGGCGCTCGTCCATCGTGATGCCGAGGTCCGCGAGCGCACCGACCAGCTCGGCGTGCGTGCCGATGCCGGCGCCGCGCGAGGCGAGGTCGTCGCCGACGCGCTCGAATACGTCCACCTGCCAGCCGAGGTCGTGCAGGAAGTTGGCGGCGAACAGGCCGCCAAGCGAGCCGCCGATGACGAGCGCCCTCAAAGTGAAGGAAGTCTACCTAGGCAACCCCTAGCGGATGAAGGCGAGCGCGACGAACGCGCCGGCGAGCTCGGCGACGCTGCCGAGCGCGAGCGCGGCGCGCAGGCCGGGGAGGAGCGCTTCGGCGGAAGCCTCCTGCCCGGCGAAGTGCGCGAACACGGCGCCGAGGATCGCCACGCCGAGCGTCGCGCCGACCATGCGCGCGGTGTTGAGCAGGCCGGAAGCCGTTCCCGAGCGCTCGCTCGGCACGGCGGCCACGGCGACGCTGTTTACCGGCGCGGTATTGAGCCCAAGGCCGACGCCGGTGAGGCAGAACGCAGCGGCGCTGGCCCAGTAGCTTTCCGTTGCAGAGAGAGCGAAGGCGAGCTCGCCAACACCCATCGCCGCCATGCCGCAAGCCATGGCTGCGCGCGTCCCGATGGCCTGGACGATGCGGCCGCTCAGCTGCGACACCACGACGAAAGCGAGCGAGAGCGGCAGCAGCCGGACGCCCGCCATGAGCGGACCGTCGCCGAGCACCGTCTGGAAGCAGAGCGGCGCGAGAAAGAGCAGCGCGTACATGCCGAAGGTCATGAGGCCTGCGATGGCGAGCGAAGCCGAGAACGGGCGGCTGGCAAAGAGCGCGAACGGCACGAGCCCGTTCCGCATCCGCCGCTCGATCAGCGCGAAGGCCGCCCCGCCGGCGAGCGCCAGCACGGCGGCGAGGACGACGGGCGCGGAGCGCCAGCCGAGATGCGGCCCTTCGATGGCGGCAAAGGCGAAGCCGCCGAGCGCGCCGATCGCCGCCGCCTGTCCGGGAACGTCGAGGCGGCGCCGTCCGGGATCCGAGCTTTCCTCGATGTAGGCCGACGAGAGCGCAAGCGCGGCCGCGCAAAGCGGCAGTACCAGATAGAAGATGCTGCGCCAGCCGATGGTCTGCACCAGCAGGCCGCCGAGCGTCGGCCCGATGGCGAACGCCACGCCGTTGCAGCTCGCCCACACCCCGAGCGCGTGCTGGCGCGCTTTCCGGTCCGGGTACGCGAGGGCGAGGAGGGCGAGCGACATCGGCAGCTCGAGCGCCGCGCCGAGCCCCGCGAGCGCACGGCCGGCGAGCAGCGCCGGCATGTCCTGGGCGAGCGCGCACACGATGCTGCCGAGCGCGAACAGCACCAGGCCGCAGGCAAAGATCCGCCGGCGGCCGTAGAGGTCGCCGAGGGCGCTCGCCGTCAGGAGAAGCGCCGCGTACACGAGGTTGTAGATGTCGATCGTCCACTGCATGGCGCTCACGGTCGCGCCGAGGTCGGCGCCGATCCGCTTGACCGCGAGCGTCACGACCGACGTGTCGACCTGTGCTACCAGCACGCCGAGCGAGGTCGCGAGCAGCACGACGCCAGGCCGCGCCGCCGTCCGTGCGTAGCTTGCTTGAACGCTATTCATGGCCTCGATGCTAGGCGCGGGCCCGCGCGCGATGTTTCGGTGCGTACCGAAGCATTACCCGTCCCGGCGGCGCTACGATCAGGGTCATGACGAATCCTTCTCCGGTCCAGCCGCGCTTCGTTCGCGTCGCCGCTGCGATTGCCGATCCCACGCGGGCGCGCATGCTCGGCACGCTGCTCGACGGCGCGAGCCTGCCGGCGGGCGAGATCGCGCAGATCGCAGGCGTCAGCGCCTCCACCGCGAGCGGACATCTCGCGAGGCTGGTCGACGAGGGCCTGGTCGCGGTCCAGATCCAGGGCCGGCACCGCTATTACCGTGTGAGCGACGGCGACGTCGCGCATGCGCTCGAGGCCCTGTCGCTCGTCGCCGAGCGTTCCAGCGTGCCGGACAAATGGCAGCGAGAGCCGTACCGCTCGCTCAAGTTCGCGCGCAGCTGCTATCGCCACCTCGCCGGCGAGCTGGGCGTGCGCGTGCTGCAGACGCTGGTGAGCAACGGCCGCCTGGTTGCCGGCGCCGACGGATATGAGCTCACGCGGGCTGGCCACGCTTGGCTCGAGGAGATCGGTATCGAGCGGGCCCCGGCGTCCGGCGCCCGGTATGCCTTTGCCTGCCTCGACTGGTCGGAGCGCCGCCACCACCTCGCGGGCCGCCTCGCCACGTCGCTCCTCGACCATTTCGTCGCGCGGCGCTGGCTCGCGCGCTCGACGCATTCGCGGGCGCTCAGGCTCACGCCGCAGGGCAGGAGCACGCTGCTCGCGTTGCTTTAGCGTTTAAAGCGCAGCCACGGGTTATCTTGGCGACCGCATGCCGGTCGTCGAATATCGCTCGCCGCCTTCCGCGCTCGTGTACATGTCGCGGGCGGTGCTGCGCTCGCCAGCCGCGCGCGTGCCGGTGCGCGCTCCCGAGCTTATGCTGCGCTGGCGCGGCGTGCGCGCCGCGCCGAAGGACGTCGACGACGTCTGCCTTTTCACCGAGGAGCCGCGCTCGGACGCCCTGCCGTTCCTTTACTTCCACGTTGCCGGTTTCCGGCTGCAGCTGGCGCTGCTTACATTCCGCGAATTTCCATTACCCCTCTGGAGGATGCTGCAGGTGAGGAACCGGCTGGTGCAGCATCGCGCGCTGCCGCGCTCGGCGAGGGTTGATTACGAGCTCCGGCTGTCCGCGCTGCGGATCGTCGAGAAAGGGCTCGAGGCCGATCTGCACATGACGGTGAGCGAGTCGGGCATGCTCGCCTGGGAAAGCGTCAACACGTTCTACGCACGGGGCGCGTTCGGCCCCGCAACGGCGCGCACGCCGGAGGCGATCGACGAGGCGCAGGGGCCGCCGATCGCCGAATGGTCCATGCCTACGGGCGGGGCGTTCCGCTTCGCGCGACTGACGGGCGACTACAACGGCCTGCACTTCTCCGACGCTTACGCGCGGCGGTTCGGATTTGCGCGCGCGTTCCTCCATCCGCAGCGTGTATTGGGCGGCTGCCTTGCGCGATTGGCGCAGCCGGCGACGGAGCGCCGCGCGCTCGAGGCATGGATCAGAGGTCCGGTGCCCTACGGCGCGCAGGCGAGCTTGCGGGCTTCCAGCGAGCAGGCGCGCTGCCGCTTCGCTTTGCGCAGCGAAATCGACCCTCGAGCGGCTATCCTCGGACTCACCTATGAAAACACTCCAGATCGATCGCACGAAGCGCCTGCGCGACGAGCCGCGCAAGGGTCATAACCGCTGGCACCCGGATATCGAGCCGGCGCTCGAGGTGGAAGCGGGTGAGGACGTGGCGCTCGAGACGCGCGACGCGAACGACGGCCTGATCGGCCCGCGCACCACCGCGGCCGACCTCGTCCACCTGCCGCGCACGGTGGCGCATCCGCTCACCGGCCCGGTATACGTGAAAGGCGCGAGGCCGGGCGACCTGCTCGAGGTCGAGTACCTCGACATCGTGCCGCAGCGCTACGGCTGGACGCGCTTCGCGCCGGGCGGCGGCTTCCTGCCGGATCTCTTCGATTACCACTTCGTCGTGCACTGGGATATCGAGCCGCGCTACGCCACCTCGCGGCAGCTTCCCGGGGTGCGCATTCCGAACGGCGCCTTCATGGGCACGGCCGGCGTCGCGCCTTCGCACGAGCAGCTGCGCCGCTGGTCGGCGCGCGAGGCGGAGCTCAAGGCGCGCGGCGGGCGGGTATGGCTGCCGGATCCGGACAACGCCGTCCCCGGCGATGGCAAAAGGGCGAGCGAGGGCCTGCGTACCATTCCGCCGCGCGAGAACTGCGGCAACGTGGATGTCAAGCAGCTGACCCAAGGCTCGCGGCTCTTCATCCCGGTGAACGTCGAGGGCGCGCTCTACTCCGTCGGCGACGGCCACTTCGCGCAGGGCGACTCGGAATGCTGCGGCACCGCGATCGAGATGGGCGCGACCGCCGTAGTCCGTTTCAGGATTCATCCGGGAGAGGCAAGAGCCCGGCGCATCGTCTGGCCGCGCTTCGCGCATCCGGGATTCTTCGCACCGCCCGAGTGCGCGGCGCCGCGCAACTTCATCGCCACCATGGGCATGCCGATCACCGCGGAGGGAAAGAACGAGAATTGCGACCTCGCGCTCGCGGCGCGCAACGCGTTGACCGAGATGATCGCGCTCCTCGGCGAGCGCGGCTGGACGAAGGAGCAGGCGTACGTGCTCTGCAGCGTCGCGGTCGATCTGCGCGTGAGCCAGGTCGTCGACGTGCCGAACGTGACGGTGAGCGCATTGCTGCCGGAAGATATTTTCAGCGCCTGACGCGACGCTTAAGGAAAAATTTTTGCGCCGAGCATTGACGTCGCTGAGTGCGCGGTGCACTATGAACTTTCATCCAAACGTAGTCGATCACAGCCTTGAGGGGAGACTGTGCTCAACGACATTCACACTCGCGCGCTGCGTTGCGCCGCCCAGCGGGTCGGCGGCGACGAGCAGCTGCGTCAGCGTCTCGGCGCGTCGCAGGACGACTTTTCCACCTGGGCCGGCCAGGCCGAGCTGCCGCGCAACGTCTTCCTGCGCCTCGTCGACATCATCACGGGGGAGGAGCCGCGCAACGCTCGCCCTTTGCGGCGCTGAGTTGTCCACCGCGGCCTGTGGATAGGCTGTGGGTCCGCTGTTGAGAAGCTGTTAGCCGGGCGGCCGCTCAGGCGCCCTGACGCTGCCCCCATTCGCGCAGCGCCTTCAGCACCGGGCCGAGCGTCTTCCCCTTGTCGGTAAGGTGATATTCCAGGCGCGGCGGGTGCTCGCTATATAGGCGACGCGCAATAACCCCGCTGGTCTCGAGGTCCTTGAGGCGGGCCGACAGCGTGTTCGGCGCAACGCCTGCCAGCGATTCCTGGAAATCCTGGAACCGCCGAGCGCCCTTGAGGAAAAGGTCGCGCAGGATGAGCAGCGTCCAGCGCTCGCCGATCACGTCCAGCGTGCGCGCGACGGGACATCCCTTCTGCTCATAGGAACGGGCCACGCCGGCAAGCATACCGGCTTGACATCAACTAGGCAAGTAACTATCGTAAGTATAGTAACGCTGCCTAAAGGAGGCTCGCATGAACGTCAGATCCTTCACCTTCACAGCAATCGTCGTATGGTTCATCGCGGTGTTCGCCCTCGCCGCGGCCGGCGGCTTCATCACGCAACCCGGGACGCCGCCGATCGCAATCGGGCTCGGCGCGACGCTGCCGCTCGTCGTCTTCTTCGCCGCTTATGCGCGCTCGTACCGCTTCCGCGACTTCGTGCGCTCGGCCGATCTGCGGCTTCTCACCGGCATCCAGGCCTGGCGCGCGGGCGGCCTCGGCTTCATCGCGCTCTGGGCGCACGGCGTTCTGCCGGGACTCTTCGCCTGGCCGGCCGCGCTTGGCGACATCGCCATCGGCGTTACGGCTCCGTGGATCGCGCGCGCATTGACGGGCGATCGCGCGTTCGTGGGGACGGCTCGCTTTGCCGTGTGGAACTGGCTCGGCATCCTCGATCTCGTGATCGCGGTCAGCATGGGTGTATTGAGCTCGGGCGTCGTTCCGGGCCTTACGCCCGTGACTACTGCCGCCATGGGGTCGCTGCCGCTTGCGCTGATCCCGGCCTATTTCGTACCGCTCTTCGTGATGCTGCATGCCGTCGCGCTCTTCCGCGCGCGCGAGGCGCAGAAGCGCGAGGCGTACTTCGGTCACGGGGGCGTTATGCTGGCGCCATGACGATCAAGCTGAACCACACCATCGTCAACGTGCGCGACAAGCGGGCGTCAGCGAAATTCCTGACCGAGCTCTTCGGGCTGCCGCCCGCCCGGCCGTTCGCGCATTTCCTGAGCGTGCAGGTCGGAAACGAGGTGACGCTGGACTACTGCGACGCGGACTACACGCCCGAGCCGCAGCACTACGCTTTTCTCGTCGGCGACGCCGAGTTCGACGCCATCTTCGCCCGCATCCGCGCGCGCGGCATCGACTACTGGGCCGATCCGGGCAAGCGGCAGAAGGGTGAGATCAACCACCACTTCGGCGGACGCGGCGTCTACTTCGAGGAGCCGGGCGGGCACTTTCTCGAGATCATCACCCGGCCGTACGATATTTAGGCACGCGGCTTGCGGCGCAGGCCGGATGCCGCAACACAAGCTGCCGCCGCTCCCTGAGGGCGCCGCGAGTCCGCCGCTCGTCGGCAAGCGGATTCTCGTCGCGGTCGGAGACGCCGGGCGGCTGGAGCGCATCCTTGGTGGCCACGAGCTCACCGTGGCGGCGAGCGTCGATCAGGCCAAGGACGAGCTGCAGGCGCACGAGTTCGCGATGGTGATCCTGGGCGTGCACTTCGACGAATCGCGTATGTTCGAGCTGCTGCGCCTCGTGCGCACGTACAAGGCGAACGAGCTCACGCCCGTGGTCTGCATGCTCACCACGGAGTCGCGCCTCTCCGACGTGGCCCTCGAAGGCATCGATCATGCCGCCAAGGCGATGCTCGCCAACGCCTTCCTGAACCTGAACAAGTTCCCGGACGACGCGGCGGGCAACGCCCGCGTGCGGCGGATCATCGACTACCTGATCCTCATCGACGGCGACCTGCACGGCGGCTTCGAGGCCGTGCACGAGAAAGACTAGTTGAGCTCGAGCGCCTTGCCGTTCAGGTGGCCGTGGAACTCCTTGCCGCCGGCGCTGAACACGACCTCGTCGCCGCGCACGCGACCTTCGAGCGGAACGGTTTTCTGCTCGGTGCGCACGGTGCCGGAGAGCATCTGGTACTGCTGCTTGAGCGTCACCTCGCCCTGCGGCGTCTTGTAGCTGCCGGCGACGCGCGCGGGGACGATCCAGAGCAGCGCCGTGCACCAGGAGCCGTCGCAGTTGTCCGGCGAGCCGGTCTCGTCGGGCTTCCAGTCGCCCATGGTGAAGGTGTTGGAGACGACGCGCGTGCCGGGCTTCAGCGCGAGCAGCTTCGGCCGCAGCTTCAGGTTGATGTCCGGCAGCAGGAACATCGTGATCACGGTCGCCTTCGAAAGATCGGTCTGGAAGAGGTCGGCCTTCACGAACTGCGCGCGATCGGTCACGCCGGCCTTCTTCGCGTTGTTCTTGGAGAGCGAGACCATGTCGGGGTTGTATTCGATGCCGGTAGCGTGCGCACCGCGCTTCGCGGCCGTGATGACGGTGCGGCCGTCGCCCGAGCCGAGATCCATGACGTAGTCCTTCGCCGTGACGTGCGCCATGTCGAGCATCTTGTTGACCAGCGCCTGCGGCGTCGGCACCCACACGACGTCCTTGCCTTCCTGGCCGACGGTGGGGGCATAGGCCGAGGATTCCTTCGTCGCCTGGGCAAAGGCGACGGCGCTTACGGCGAAGAGCAGGGCAAAGGCGCTCGAGCGGATCACTGCAATTGCGGACATCGGGGCGGCCTCCTACGGGTGGTGGAGGCCGCATTATGCAAAAAAGCGGTTCGGGGACGGAGCCCGAACTCCGTTACATCGACTGCGAGCGCAGCGAGTGCACCGGCGCCGGCCGGGTGCCGACCGGCGTCGGCCGCAGCGGCGGGCGCACGTGCGGCGGCCGGGGCGGGTGCGGCGGGCGAAGCAACGGCGGGTACGCGTACCCGTAGCCATACCCATATCCGTACTGATAGTCGCAATTCATGCGGTACGGGCAGTCGTAGGAATAAGAGGTGCTTTGCGCCGCCAGCATCATCTGCTGACGCTGCAGCCACTCGGCCTGCGCGAGCTCGGCCTGCCGGGCGCCGTAGCCGCGCATCTGCGCGGTGGCGGCCGAGAGCGCCGGATCGGTGGGGATAACGGACAGCCGGTCCTCGACGAGGGTCGGCTTCGCCTGCGCGTCGGCGGGCGGCTTGTCCGAGTAGTGGGTGCCGCCCTTCGCGTCCACCCACTTGTACACCTGCGCGTGCAGCGGCAGCGCGGCGGCAGCGAGGAGGACGGCAAGGCAGAGGGCCGGGCGCATAGTTCTTTGCATCTTACTCGCTAGCGACCTTTCCAGAGGGGTTTTCGCTTGTTCAGGAAGGCTTCCATGCCCTCGCGGAAGTCCTGGCTCATGTAGCACATCAGCACCAGGTCGTTGCCCTCGCCGTGCGGCACGCTCGGCCGCAGGCGCAGGATCGCTTCCTTCGTCGCCTGCAGGGTGAGCGGCGCATGGCTCGCGACCAGGCGGGCGATCTCTTCCGCTCGCGCCATCAACGCTTCCTGGGTTTCAAGGAGCTCGCTCACCAAGCCCCGTGCGAGCGCCTCTTCGCCTTCGACCAGGCGTGCGCGGAATACGATGTCCTTCACCAGCGCCGGTCCGACGAGATAAACGAGCCGCGAATAGCTGGCGAGCGAAAGGCAGTTGCCGAGCGTGCGCGCGACCGGAAAGCCGTACTTCATGGCGCGCGAGGCAATGCGCAGGTCGCAGCACGCGGCGATGCTCGCGCCGCCGCCGGTGCACGCGCCGTGGATGGCGGCGACGGTCGGCACGCGCGTGCGCTCGATGGCGTTCATTACCCGGTCGATGCGCGCCTCGTAGTCGAGCGCGTCCTGCTCCTTGTCGAAGGCGCGGAACTGCGAGATGTCGGTGCCGGCGGCGAACGCCTTGTCGCCCGCGCCGCTGATGAGGATCGCCTTGATCGAGCGGTCGCTGTTCGTCTGGTTGCAGATCTCAGCGAGGCGGTCGTACATCGCGAAGGTGAGCGCGTTCCTCGCCTGCGGCCGGTTGAGGGTGACGTAGGCGACGCCATCGCGCAGTTCGTACAGGAGCTCTTCCATCGGCTGGGCTCGTTCTCTAAATGGGGACAGACCCTATTTTTCTCATTTGTGAAACGAGTGCAAATGCGAAAAATGGGGTCCGTCCCTATTTATTAGAATCGGCCGGTGAAGAATCGCGCCATGCTCGCGCTGCTCGTCGTGAGCGGCCTGGTGATCTCGCTGTCGATGGGCATGCGCCAGAGCATGGGGCTGTTCCTCGGCCCGCTCACCGCGGAGCTCGGCGTCTCCGCGGCCACTTTCAGCTTCTCGCTCGCCCTGCAGAACATCGTCTGGGGCGCGAGCGGACCCGTGGTCGGCGCGCTCGCCGACCGCTATGGCGCGCGCCCGGTCGTATTCGCGACCGCACTGATCTACGTCGCGGGCCTCCTCGCGATGGCCGCGTCGAAAGGCGCGATGGGGCTCGACATGGCGGGATTCCTGTGCGGCATCGGCATCGCCGGCACCGGCTTCGGCGTGCTGATCGGCGTGGTGGCACGCGCTAGCCCGCCGGAGAAGCGCAGCCAGCGGGTCGGCCTCGTGGCGGCGACCGGCTCGCTCGGCACGGTCGTGCTTGCGCCGTTTGCGCAATGGCTGATGTCGCTCGCCGGCTGGAAGGCGGCGCTGCTCGGCTTTGCCGCGATCGCGGGCATTACGGCCCTGCTTTCACTGCTCATTCGCGAGCATCACGTGTCCGAGGCCAGGGGCGATCAGCGGCTCGGGGAAGCGCTGCGCGAAGCGGCGAGGCATCGCGGCTTCCTGCAGATGACGACCGCGTACTTCGCCTGCGGCTTCCAGCTGATCTTCATCACCACGCACCTGCCGCGCTACCTGGAAGTGTGCGGCGTCGCGCCGAGCGTCGGCGCCCAGGCGCTAGGCCTGATCGGCCTGTGCAACACCTTCGGCACCTACATCTTCGGCCACCTCGGCGCGCGCTACAGCCAGAAGAAGCTGCTCGCGCTGCTCTACGGCACCCGCACCGTGTTCATCTGCATCTTCCTCGCCCTGCCGGTGACGCCGACCAGCGCGCTGGTGTTCGCCGCGGCGATGGGCTTCCTCTGGCTCGGCGTCGCGCCGCTCATGAGCGGCGTGATCGGCCGGATGTTCGGCCTCACGCACTTCAACACGCTCTACGGCGTGAGCTTCCTCAGCCACCAGCTCGGCTCGTTCGCCGGCGCGTGGATGGGCGGCCTCGCCTACACGCTGACTGGCAGCTACTCGATCGCCTGGGGCGCGCTGATCGCGATCGGCATCATCGCCTTCACCCTGCAGTGGACGGCCGACGACCGTCCGGCCGTCCCTAGCCCCGCGCTAGCTGGCGCGCGATAAAAGCCTTGACCATCTCGTGCGCGCGGTCGGTCTGCGGCCCAGGCTTGGCGACCCATTCGTGCTCGCAGCCCGCGAACACCTCGAGCCGGCATTCGCCACCCGCGCCGTTGTAGGCGGCGGCGAACTTCTCCTGCACGGCGGGCAGCACGTTGTCGTCCAGCGCGCCCTGCATGACGAGCAGCGGCCGCAGCTCCACCGCCTCGCGCCGGTCGAGGATTTCCTGCGGGTTGCCCTCGTGGATCGTCTGCCAGGGACTGAAAAAAGTGCGGCTCGCCTTGATGAGAGGCTCGCGCTGCAGCTTCTCCGCCTGCTGCCAGCGCGCGTAGGGATCGCTGATCGGCGAGCGGGTCACGACGTAGGCGATGGCCGTGTCCGCCTTCATGGAGGAAGGCAGGGCGAGCGCCGTGTAGCGCTCGTCGTTCGGCCGCATGGCGAGCAGCTCGGCGACGTGGCCGCCGCTCGAGCTGCCGAGCAGGCCGAGCGTCGCCGCATCGCCGCTCCATTCCTTCGCGCGCGACTTGAGCCAGCGCACGCCGTAGCTCGCATCCTGCACTGCGGCCGGATACGGCGCTTCGCCGGCGAGCGTCATGTCGATCGCCACGACAAGCACGCCGCTCGCGGCGACCGCGCGGTCCATCGGCTCGTTCGCCGTGCGGTCCTTGCGATACCACGCGCCGCCGTGCAGGTCGAGCAGCACGGGAAACGGTCCGGCGCCTTTCGGTCGATAGACGCGCGCCATGAGCTCGCGGCCCGCGGCGTTGCGCCGGAACGGAACTTCGCTCACCTCGATCGCGAAGCGCGCGCCGGGATCGTAGGCCGCCTTGCCGTTCGCCTCGCCGCGCGAAGCGGGCGGGATGCCGGTAGTCGCGAGGGCGGTCATGGCCTTGAGGAAGACGCGGCGTTCCATGTCGGGCTCCTTGCCGTTAGCAGCTCCAATACCCGCTCGGGCGAGAGAGGATACTCGTTAACCTTGACGCCGAGCGCGTCTTCCACCGCCGAGACCACCGCGGCGAGGCAGGGAATGGTGCCGCCTTCGCCCGCCCCCTTCACGCCGAGCGGATTCCACGGCGAGGGCGTCTCCATGTGCTCGAGGTGCATGCGCGGCATCTCCGGCGCGGAGATGAGCAGGTATTCGCCGTAGTTGGTGGTCTGCGGCTGGCCGCTCTCGCGGTCGTAGATCATGCGCTCGAAGAGCACGTTGCTGATGCCGTGCGCCACCCCGCCGACGA
>CAYZFN010000199.1:0-8555 GCA_964477695.1 uncultured Enterobacteriaceae bacterium | reverse complement strand
CCTCGAGCGCCGCGACGAGCTGGCGGGACAGGGTGCGCGATTCCGTACCACCTCCGACACCGAAGTCATGGTGCAGGCAATTGCGCGCCACGGCTGGAGCGTGCTGGATCGTTGCGAGGGTATGTGGGCGTTCGCGCTCTTCGACGAGACGGCCGGGATGCTGTCCCTCTGCCGCGACCGCTTCGGCGAGAAGCCGCTCTACCTGCTGCGCACGGCCGACGGTTTGTACTTCGGCTCGGAGCCGAAGTTCATCGCCGAGCTGCTCGGCCAGCAGCTCCGGCCGAACCTGAACCACCTGCGCCGCTATCTCGTGAACGGCTACAAGTCTCTCTACAAGGGGCGCGAGACGTTCTTCGAAGGACTGGAGGAGCTGCCGGCCGGACACGTGCTGCATGTCGGCGCCGATGGGGAAGAGCGACTGAGCCGCTATTGGCAGCCGAAGATCTCCGTCGACGAGAACATGGCGTACGACGAGGCGGTCGCCGGCGCGCGCGAGCGCCTGATGCGCTCCGTCGAACTGCGCCTGCGCGCCGACGTGCCGCTCGCCTTCTGCATGAGCGGCGGCATCGACTCGAACGCGCTCATCGGCATCGCCAAGCGTCAGTTCGGCTACGACGTGCACGGCTTCACCATCGTCAATACCGACGCTCGTTACGAAGAGCAGGACATGGTGGAGCTCGCCGTGCGCGAGCTCGGCGTGCGCCACACCGCGATCCCCGTGCGGGCCGACAATTTCCTTTCGCGGCTGCGCGAGCTCGTGCGCTACCACGACGCGCCGGTGTACACGATCACGTACTACGCGCACTGGATGCTGCAGGAAAGCATCGCCGAGCACGGCTATCGCATCTCGGTGAGCGGCACCGCGGCGGACGAGATCTTCACCGGCTACTACGACCATCACCTCGCTTACCTTGCGGAGGTGAAGGGCGACGGCGCGCTCTATGACCGCTCGCGGCGCGCATGGCAGGAGCACATCCGCCCGATCGTGCGTAACCCGCACTTGCAGAACCCCGATCTTTTCGTTGCCGACCCTGGCTTCCGCGAGCACATCTTCATGGATGCCGACGGCTTCGCCGGCTACCTTACCGCGCCGTGGGCGGAGGCCTTCCGCGAGGAGCGCTACTCGGACAGCGTGCTCCGCAACCGCATGCTGAACGAGATCTTCCGCGAGACCACGCCGGTCATCCTGCACGAGGACGACCTGAACGCGATGTACTACTCGGTGGAGAACCGCTCGCCATTCCTGGACCGCGATCTCTTCGAGTTCTGTCAGTCGATTCCCGGGCGCCACCTGGTGCGCGACGGCCGCGCCAAGGCAGTGCTGCGCGACGCCGTGCGCGGCCTAGTCCCGCAGGAGCTGCTCGACAACCGCCGCAAGGTCGGCTTCAACGCGCCGATTTTCGACTTCCTCGACGTGCGCGATCCCGCCGTGCGCCGCGAAGTGCTCGCCGACAGCCCGGTGTTCGACGTGATCCGCCGCGAGAAGATCGAGAAGCTGCTGGAGCGGCCCGACCTGCCGAACAGCGAGAGCAAGTTCCTCTTCTACTTCCTCACCACCAAGCTGTTCCTCGAGGAATTCACCCCGCAGCGGGCGCTCGCATGAAGTACTGCCGCCGCTGCATCCTGCCCGACACCCGCCCGAACCTGCGGCTCGACGCCGAGGGCGTGTGCAACGCGTGTCGCTCGCACGCCGCGCGGCCGGGGGTGGATTGGGCAGCGCGGCGCGCGGACTTCGCCCGCGTGGTCGAGCACGCGCGCAGTAAGAACGCCGGCTACGACTGCGTGATCCCGGTGAGCGGCGGCAAGGACAGCACGTGGCAGGTGGTGACTTGCCTGGAGGCCGGCCTGAAGCCGCTGACTGTCACCTGGCGCACGCCGGGGCGCACCGCGATCGGTCAGGCGAACCTCGACAACCTGGTGAAGCTCGGTGTCGACCATATCGACTACAGCATCAATCCGAAGCTCGAGGCGCGCTTCATGCTGAAGGCGTTCGAGCGCTTCGGCAGCACCGCGATCCCGATGCACTTGGCGCTGTTCAACATTCCGCTGGCCATCGCGCTGCGCTTCCGCATCCCGCTCGTCGTCTGGGGCGAGAACTCCGCGGTGGAATACGGCAGCGCGGCGAGCGCGCACGAGGGGCACAAGCTGGACGCCGCTTGGCTCGCCACCTACGGCGTGACTCATGGCACGACCGCCAGGGACTGGATCGGCCCGGACTTGAGCGAGAAGGATCTCGCCGCCTATTTCGGCCCGAATCCCGACGAACTGGAATCGCTCGGGGTGCGCGCCGTCTTCCTCGGCCATTACTTCCAGTGGGACCCCGCGACCACCTACGCCGTGGCGAAGCAGCACGGCTTCCGCGAGAACCCGGGCGGCGCCCGCACCGGGCTGTACGACTATGCCGACATCGACGACGACTTCATCTCGCTGCACCACTGGATGAAGTGGTACAAGTTCGGCTTCACGCGGCTGTTCGACAACCTGTCGCTCGAGATCCGCAATGGGCGCCTGGACCGTGGCGCGGCGGTGGCGGTGGTCGCGAAAGCGGGCGACCAGACGCCGCACGACGACATCGACAAATTCAGCGCCTTCTGCGGGATCAGCCCGCAGCGTTTCTTCGATGCCGCGGAGAAATTCAGGAATCCGCAGGTCTGGCAGCGCTCCGGCGGCGTCTGGCGCATCCCGGGGTTTCTCGTCCCCGACTGGAAATGGCAATGAGCGTGCTGCTCTCCCCGATGCCGCCGCTCGAGTGCTCGTGCAAAGCGAATCGCTTCGAGCGGGTGCACCTGTACGAGGCCGCGCCGGCGGGCGAGGTGCGGTTCCCGTTCAGTGGCGGCGCCTATCGCCGCACGATCGAGCGTTGCGGGGAGTGCACCCATTACGTCACGCGCCACGGCATGGATACGTCCGGCCTTTATAGCGGTGCCTACGTCGACGCGACCTACGGCGATCTGCAGGGCGTGCGGAAGAGCTTCGAGCGCATCGCTTCGCTCCCGGAAGGGAAGTCTGACAACGCCGCGCGCGTGAAGCGGATCATCGAGTACGCAAGGCCTTTTATCGCGAAACTTGGCCGTGCGCCGCGCATCCTCGACGTCGGCTCGGGCCTGTGCGTGTTCCTGGACCGCATGAAGAAGGCGGGGTGGGACTGCACCGCGCTCGACCCGGACGCGCGCGCCTGCGAGCACGCGCGGACCACGGTCGGCGTGAAGGCAATTCACGCGGATTTCTTGAAGGACGACGGGTTCGGCCGCTTCGACATCATCGCCTTCAACAAGGTGCTCGAGCACGTGCCCGAGCCGGTCGCGATGCTGCGCAAGGCGGCGCGCTATCTCGAGCCGGGCGGCTTCGTCTACGTCGAGCTGCCCGACGCGGCAGCGGCGGGCGAAGGCTTCGGCCGCGAGGAGTTCTTCATCGAGCACCTGCACATCTTCACCACCGCTTCATTCGCGCTGCTCGTCGAACGCGCGGGCTATCGGCTCGCCGGACTGCAGCAGGTGCGCGAGCCGAGCTCGAAATACACCCTGCGCGGCTTCGCGCACCCGCATTAGGAAACGCGTGGCTACGACCGCTCACAACGCTCAGGATTACGAAAAGCGCTACCAGGAGGGCTACGGCCTGCAGTATCCGGAGTCGCACATCATCCGCGTCAATAAGCAGATCCTCGAATGGCAATTGGGGATGCGCGGCGGCAAGGTGTTCGATTTCGGCTGTGGCGCCGGCGCGCACCTGAAGTACTTCGCGGAACAGGGCTACGAGCCGTTCGGCTGCGACACCAGCGCCACCGCAATTGAGGCTGCCCGCCGTGCGCTGCCGAAATGGAGCGCAAACCTGGAGGTGACGCCGGTGAACCCGGATCTGCCGGCGCTGTTCGGCGCGCGCGACCTCCAGATCTTCATGTCCAACCAGGTGTTCTACTTCCTCGACGATGCCGGCATCGCCGCGATCGTCGAGCAGGCGCACCGGATGGTCGCGCCCGGCGGGGTGTTCATCGCCACGATGATGGCGCCGACCTGCTGGTACGCGCGCTACATCCGGGGCGAGCGCGACGGCTTCAAGGTGGTGCGCCTGGATACGCCGCGCCAGAAGGGCGAGCTGCTGATCAACTTCAAGGAGCGCGGTGAGCTGGCGGGCCTGTTCGCGCCGTTCAAGCCGCTGCATGTCGGCTCCTACGGCAGCCATATCCGCGAGGAAGAGGGGCCGACCGACCACTGGATCTTCGTCGGCCGCAAGGGAGGCAAATGAAGTTCGACATCCATCAGCCGCCGAGGGAGTTCTCGCCCGGCGCGGGGATCAAGCTCAAGGACATGGGCGACCTCGATCTCGGGATCGACGAGCAGGTCACCGTCCGGCTGGCCCCTGACCGCGGCAACGACGTGGTGAGAAAGCCCTGGGGCTTCTATCTCACCAATTCGCTGAACGGCACGCTGCAGGCGCAGGGCATCAAGACGGCACTGGTCGAGAACCGGCAGTCGCGGCGCACCTACGTGATGCTCGTCGCCAAGGAGAAGGTCTCCGAATTCAACACCTACCTCGCCGAGTACGGCATGCACCTCGTGCGCTGGCTCGACGAGTGGCAAGGGAGCTGATGAGCCGGCTTGCCGGAATCGTCGGCGTTTCCCCTATCGAGGCGGCCCGCAGCACGCGGGAGATGCTCGCCGCCGTGGGCGATGGCGGCCCGGAAACCGTGCAGGAAGGCGGCGTCACGGTCGCGCTCGCCGGGGCGCTGTTCCAGCCTGCCAGCGGCGCCTCCGCGCTGCTTCGGCTCTATCGCGAGCGGGGCCTCGACGGCGCCTTGCACGAGCTGAACGGCGACTTTTCCCTAGCCATCGCGGACGAGAACGCCGGGACGCTGCACCTCGCGCGCGATCGGTTCGGCGTGCGCCCGCTCTTTTACTGGAGCGGCGGGGGCAAGCTCGCGTTCGCTTCCCGGCTGCGCTCTCTGCTGGCGCTGCGGGAAGTGTCGCGCGATATCGACCGGACGTTCGCGGCGCTCTTCGCCGGCTCGCACTACCGTACGTTCGACAACGATCCCGAGCGGTCGCCCTTCGCCGCGATCCGCCAGCTGCCAGCCGCGCACACGCTCACCTGGAAGAACGGCAAGGCTTCGCTGCGCCGCTATTGGAAGCTGGAAGCCGAAGAAGACCTGCAGTGGAGCGAGGAGCAGATCGCCGAGCGCTATCGCGAGCTTCTGCTCGACGCCGTGAACATCAGGCTGGCCCGGTTGCCGAGGGCCGCCTTCGCGCTTTCGGGCGGCATGGATTCCTCCTCGGTGCTCGCTTGCGCGGTACAGCTGCGCGGCGCGCGCCAGCATGCTTTCTCCACGGTCTATCGCGACCCGACGTTCGACGAGTCCGAGGACATCAAGCCGATGCTCGACGCCACGGTGGAGGAGTGGCATGCGGTGCAGGTCAACGATCCGGACGTATTCCGGCTGGTGAAGGAGATGGTCGCGGCGCACGACGAGCCGGTGGCGACGGCGACCTGGCTCGCGCACTACGTGATGTGCGGCGAGGTGAAGCGCCAAGGGTTTTCCGCGATCTTCGGCGGCCTCGGCGGCGACGAGCTGAACGCCGGCGAATACGAGCACTTCTTCTACTTCTTCGCCGACCTGCGCGCGCGGGGGCTCGAGTCGCGCCTCGGGCGGGAAGTCGAGATGTGGTCGCGCTATCACGACCATCCGATCTACCGCAAAAGCCGCGAGACGATGGAGCGCGACCTCGCGCGCCTCACCGATCCCGCGACCCCCGGCCGCTGCCTGCCCGACCGCGCCCGCATCGCGCGCTATGCCGCCGCGGTTGATCCGGCGTTCTTCGACGTGCGCGGCTTCACGCCGGTGATGGAGAGCCCGTTCTCGAGCTATCTCAAGAACCGCAATTGGCAGGACCTGTCCCGCGAGACCATTCCCTGCTGCCTGCGGGCCGAGGACCGGCAGAGCGCGGCGTTCGGCCTGACCAACGTGACGCCTTTCTTCGATCACCGCCTCGCGGAGCTCATGTTCCGCGTGCCGCCGCCGCTCAAGTACCGCGACGGGGTGACCAAGACCATGCTGCGCGCAGCGATGGCCGGCATCCTGCCCGAGCCGACTCGCACGCGCGTGAAGAAGACCGGCTGGAACGCGCCGGCGCATCAGTGGTTCGCCGGTAAGGGCGGCGAGGCGTTGCGTGACTTGGTTGCCTCGCGGCGATTTCGCGAGCGCGGTATCTATCGCGTGGCAGAGGTCGAGCGCCTCATCGCCGAGCACGAGGACATCGTTGCGCGCGGCCTTACCCAGGAGAACCACATGATGTTCTTCTGGCAGCTGGCGAACCTGGCGGCGTGGCTGGACTGGATCGACGAATTGCCGAAGGCGCAATGAAGATCCTCGTCTTTGCCCCTCACGCCGCGATCTGGATCCACGCCTTCCCCGAGGCCGTGGTCGCCGAGACGCTCGCCAGGGCGGGCCACGACATCCTCTACGTTACGTGCGACCGCCAGTTCGCCGACTACTGCGTGGCAATGACCGCCTCCGGATTGCCGTTCGGCGCGGGCGATGCCGAGCGGCGTGCGGTGTGCGACCGCTGCCGCGCCAATGCCGGCCTGATCGGCGAGCGTTTCGGCTTCCCGACGACCGAGTTGGGCGCATGGCTTCGCTCCGGCGACGAGACGATCATTCGCGAGGTCGTCGCGGGAGCCAAGCGCGGCGACCCATCGGCGACCGAGTTCCACGGGCTGCCGGTCGGGCGCTTCGCGCTTTACCAGATGCTCGTCCGGCGCAAGCGCATGGGACTCGACTTCTCGGACGAGGAATGGTCCGAGTACCGGGTGCAGCTCGGCGCCACCGTGCGCGCCACGCTCGCGCTGGAGCGCATCTTTGCGGACCATCGCCCGGACCGGTCGATGGTCTACAACGGCCTCTACTCGATCAACCGCGTGTGCGGCGAGATCTCCGAGCGCAGCGGCGTGCCGGCGTACTTCCTGCATGCCGGCGGCAATCTCGCGCATCGCCTGCAGACGCTGATGGTCGGGCGCGAGCACACCTTCCGCTTCTATCCGGAGCTGCTTCGCGAGTGGCCGCGCTGGCGCGATCAGCCGATCGACGCCCGCATGGCGAGACTCGTCACAGACCACTTTGTCGAGATGCTGCGCGGCCGCAGCGCCTTCGTCTATTCGGCGACGAAAAGCGGGGCGCCTTTCTCCATGCGTGAGCATTTCGGAATTCCGCCATCGGCACGCATCCTCGTGGCCACGCTGGGGAGCTACGACGAGGAGTACGCCGCCGAGATGGTGGGGGCGCGCGTGCACTCGGTACCGCCGATGTTCCCGATGCAGGCCGATTGGATCCGTGCGCTCTGCGAGTTCGTCGCCGCGCGCAATGACCTGTTCCTGGTGGTGCGCGTCCACCCGCGCGAATTCCCCAACCGGCGCGAGCGGGTGCGATCGGAGCATGCACGCCTGCTCCAGCAAGCGCTCGCCGATCTGCCGCACAACGCCAAGGTCAACTGGCCGGAGGACCGCATCTCCCTGTACGACCTCGCCGAGGAAGCCGACGTGTTCCTCAACTCCTGGTCGAGCGTCGGAAAGGAGATGAGCTTCCTCGGGCGGCCGGTCGTCACCTACGCACCGCAACTGATGTTCTTTCCGCCCGACCTCAACTACTCGGCGCGGAGCCGCGACGAATACTTCGCGCTGATCGACCGTGCTCTCGCCGACGGTTGGAGCGCCGAGCGGATCCGCGCGGTGTACCGCTGGCTCGGCGTCGAGTACGGCGCCGGCCTGATCGACATCTCGGACGCCTATTGGGAGCACGAGACTCGTGCGCGGGCGTTGCTCATCCGTGCGTGCCACAAGGTGCGGCGCACGTTCGACCCGCTCTATGTGCAGCGACGTGACTGCTCGCGGCGGCCCGCGCGTATCGCCGCGGCGGCACAGGTAGTGCGGCTCTTCGAGAACGCTGCCGCGACTCCCGTCCATGTCGCCGATCCGCACGAGGCATCGGCGAGCGACGAAGACCGCGCTATTCGCCGCGAGGTGGGCCGGCTGCTGAAGCACCTTTATGCAAATCCGTCGTCGCGGCGCGGCCCGCTGCACGCGCGACTCAAGCAGTTTGCGCAATGATGCCGCGCTTTCCGCGCATGCTCATCGACTGGACATTGGTTGCGGCGGGAGCGCTTGTGTTCCTTGTGACCGGACGGACGCCCCCGCGCGCGTATCAGGCGTTCGTCGGTCTGTTTTGCCGCACGGGTGGTAGGTCGAGTGACACGATGTCGGCAGTAATCGCGCGCCTTTCGCCGCCGTATCCGTTCCCGCGCGCTGCTGGCGTGCTGGGCGAGTTCTCCGCAACTGAGCTTGCGTCCATCACGCAACGACTGAATGACGACGGCTACTACGTCTTTCCGCAACGCGTGCCAGAAGCGATTTGTGCGAGGCTGACGGAGTTCGCGCTTCGCAAGCCGAGCATCATCATGCAAGACGATATGCCGACTGCGCACGGTGGCACGCGCGTCTCATTCGTGGACGAGCGGCACGCGCCCCGGGGCGTTCGCTATGACTTCGCAATGGCCGACGTTGTCACCAAT
>CAYZFN010000198.1:0-3246 GCA_964477695.1 uncultured Enterobacteriaceae bacterium | reverse complement strand
GTGCGGGCGGCGCGCGAGCTGCAAAGGCGCGGGCTGCGCATCTCGCCCTCCGCGGTGCATCTCATCTGGAAGCGGCACGGCCTCGCGAGCGGCTACCAGCGACTCACGCTGCGCCAGCGCGAGGCCGGCTCGGCCAAGGCGCTCTCCAAGTCGCAGCGCCGGCTGCTGCAGCGCATGCGCATCGCCCGCCGGCCGACCAAGGGCGCGGATTCCGAACCGTCGCTCGGCCGCGAGCGGCTGATCTATGCCGCGGCGCGCGTGCTCGGCGAGCGCGGCTACGAGGGCGCATCGCTCGCCAAGATCTGCGCCGCCGCCGGCATCCTTCCCGGCTCGCTCTACCACCATTTCCGATCCAAGGAAGATCTGTTCATCAATGTCCACGCCGAGGGCTTCCGCCAGCTGAACGAGGCCGTGGATTCCGTGCTGGCGAAGGAGAGCGATCCTTGGCGCCGCCTGGAAGCGGCGTGCGCGGCGCATCTCACGCTGCTGGTCGGCAGTCCGGACGTGTCGCTCGTCACCGGGACGAGCCTCTTCCATACGGCGCCGCCGGCGTTGCAGCGACGGCTGAATCGCGACCGCGATACCTACGAGGCGCGCTACGCCGCACTGATCGCCGAGCTGCAGCTGCCGCCGCAGGTCGATCCCAAGCTGCTGCGGCTGAATCTCTTCGGGGCGCTCAACTGGACGCGCATGTGGTATCGGCCCGGCAAGCGCGACCCGAGGGCCCTTGCGCACCAGTTCGTGCAGGTGATCCTGCGCCAGCCGCTCGGAGAGCGTGTGAAGGCAGTTCGGGCTCCGTCCCCGAATCCGGTCCAGCTGTAGCCTTACACTAGCGGTTGTGAACGAGCGGTCGGACATGCGCAGGACGCGCAGCATAAGGCTCGCGCCCGCGGCGGTGGTTGTCGAGCGCCGCGGCGGCGCGTTGTATCTGCGCTCGCCGCACGCGCTTCCCGCTTATCCGCGGACGATGACCGAGCGGCTCGACTACTGGGCCCAGCGCGCACCGGATCGCTTGTTCCTCGCGCAGCGCGCGCCGGACGGCTCGTGGCGCCGCCTCACATATTCTCAGGCGCGCAGCCGGGCGCGGCGGGTTGCCGCGGCGTTGCTCGAGCGCGGGCTGTCGGCCGAGCGGCCGCTCGCCGTGCTGTCGGGCAACGACATCGAGCATGGCCTGCTCGAGCTTGCCGCGATGTACATCGGCGTGCCCTACGCTCCGGTGTCGCCGGCCTATTCGCTGGTGTCGAGCGATTTCGCGCAGCTGCGGCGCGTGATGGAGCTCGTGACGCCCGGGCTCATTTACGTGTCGCAGAGGAGTCAATTCCAAAGGGCCGTCGACGCAGTCTGCGGCGCCATCGAGGTGATCGATACGCTGCCCGAGCGCGAGGCGGACACCGCGGTCGAGGCCGCGCACGCGCGGGTCGGGCCGGAAACGATCGCCAAGTTCCTCTTCACCTCCGGCTCGACCGGTTCGCCGAAGGCGGTGATCAATTCGCAGCGCATGTGGTGCTCGAACCAGGAGATGGTGCGCGAGACGCTGAGCTTCGTGCAGGAGGAGCCGCCGGTGATGGTCGACTGGGCGCCCTGGCACCACACCGCCGGGGGCAACAAGGACTTCGGCATGATCCTCTATAACGGCGGGACGCTGTATATCGACGAGGGCAAGCCGCTGCCGGGCGCGATCGAAGCGACGGTGCGCAACCTGCGCGAGGTGGCGCCGAACTGGTACTTCACCGTGCCAAAGGGCTACGAGATGCTGCTGCCGTTCCTGAGGAGCGATGCCGCGCTGCGGCGGAATTTCTTCAGCCGGCTGAAGGCGCTGTGGTTCGCCGGCGCCGGCGTGTCGCAGCACGTGTTCGACGAGTACAAGGCGCTCGCCTACGAGACCTGCGGCGAGCAGATCCTGTTCCTCACTGGGTTGGGCTCGACCGAGACCGCGCCGTTCGCGATCGCCCGCACCTGGGACAGCGACGACGCCTCGAACATGGGTCTTCCGCCTGCCGGCGTCGAGATGAAGCTCGTGCCGATGGGCGATGGACGCTTCGAGGCGCGGGTCAAGGGTCCGAGCATCACTGCCGGCTACTGGCGCCAGCCGGAGCTCACGCGCGCCGCATTCGACGAGGAGGGCTTCTACCGGCTCGGCGACGCCTTCACGCTTGCCGACGAAGGCGACCCGAGCGCGGGTCTGCTTTTCCGCGGCCGCATCTCGGAGGACTTCAAGCTCTCGACCGGCACGTGGGTGAATGTCGGTCCCCTGCGCGCGAAGTTCATCGAGCACTTCGCGCCGCTGGTGCGCGACGTGGTGATCGCCGGCGCCGGGCGTAGCGAGCTCGGCGCGCTCGTGTTCCTCGCCGGGCCGGCGTCGCGCGATGAGCTCGCGCGGCGTTTGCGCTCGTTCGCCGCGCGCGCCACGGGCAGCTCGAACTGCATCCGCCGCGCGCTCATCCTCGAGGAGCCGCCGTCGCTCGACGCGGGCGAGATGACCGACAAGGGGTCGATCAACCAGCGAGCCGTTCTTTCCAGAAGAATTTCTTTGGTAGAAGAGCTCTACCGGGAGCCTGCCGCCGAAAAGGTGCTGTGCGCCTGAGGCCGGCGGGCGGCAAAGACAGCGACGCCGTGACTGCCTGCGTGCATGCCGCCTATGCCTGCTACCTCGAGCGCATCGGCCGGCCGCCGGGGCCGATGACCGATGACTACGCAAAGCTGATCGGCGAAGGCCGCGTCACTGTCGCGGACGAGGAAGGAAAGATCGTCGGCGTTCTGGTGCTCTCCGCGACCAGTCAGGAGTTCCTGCTCGAGAACGTCGCCGTGCACCCCATGTACCAGGGACGCGGCATCGGACGGCAACTGATCGCGTACGCCGAGGCGAATGCGCATCGCGACGGCTTTGCGTTCATCCATCTGTACACTCACGAGAAGATGACCGAGAACCAGGCGATGTACGCGCGCATGGGCTACGTCGAGTACGACCGGCGCACCGAGCAGGGCTTCGCCCGCGTCTTCATGAGGAAGGCGCTGCGTTGAACCTGCCTTCGCTGCCGGACATCGAAGCCGCGGCCAAGCTTGTCTACCGGCATATGCCGCCCACGCCGCAGTACTCCTGGCCGCTCCTTTGCGAGGACATCGGCGCCGAGGTCTGGCTCAAGCACGAGAACCACACCCCGATCGGGGCGTTCAAGATTCGCGGCGGCCTCGTTTATTTTTCGCAGATCGGAAAACCCAAGGGCGTCATTACCGCCACCCGCGGCA
>CAYZFN010000197.1:0-12216 GCA_964477695.1 uncultured Enterobacteriaceae bacterium | reverse complement strand
GAAGCGGCGGCGCAGGTGTTCTTCCGCATCATCGCCATCATCGTGCGCGCGGCGCCCATCGGCGCACTCGGCGCGATGGCCTTCACGATCGGCGCGTACGGTCTAGGCTCGCTCTTCAACCTGGCGGCGCTGATCGCCACGCTCTACATAACCGCGATCCTCTTCGTGGTCCTGGTGCTTGGCGCGATCGCGCGGCTGGCGGGGTTCTCGATCCTGCGCTTCGTCGCGTACATCCGCGACGAGCTGCTTATCGTTCTCGGCACGCACCTCGGAGACCGTGCTGCCGCACATGATGCAGAAGATGAAGCATCTGGGCGCCTCGGAGTCGGTGGTCGGGCTGGTGATCCCGGTCGGCTACAGCTTCAACCTGGACGGCACCAACATCTACATGACGCTTGCGACGCTGTTCCTCGCCCAGGCGACGAACACGCCGCTCACGCTAGGCCAGGAGCTCACCATCCTCGCGGTCGCCATGCCGCGCGCTCACCAACCTGGTCGGCAACGGCGTGGCCACCGTGGTGGTTAGTCGCTGGGAAGGCGAGCTGGACACCCGGGCGCTGCACGAGGCGCTCGGCACCCGGCCGGAGATCGACCTCGCCACCGGTGCACCGGCCGGATAGGGCGACTGCGGTTATTGCTTGTCCGAGCCGAGCCGCCGCCGGTAAGCGGAGTACCAGACCTCGGCTAGCGCTTCGGCAACGTCATCCTGCTCGACGAGGTGGATCAGCGCGACCGGATCGGCGCCGCGTTGCGCCGCGCGGCGTGCCGGATGGTCCTCGGGCAGCGCAGCCAGCGTCTTCTCCAGTTGCCGCCGCTCTTCGGGACCGTATTTCATGGTCAAAGGGTATGACCAGCGAGGCGGAGTCGGCAACACTTTGGATAGCTGAGTTTCGCTCATTCATATGAGACACGCGCCGTCATGAACGTCAGACGGCCGCAAGATTTGCGGTTTACCAACAAATCGCGTCCGATCTCGCCTATTCTCTACAGTTCGCTCTGCGCAATTGCGCGGGGCTAACTCACAGGGGAGGTTTGCGTGAAACGGAAAGCGAAGAAGGGCGGTAAGAAGAAGAAGTAAGCGCGGCAAATCCGCGCCGGAGCTGCGCCCATCGGCGCCCGGCGCGGACGACAAAGAAGTTTGTTCACTGATCTTCCTCTCGGACGTACATCTCGGCATATCCGCAACTGCGGCGAATCGCGTTGACAGTCGCATCGCCGGCGTAGAGCGCATGGACCATCGCACGGAGCGCGTGCACTGGATGCGCCGCGTTTCACGCCGCTTGCGGCGCTGCGTCACCGATCTTTTCACCGGCATTTGCAATCTCTTGCAGAAGCCTTGCATTCCGCGAACCCCTCGCACGATTTCACGCTAGCGGCTCCGACTTCCTCCCGGCGCGTGAACTAGCGCACTGCGCCGCCGTCGTTTGTGAGCGACGCGTGAGGTTTGAACTACGCGGGCGGTTCTCCCTACGGCTACTTTGATCCTGGGCAAAAGCTGGAAAACGTCCTGCGAGAAAGGGAGGGAGCAAATGAAGACGATAAGAACAAGACCAACACCGGGTGTTCGGAAGTGCCTGGCTGCCGCGGTTCTCGCCGCCTTCGCGATAAGCGGCCCGGCGTTCGCCGTCGACGAAGACGAGGCGACGAACAATACGCCTACCCCGGGGCAGCAACTGGTCATCGGCGCCGACGGTAGTGTCACGGTAAATGGAGTGATCGGCGTCCAGTGGAACGACACGGCGACCGGTTATATCCCCGACGTCGACTACTACGGCTTCGACGTGCAGGGGCAGGTCGATTCGACCACCGGCTGCATCGTCAAAGTCACGGCCGACATCGACAACGGAATGCATGCCGATTTCACCGGTGTGGACACCATCCTGGCGCTCTTCGGGCCGCAGGTCGAACTCGATGGCACGACAACCGCGCTAGCGGTCCTGGACCAGGTCGACGATGCGCCGGACATCGACCCGGGTTCGGAGAGCACGAGCGACGCACGCATTGACGGCTGGTGCTTGACGGAGCCCGGGCATTATGTGGTCGGCGTGAGCAGCTTCCCGCGCAGTTTCGCCGCCGCGGGCGAGCTCACCAGCACCGACGTTCCCATGCCGAGCTCGAACGGCGCCTACACGCTGATCATCTCGGGCCTCCAGCCGCCGGTCGTAACGCCGCCGCCGCCCCCGCCGCCGCCGGTTGTGACGCCGCCGCCTCCGCCTCCGCCGCCACCGGCGCAGCAGGTCAGGATCAGGATCAACCCGAACTACCGGGAGCACGAGTGGAACGAGCGCGACCATGGGAAGGCGAAGGGCACCGTGGCGGTCGCCGTCCTCTCCTCGCCGACATTCGACGCGTTCCAGATCGATCCGCAAAGCCTGCGCTTCGGCAAGACCGGCACCGAGAACAGCTTCGTCGCCTGCTACAAGCGTGGCGTTGAGGTGAACCACGACCGACGTCGCGATCTCTTGTGTCGCTTCGACAGTTCGAAGACCGGCTTCGGCGTGGGTGATACCGAAGGCAAGCTCACGGGCCGCACCGTCGGCGGCGCGTCGATCGAAGGACGCGGCTGGCTGAAGGTGTTCCCGACGCAGAAGCGGCATCACGACGAGCGTTCGCGCCACGACAACGACGATCGCAAGCAGTCCAAGCGGTAACGCACCACAGGGCGGCGGCGGTTCCCGCCGCCGCCCTAGCTTGTCTTCCGAAGCTCAGCCGGCGTTGTGCCGGGAAGCCAGGTCTGCGAGCGAGAATTCGCCGGTGAAGTCGAGGTCGCGGTCGGCGCCCGCTGCATGGCTCTGGACGAGGCCGAGCTTCTCCAGCTGGCCGAGCCATGCGGCCACCTGACTTTCCTCGCACGAGCCCATGCCGGCGCGAATCACCGAGAAGTGGGTATCGCCGTGCAGCAGGCCGAGGATGCGTCGGCAAGGAAGCGAGAGCCCCCGCGGAGGATTCTGGGCAGCGGCGGCGCCGGCAGGGCTCGGCCGGTAGATACGCTGTCTGGGTTCCATCGCGAGCATCCTCGCGCGTCCGGCGAGGTTTGGGCCGCGCCCTTACAGATCTTTAGCCCCGACAAGCAATCCCTTGCAGAGTCAGGGCGCGATGTAGGCGTAGCCGCGGGCCTGGTAGGCCATCAGCGAGATCCAGGCGTTGCCGACCACCTTCACCGACGGCACGACATCTTCCGGCTTGGTCCCCTGCTCGCGCACCGCGACCGCGCACTGCTCCAGGTTGTCTACTCCCTTCGCCTTGCGCATCTCGGCGAGCTTGGCAGCGATCTTCGCCGCGCCTTCGCGGTCTTCCGGCTTGATCTTGGTCACGTCGGTCTGGATGAGCCTCGTGGCCGGTCCGCGAAACGTAAGCACGAAGTGCGGCGTCACGCCCTGCTGGATGAGCGACTGGCGCGTCTCATCGATCACGTTCAGGCGCCCCAGCAGGATCTTGGGATCGCCGACGGTGAGATCGAATGCGACCTTCACCTCCTTCAGTCCGGCGAGCGCCTCCTGGTCATCGTAGCCGCCGGCGAGGGCCACGGACATCGCCGGGCCTGTGGCGGTGAGGGCAAGGGCAAGAAGGGCGTTGCGCAAGCGGGTGTTTTTCATGTCGAGTCTCCTGGTTAAGAGCGCCATGCTAGCCGGACAGAGCGCGTACCAGCCAGAAGCTGGCGAGCGCGAGCGGCAGGATGATGAGGAAGAAGACCACCTGCCGGTTCTCGAAGCGCCTGCCGCGGCGCTGCTCGAGCCGGTCGAGCAGCCAGTCGGCGCCGAAATAGAGGCCGATCGCTACGATCGTGAAGTAGACGAGGTCCATATCGAGCGCAGGACGACGACAAGGAAGAGCATGCCGCCGGCGATGGCCAGCAGTCCGCCGAGGCCCATCAGCCCCATCGCCGCCACCTGCGGCAGGCCGTGCAGCACCTGGTCGGCGCCCGCGACTTTCCGCTGCACGCCATAGCCGCCGGACCAAACGAGGCCGACGACGTGCATCAGCTGCCCGGCGCCGTAGAGCGCCGGCTGCAGCCGCGCCAGGCGGCCTTCGGGACGCGCGTAGCCCAGTTGCGGCAGCAGGTGGTACACGAGTCCGATCAGCGCGAGCGTCACACCGACGATGCTGCCGTGGTAGTGCGCCGGGATCTTCACGTTCGAGCCCTGGATCGCGACGCCGATCAGCCCGCCGGCGCCAAAAAGGACGAGCGACCAGAGCAGCGCGGAGCGTAATGGCGCATTCTCCTTCGTGCGCTCCTCAGCCTTCATCAATGCAAAGGCCGTGGCGGCCGCGAAAGGCACGATCGCGAGGCCGCCGCCGATGCGCATGAGCTGCGTCTGCATGCGGTAGTGCTGCACCGAGACTACGTCGTAGGCGAGATAGATGAGCGGCGTGGCGAACACCGAGGCCAGGGCGATGCCGAAGAGAAGCAGCGCGACGCGCGGCGAAAGCGGGTTGCGCGCGCCGATCGCCTCGCCAAGCCACAGCCAGGCGACGAACATGAGCAGCGTCCAGACGAACTGCAGCACGTGGCCGCCGCCCCAGAACAGCACCTCGAAATACGCCTTGCGCTCGATGCCGGTCGGCACGGCGGCCCAGGACCAGGCGAAGGCGAGGAGCGCCACCGCCGCCGCCACAGCGGCAGCGTTCAGCCCGAAGCGAAGCGCGGCGCGCCCGTCGGGACGCGTGCCGATGCGGGGCGCGACGAGCAGCGCGCGCAGCACGACGAGGCCGGCCCCGAAGGCGAGCACGACGAGCCCACGCAGGAAGAGCGCGCCGTCGAGCACCGGGATGTAATTGCTCATCAGCGGCACCGAGAAATCGAGGAACGGCGCGGCGCTCATCGCCGCGGTGCCGCCCACCGCGGCGGCGAAGCCGGTCCAGCCCAGCCACAAGAGGCGCGGCGCGCCGTTCAGCGTCCAGAGCAGGCCCGCGGCCGCGGCGAACCAGACGAGCACCGAGAGATCGACGTGCACGACCAGCGCGACGCGGAAGAAGTCGACCAGCGGGAACACGTCCTTGAGATACGGCGCCCGCGAGAGCACGAGCAGGATTGCGAACACGCCCGAGGCGAGCAAGGCACCGAGCCCGAGCCCGAGCCATGCCGTTGCCAAAGTGCGGCGCGCATCCGTCGGCACCGGCAATGCGTAATGCGCGGAAAAAGGGGTCAGGAACCCTTTTTCGCCGGGCGATGCCTCGCTCGGCCAGAAAAGCTCCCTGACCGCCTTTTCGTCAGCGGAGAGCGAACGAATATCCATGATTCTTCCTTTCCGCGCGAACGCTCGGGCGCAGGTGCGGCTCGCGGGTTGCCGCGAAGCGGCCGTCGCAGAGCTCCATGCCGAGCCGATAGGCGCATTCCGGTGCGCAACCGATCGCCCGCACTTCGCGAGCCCCATTGCGCAGCGCGTATTCGACGAACGCCGGCGGCAGCATGGCGAGGCAGCGTAGGGCGATGAACGGAGTCGGCAGCGTTTCCTTCCCCGAGCTTGCGCAGCAGAAGACGATCTCTTTAGCGCCCGTCGAGAGGGCGGCGCGCATCTGCTCGCGCAGCGCGTTGACGGTGAGGTCGGGCAGGTCGATGCCCGAAACGAGCACGCCGGCCTTGCGGAAAGGCGTCGACGAAGGGCAGGCGCCGGCGCATATGCCGCACGCGGCGCAGCGCTCGGCGCTCACCACCGCCTTGTTCGCGTCCGAGAGGAGAATCGCCTCGTACGGGCAATCGGCTACGCACCGGCCGCAGCCATTGCAGTTCGCGGCGTCCACTTTGGCGACGATCAGCCTGCGCTGCTTGCCGGCATAGGGAAGGACGAGGAGCAGGGTCGATGCCCCGCCCACCATGAGCCAGAGCGCGAGCGGCGACGTGGCGTACAAGAGCGGATGGAAGAAGTGGTAGTGCCAGTCGATCGCGAGCGCGACCGGTGCGCGTGCCGGATCCCAGGGTGCCTCGGAAGCGGCCGGCCGCAGCGCGGCGAGAAGGAGCAGCGCGCCGGCCAGTCCCCAGATCAGCGCGCGCGGCGGCACGGTCTTCGGCTGGCCGAGCCGCTGCACGTGCACCCACATGCCGGCGAGGAGCGCGAGCGGCAGGCCGACGTGCAGAAAGACGAACAGCGAGAACAGCCGATCGAGCGGCGCGGCCACGCTCGTTGCGCCCTGACCGAGCCACTCGAGCGTCGAGATGAAAGAGAACTGCGAGCGCACATCCCAGACGAGCCAGTAGCCGACGATGCCCGAGGCATAGAGCAGCCAGAGGAGCGGCACGCCCGAGAGCCAGGTGAAGGCGCGAAAGCCGCGGAAGCGGCCGCGCGCGAGCTCGTTCACGAGGTGCGCGAGCGTCACGACGACGAAGGCATCGGCGGCGTAGCGGTGCACGCTGCGCAGAACGCCGCCGAACCACCATTCGAGCTCGCCGATAGAGGCGTAGGCGCGGGCGAGCTCGGTGTCGAAGCGGATATAGAGATAGATGCCGCTCGCCGCGAGCAACCAGAAAAGCAGGTAGGCGAGCGCGCCAAGATGGCGCAGCGGCTCCGAAAAAGGGGTCAGGAACCTTTTTTCGTCAAGAGCGGAAAAGGAAGCCACCGTGGCTGGCATTGAAGTCGATCAGCAGCACGCGGCCGGGCGCGAGGTCGACCGTCTGCTCCTTCACGTAGTTGAAGTCGCCATCGGCGCGGTCGCGCAGGCGCACGACGATGCGATGCTTGCCGGCCGGCACGGCAAGGCGCTGGTAGACCACGCCGTTGCCGTCGCGCTGGAAGCCCGCCGGCTTGACCTCGCGATGCAGGACCGTTGCGCCGTCGAGCTCGAGCTCGACCAGCAGGTTCGCGCGCTCGCGCGGGCAATCGAGCGCGGCGCGCATGTTCGGCGCCAGCTTGGCGAGCTCCTCCGCGCTGCGCTGCCGGCACTCGTGCTTTCTCTCCGCGGCGTGAATGAAGGAGACGCGCACCAGCGCCTCGTCCGCGCCGATGGCGGAGAAGCGCGGCGCGGTGGAGAAATAGCCGATGATTGCCATCAGCGGCACGTAGAGCACGAGCTGCGCCAGGATGCGCAAGATCTGCTTCATGCCGTGCCTCCCAGTCGCGCCATCTCCGGCAGCGGCGCGGCGGCGAGCCGCGGCGCGAGGCGGAAGACGTCCGAGAAGCAGTCGTCCTGGTCGAGGCCGCGCGCGCGGAACGCCGGGTGCGCCGCCTCGACCATCCCGGCCGAGCCGCACGCATACACCTGGTAGCCGGCGAGGCTCGGGAAGTCGGCGAGGATCGCCTCGTGCACGAGGCCGGTGCGGCCTTGCCGTCCATCCTCCGGCCGCGGCTCGGAAATGACGGGCACGAACTTGAAGTTGGCGTGCTCGCGGGCCCATTGCTCGGGCAGCGACGCGAGATAGAGGTCTTGCGGCCGCCGGACCCCCCAGTAGAGGAACAGCGGACGCTTCATGGCGCGGCTGAACGCGTACTCGAGCATGCTCTTCACCGGCGCGAAGCCGGTCGAGCCGGCGACGAAGATCATCGGCTTGTCGGTGTTCTCGCGCAGGAAAAAGGAGCCGAGCGGCCCTTCGAAGCGCAGGCGATCGCCCGGTCGCATGGTCTGGAAGACATGGGTAGTGAAGCGCCCGCCCGGGATAAGCCGGACATGCAGCTCGATGCGCTCCTGCACCTGCGGCGCGGTGGCGAAGGAGAAGCTGCGCTTCGCGCCGTCCTCCAGGATCACGTTGATGTACTGACCGGCGTAGAACTCGATCGGCCCGTCCTCCAGCTTCAGCATCACCCGCATGACGTCGGGGGACAGGCGCGCCAGCGATTCCACTGTCGCGGCGCGCTCGCGGACCGGGAAGTGCGTCGGCGCTTTGGCCGGCACGTACTCGAGCTCGATGTCGCTCGTGGGCGTGCACGAGCAGGTGAGCACTTTCCCCGCGGCGCGCTCGGCGTCGGTAAGGACGTCGCCCTGGTAGGCGCCGTAGTCGACGGCACCGCTCGCGAGCGTCGCCTTGCACTGCCCGCAGCCGCCGTTGCGGCATTCGAAGGGCAGCGCCACGCCTTCGCGCAGGCCGGCGTCGAGCAGCGTCTCACCCGCGCGCACGGCGACGATGCGGTTGTCGGGGCGGACAAGCATGTAGTGCTCGCGTCCGCGCTTCCTTGGCGGCAGCCAGGGCAGCAGGAAGAACAGCGCCGTCGCGCCGCCGACCAGCAGCCACACCTCGCCCGGCGTCCAGCGATAGAGCAGCGCATATACCGGGAGATAGAACCAGTCGAAGCCGATCGGTGCGGCGCTCCCGTCGTTCTGGCTGACTGCCGGCTTTACCAGAGAAAGAACGATCAACGACAGCGTAAGCGTGACCGCAATCGGCAGCGGCGGCGCGGTGCGCGCCTGGGGCACGCGCTGCGTATGGATCCAGAGCAATGCGAGCACCGCGAGCGGCACACCGATGTGGATGAAGGAGAGCAGCGAGAAGAGACGGTCGTTGACGTTCTCCTCGAAGATGAAGTTGCGCACCAGCGTACCGTTGAAGACGGGCAGCCAGTCGAACCATTCGGCGGTGGCGACGGTCACGAACTTCGCCAGGCGATCCCACGGCAGCATGTAGCCGTTGATGCCGGCCGTGTACACGAGCCAGAGCAGCAGCAGGCCGCTCACCCACGAGAACCAGCGGAAGCCGCGGTAGCGGTCGAACGCCCAGTGGCGCGCCATGTGGAGCAGCATGGTGAGCACCACGCCGTCCGAGGCGTAGCGATGCACCGAGCGCAGAATGCCGCCCGCCCACGGCTGCGCATGCGTCAGCGCTTCGACCGAGCCGTGCGCGCCGGTGACGCTGGTCTCGAAGAACGCGTAGAGGTAGAGGCCGCTCGCGACGATCACCCACATCAGGTAGTACGAGATCGGCCCGATGTAGTAGAGCGGATTGAGCTTCTCGCCGAAGGCGACGTTGAACAATCCCTCGACGCGGAGAAAGCACCACTGCAGCACAGCCTGGATGCGCCTTAGCACCACAGGATGCTAGGGCCGGGGGGCCGCTGCCAATTTGATGTGAATCAACTACGCACGCGCTGGCGGCGCCGCCATTCGAGGAGCAGGAAGGCACTGCCGCCGAGCATGACGCTCGCGCCGATCAGGATCTCGATCAGCACCGCATAGTTCACGCGATAGCGCCCGGCCGAGGGATCGTAGACCGTGCACAGGATGCGCAGCTTGTCCCACGCGGCGGCAAAGGTGGATTGCGCTACCGGCGCGTTCTTGACCAGCTCGAGCAGCGGGCCGACGAAGAGCGGCGAGGCGAATTCGTCGCCATAGACCTGGCGATAGAT
Source organism: uncultured Enterobacteriaceae bacterium (assembly GCA_964477695.1). GTDB lineage: Bacteria > Pseudomonadota > Gammaproteobacteria > Burkholderiales > SG8-39 > SCGC-AG-212-J23. Next base: position 2,947 of record CAYZFN010000197.1, on the reverse strand, counting down.
GCGGCCCTGCGCGTCGACGATGCTCACCTGCAGCAGGTGGTCGAACCCCGCGACGGTCGGCTCGGCGCGGAAGCCGAACTCCTCCAGCAGCCGCTCGCGCGCGGCGCGCTCGGGCGTGAGGAACAGCCACTCGCGCGAGGCGGCGAGACCGAACTTGGCGGCGAAGGCTCTCATCGCCGCAGGCGAGTCGAACGGCACGTTGAAGCCGATGGTCGCGACGCGGAACGTTCCCGGGCCGAGCGTGCGCTCGGCTTCCTTCACCGCCCCGGCGAGGAACCGCGTGGCGGCGGGGCAGACCTGGATGCAGCCGGTGTAGACGAAGTTGACGACCAGCGGCTTGCCGCGCAGCTCGGCGAGGCGCACCGGCCGGTTCTCGGAATCGACGAAAGTGAAATCCGTGAGCTGGCGGCCGATGGCGGCCTGGCTGTACTGCAGCGCTGCCTTTTCGTCGAACGCCTGCGCAGCGGGCGGGAGAAGGGCGAGTACGAGGCTAAGCGATCGCCACATCCAGCATCGCTCCGAAAAGCACGGCGCACAGCTGCACGAGCGAGGCGAGGAACGCGGCGCGCGCGGGCATGCGCATCGGCCGGCGTACGAGCGCGAGGCATTTGGCGAGGAAATAGGCGCCGCCCGCGGACGCGGCGAGCAGATAGACGATGCCGCGATCGAAGAAGAACGGCACGATCGAGGCGGCGACCAGCAGGGCCGCGCCGAGCAGAATGGCGCGCGCCGCGCGCTCGTTGCCGACGACGACAGGGAGCATCGGCACGCCGGCCAGCGCATAGTCGCGCTTGCAGGCGATCGCCAGGCTCCAGAAGTGCGGCGGCGTCCAGAGGAACAGCACGAGCGCCAGCGCGAGCGCGTCGGGCCCGAGCGAGGGCGATACTGCCGAGGCGCCGGCGAGCACCGCGAAGCTGCCGGCGAGGCCGCCGACGACGATGTTCCACCAGGTGCGGCGCTTGAGCCAGACCGTGTACACCACGCCGTAGGTAAACGCGCCGAGGAAGACGTACAGCGCGGCGATCCAGTTGCTGGAGAGGCTTGTGGCCAGAACCGAAGCGGCGATCATCGCGCCGATCAGCCACAACCAGGCCGGCCGGTGCTCGAGGACGCCGGTGACGAACGGCCGGCCCTGCGTGCGCGCCATGCGTCGGTCCAGGTCCACCTCCACATACTGGTTGAACGCGCCTGCCGCCGCCGAGGCGACCAGCACTGCGAGCACCAGCACCATCGCGCTGCCTGCTTCCGGGGAGGCGCCCTTTTGAACCGCGCTGCCGGCCGCGGCTGCGAGCGCTATGGCGACGCCGATGCGCAGCTTGAACAGGTTGAGCAGGGCTCTCACGGGCCACTACCTCAGGGGCCAGACCGTCGCCAGGTACTTCCAGTTGATGAAGTAGTACAGGACGAAGGAGACGAGGAACACCATTGCCAGGGCGAACGTGCCGGGCGCGACCATGCCGCCGATCCCGGCCGTGCCGTGCCCGGTGATCGCGACGCTCACCGGCCTGGGCGGAGGAGCCACGCCATCCTTCGCCCGCACATGCTTGAAGTCGGGCGTGGCGATCTTCTTGCCGAGGAACACGGAATAGACCGTGATCAGCAGGTACATGCCGCCGCCGACGATCGCGACCAGGCCGGCGAGCCCGGCGAGCGCCATCATGAGCCAGGCGGCGCCGGGGAACTCGTGCGCGAAAGGGTTGCCGGCGAAGCTGATGTCCCAGTGCCGGCGCGGCACCCCGAGCGTGCCCGCGCCCATGAGGAACAGCGCCACGGCGCTCATGCCGAGGCCGAACACGTAGGGCTGGTACTTGGCCATCGCCGGGAAAGCGAGCTCGCGGCGGAACAGCACCGGGATCAGGAAGTAGGTGAGGCCCATGAAGGCGAGCGTCGTGCCGACCACCACCGTGGCGTGGAAATGCCCCGGCACGTAGATCGTGTTGTGGATGATGAGGTTGAGCTGCTCGGTGCCCATCATCACGCCCGAGATGCCGCCGAGGAAGCCGAAGCCGATGAGCGAGATGAACATCGCCGAGAACACCGGGTTGCCCCACGGCGCCTTGCGCAGCCATTCGAACAGGCCGTGGTTGTAGCCCTTGTCGCGCTGCGCGACCTCGATCGCCCCGGGCACCGTGAGGCCGTGCACCATCGAGGCGAGCACCGCGAGGTACATGGCGTAGCTCGTGTTGAAGATCTTCCAGTTCGAGGTGAGGCCGGGGTCGGCGAGCAGGTGGTGCGCGCTCGCCAGCTGCAGGAAGAAGATGTAGAGCAGGAACGCGCCGCGGCTCACCTTCTCAGACATCGGCTTCGCGCCGAACACGATCGCCGCGATCGCGTACCACACCGCCACGTGCGCGCTCACGTTGATCTGCTGCGAGGAGTGGCCGAACGCCCACCAGATCGTCTTGTACATCAGCGAGTCGATGTAGTTGACGAGGCCCACCGACCAGAGGAACGTCGGGATGAGGATGATCGCGCCGGCGGCGATGGTGAACACCGCGATGATGCACGCGGTGAGCGCACCGAAGGTGACGAGCGGGATCGAGCCCTGATAGGTGCGCTCGGCGCGCGCCACGACCAGCGTGCCGAGGAAGATGAAGCAGCCGATCAGCGCGCCCACGGCGAACAGGATCAGCCCGAGGTAGAAGGTCGGATGCGCGCCCATCGGCGCGTACGACGTGAACATGACGCTCGAGTCGCCGCGGAACACCGAGTAGTTGTTCACCAGCGCGCCGATCACCATCAGCCAGAAGCCGAGCCAGGCGATGCGCGGCGTGGCGATGCGGCACTTGAGCAGCGTCGAGCCGGCGAAGTAGAGCACCGCGATCTCGAAGAAGATGATCCAGAACACGAGCATGTTCAGCCCGTGCGCGGTGAGCACCTGGTAGAAGCGGTCGGGCGGCAGCAGGTGCACCGCCTGCCAGCGCGTCAGCACCACGCCGATGGCGAG
>CAYZFN010000196.1:0-16632 GCA_964477695.1 uncultured Enterobacteriaceae bacterium | reverse complement strand
CGAGGCCGAATCCGACTGGCCGTCGTAGATGAGCGGCCAGATCTTGTCGAGGTCCTTGCCGAGGATCGGCGAGGAGATGGCGCCCTGCCGCGCGCGGATCCAGTTCACGTTGCCGCGCAGCGTGTTGATCTCGCCGTTGTGGCAGATGAGCCGGAACGGATGCGCGAGATCCCAGGAGGGGAAAGTGTTGGTCGAGAAGCGCTGGTGCACGAGCGCGAGCGCCGATTCGACGCGCGCGTCCTTGAGGTCGAGGTAGTACTCGCCGACCTGGTAGGCGAGCAGCATCCCCTTGTAGCAAACCGTTCGCGCCGACATCGACGGCACGTAGAACTCCTTGCCGTGCTTCAGCTTGAGCGCCTGGATGGCGTGGCCCGAGCTCTTGCGGATGATGTACAGCTTGCGCTCGAGCGCGTCGGTGACGGTCACGCCCCGGCCGCGGCCGATGAACACCTGGCGGATCACCGGCTCGAGCTTCTTCGCCGGCTCGGCGAGATCCGAATTGTCGACCGGCACGTCGCGCCAGCCGAGCAGCACCTGCCCTTCGTCCTTAATCGCCCGCTCGATCTCGTACTCGCAGGCGATGCGCGAGGCCGGATCGCGCGGCAGGAACACCATGCCGACGCCGTATTGACCGGCGGGCGGCAGCTTGACACCCGCCTTGGCCATCTCTTCCCGGTAGAAGCGGTCGGGTATCTGGATGAGGATGCCGGCGCCGTCCGAGAGCTTCGGATCCCAGCCCACGGCGCCTCGATGCGTGAGGTTCCGCAGCACGGTGAGTCCCTGCTCGACGATCGTGTGCGACTTGCGGCCCTTGATATGCGCGACGAAACCAACGCCGCAGGCGTCGTGCTCGTTTTGCGGGTGGTAAAGCCCTTGGGGTTCTAAGGCCATGATCGGGAACGGGCTCTGACGGCGATGCCGCTCTGCACAAAAATGAGGACGAACTGTTGAATATACCTTTGTAGTCCGGTGGCTACAAGGCTTACGGCGCCGCAGCGGCGATGCTTTCCCGTACCAGCGCCTCGGCAACCCCGGACTTGAGCATCGCCTTGCCCATCCCTTCGAGGAGAACGAAGCGTACGCCGCCCTGGGCGCTCTTCTTGTCGAGCGCCATCAGCTCGCGCCAGCGTGCCTCGCCGATCGGCGGCGGTGCGACCGGCAGGCCCGCGCGCGCCACGAGCTCGCGCAGCCGCGCCGCATCGGCCTTGTGAAGGAGGCCGCAGCGTGCCGAAAGCTCGGCGGCGATCACCATGCCGGCCGCCACGGCCTCGCCGTGCAACCAGTTGCCATAGCCGGTCGCCGTCTCGATGACGTGCCCGAACGTATGGCCAAAGTTGAGTAGGGCCCGGGCTCCGGCCTCGCGCTCGTCCTCGGCCACGATTGCGGCCTTGAGCTCGCACGAGCGGCGTACCGCGTGCACGAGCGCCGCGCGGTCCCGGGCGAGCAGGCGATCGAGGTTCGCTTCCAGCCACTTCAGGAATTCGACGTCGAGCGCCGCTCCGTACTTGATCACCTCGGCGAGGCCGGCGCGCAGCTCGCGCTCGGGGAGCGTGTCCAAGCTCGCCACGTCGGAAACCACGGCGCGCGGCTGGTGAAAAGCCCCGATCATGTTCTTGCCGCGCGCATGGTTGATCGCCGTCTTGCCACCCACCGCGGAGTCGACCTGCGCGAGCAGCGTCGTCGGCACCTGGATGTAGTCGATGCCGCGTTGGTAGACCGCCGCGGCGAACCCGGCAAGATCGCCGACCACGCCCCCGCCGAGCGCGACGATCACGCCGTCCCGGCCGCAGCGCCCCGCGAGCAGGGCCTCGAACAGCTGCTCGAGCACTTCCCAGCGCTTCGCCTGCTCGCCCTCCTCCACGATGATCGGAACGACGCGCGTCCCCGCAGCCTCGAGTGCCGTTCGCAGGCGCGCGAGATAGAGCGGGGCCACCACGGAGTTAGTGACGATGGCCGCGACACCGGCAACGTGCGGGGCATAGAGGCCGCTGTCGCCGAGGATGCCGGCGCCGATGTGGATCGGGTACGAGCGCTCCCCGAGGGCTACGCTGAGGCTTTCCATCGCTCTCCCAGCTTCGTCACCAAATCTCGCGCCAGCGCCTGGACGGTCTGCCGGCCAGTATCCACCACCACGTCGGCGACCGAGGCATACAGCGCGTCGCGCTCGGCGTGCAGCTCGCGCAGCCGCCGCAGCGGGTCGGGCGTGGCGAGCAGCGGCCGATTGCGATCGTTGCGCACGCGGTTATAGAGGTCCTCCGGGCGGGCGCGCAGATAGATGACCGTGCCGTGCTCGGCTAGCCGGCGGCGGTTCTCGGCCGCGAGCACCGCGCCGCCGCCCGTCGCCAGCACGATTCCCGGCACGCCGGTGAGCTCGGCCAGCACCTGCGTCTCGCGGGCGCGGAAGCCCGGCTCACCCTCGATCTCGAAGATGAGCGGGATCTTGACTCCGCAGCGGCGCTCGATCTCGTGATCGCAATCGTAGAAGCGCAGCTTCAGGCGCCGCGCGAGCAGCCGCCCGACCGTGCTCTTGCCGGCGCCCATCATGCCGACCAGGTAGAGGCTGCCCGCATGCATCATCGGGACATTCTAGAAACAAAAACGGCCGGGGTTTCCGGCCGTGAGGAGACGCGGCGATGTCTGTTTATCGGATGGTCAGCCGCTCGTTGACGATGCGCGGCGTGATGAACACCATGAGCTCGGTCTTGCTCGAAGTGGTGGCGTTGTTCTTGAACAGCCAGCCGATGCCGGGCAGGTCGCCGAGCACCGGGATCTTGGTGATGTCGGTCCGATCGTTCTGCTCGTAGATGCCACCGATTACGACCGTTCCGCCGTTCTCGACCAACACCTCGGTCTTGACGTGCTTGGTATTGATCTGCACGCCGGCCGTCGTCGTCGCGCCCGGCTGGTCCTTGTTGACGTCGAGCGTCATGATGATGTTGCCGTCGGGGGTGATCTGCGGCTTGACTTTGAGCGCCAGGTTGGCCTTTCGGAAAGCCACCGCGGTGGCGCCCGACGAAGTCGCCTGCTGATACGGGATCTCCGTGCCCTGCTCGATGACCGCCTCGACCTGGTCCGCGGTCAGCACGCGCGGGCTGGCGATGATCTTGCCCTTGCCGTCGGCTTCGATCGCCGAGACCTCGAGGCTGAGGATGCGCGAGGCGGCGGCGTTGGCCAGAATGAACGAGAACTGTCCGGCCGGGAAGCCGTTCAAGCCGTTGGCGGGAAGGCTCGACTGCAGCCCGTTCGGCACTATGTTGGGCACGCCCTGCACCAGGCCCGCGGACTGGCCGGTGTTGTTCAGCTCCGCGCCGATGGTGCTGCGCGCCCCGAGGATCGGGCGGGTCATGCCAAGCTCGTTGTACCCGAAGCGCACGCCGAGGTTCTTGCTGAAGCTCTCGTCGGCCTCGACGATGCGCGCCTCGATCATGACCTGGCGCACCGGGACGTCGATCTTGGCGAGGAGCCGCCGTACTTCCTCGAGGCGGCTCGGCGTGTCCTGCACGAACAGGGTGTTGGTGCGGGCATCGACCACGGCGCTGCCGCGCTTGGAAAGGATGCGCTGGTTCGGATCGGACAGCAGCTTCTGCACGTCCGCTGCCTTCTGATAGCTCATCGGGAAGGATTCGGTGCGTGTCTGCTCCAGGTCGGAGATCTGCTGCTGCGCTTCGAGGGCCAGCTTCTCGCGCGTCGCGAGCTCGTCGCGCGGCGCGATCCAGATTACGTTGCCGTTGCGCCGGCTGTCCAGGCCGCGCGTCTGCAGGATGATCTCCAGCGCCTGGTCCCACGGCACGTCCTTCAGGCGCAGCGTGATGTTGCCGGCAACCGTGTCGCTCGTGATGATGTTGAGATCGGTGAAGTCGGCGATCACGTTCAGCACCGCGCGCACCTCGACGTTCTGGAAGTTGAGCGACAGCTTCTCGCCGGTGTAGCGGCCTTTCTGCGTCGCGCGCGAGTCGGCGACCACCGGCTTGACCTCGAGCACGAACTGCGTGTCGGTCTGGTAGGCGTTGTGCTCCCACTGGCCCTTGGGCTCGATCACCATGCGCACGTTGTCGCCCTGCTGGAACGTGCTCACGGTGTTGACCGGCGTGCCGAAATCGACCACGTCGAGCCGCCGGCGCAGGTTCTCGGGGAGCGCGGTCTTCAGGAAGTCGACGATGATGTTCTGGCCCTGTGTCCGGATGTCGATGCCGGTGGTGGTATCGGAGAGGTCGACCACCACGCGACCTTCGCCGCCCGTGCCGCGGCGGAAATCGACATCGCGCACGGCGTGCTTGGTATCGGCCTTGCCCTGAGCGAATTGCGCGACCTGACCGCCGGGCGTCGGCGCCGCCGGCGCCGAGAGCGTGATGAGGATGTTGCGCCCATCGATGCTCGTTTCGTACGGCAGCGGACGGCGCAGGTTGAGCACCAGGCGAGTTCGGTCGACGCCCTGGACGACGTTCATGCTGCGCAACTCGCCCTCGCCGATGTCCTGCGAGGAGCGGCCCAGCGCGTTCGCGGTATTGGGCAGATCGAGCGCGATGCGCGCTGGATTGGCGATCGCGAAGTTCGGCGGCACGCTGGCGAGCGGCTCCTTGGTCGTGATCCGCACGACGATCTTGCCGCCCTGCTGGCTGACATCGAAGGATTCGATGCTGTTGGCCTGGGCGAATGCCATCCCGGTTGCGGCAAGCCAGAGCGCGAACCCGTACAAGGCCGTTATCGCTTTCATCTTTTTGCCTCCACCAGTTGCAGCGAGCTCACGCGCTCGACCCACTCTCCCCCGCCGTCCTGCACCAGCTCCTTCAGGCTGATCTGCGATTCGTCGATCCCGGTGATCACGCCGAAGTTCTGTCCCATGTAGTTGCCCTTGTGCACCCGGTACAGGTTCGGGCCGGCTTTCACCAGCGCGAAGGTCTCCTTGTTCTGGGTGATCGTGCCCATCATCTGGATCGATTCGAGCGGGAAGGCCTCGAGCGGCTCGGGCGGCCGCTTCCTCTGCTCCTCGATCAGCGCGGCCGTCCCGGAAGCGCGGCGCGCCGCCTGGGCCACCTCGATGCGCTCGGGACGGAACGGATCGATCTGGCCTTCGCTCGTGTAGGGCACCGGCTCATACGGCTTGACTTGCGGCAGGGGATCCACCCGGCCGCGGTAGTCCTTGGTCAGCTCCGCGAGCTCCTGCTTGAGGTCGCCGTGCTCGTCGCTGCCGCAGGCCGCGAGCAGCACGGCGAAGCCGAGCGCGAGAAGCGGGCCGCGCATCATCGTTTCACCGGCGCCTTCGCCTTGCGCTGCGCCGCCATTTCGTCCTCGTCGAGGTAGCGGAAGGTACGCGCAGTGGCGTCCATGGTGAGCAGGCCGTCCTTGCCGGTGGCCTGGATCGACACGTCGTTGAGCGTCACGATGCGCGAAAGCTGGCCGACGTCGCTCGCGAAGGCGCCCATGTCGTGGTAGTTGCCGACGACCTTCACGGTGATCGGCCGCTCGGCGTAGAACTCGCGCATGATCTCGCTCGGCGCCGGACGGAACAGCTCGAACTGCAGGCCGCGGCCGAGACCCGCCTGGTTGATGTCGACCAGCAGGGCGTCCATCTGCGACTTGTTCGGCAGCTGGCGCAGCAGCGTGCCGAACTGGGTATCGATCTCGCGCAGCTGCTGGCGATGCAGGTCGAGATTGACCGCCAGCTTCTTCTTGTCGAGGTACTGCTGCTTCAGCGTCTGTTCGGTATTGTGCAGCCGCTCGAGCTCCTCGATCTGGCTGCTGGTATCGCCCATGTAGCCCGCGATCGGGATGGCGACCAGAACCGCGAGCAGCACCAGCACCTTCGGCGCGCCGCCCCAGGTGCCGGGATCCTTCCAGTTGGTGCTGCGGATCTCATCGATCAGCGCATTGACGTTGATCTTCAGTGCCATCGCGCTACCCCTTCTTCTCCGCCGCAGCGGCCGGCTTGGCCGGCGGCTTGGCGGCCGGCTTCGCCTCTTCCAGCACCACGCGTTTCTGCGACATATACAGATTGAACTCGGCGATGCGCCGGTTGCTCACGTTCGCCGCCTTGACCTCGATCAGCTCCGGGTCGCCGAGCCAGGGCGAAGCCTCGATGTTGCGCATCAACGTCGAGACGCGCGCGTTCGATTGCGCGTAGCCGAGCAGGTTGATGCGCAGGCCTTTCTGCGACAGCGACTTCAGGTAGACGCCGTCGGGCATGCGCTTCACGAGGTCGTCGAGCAGATGCACGGTCTGCGCGCGATCGGCCTGCAGCGTCTCGATGATCTGCTTGCGGGCGAGCAGCGCCCGGATCTCGTCCTTCAGCTTGTTGATCTCGGCAATCTCCTTGTCCAGCTTGGCGATCTCCGAGGTGAGGAACTGGTTGCGCCGCTGCTGGGTGTCGATCTTCTCGGCATAGTAGGTATGCATGAGGCCGACGATTAGCGCACCGACGATCGCCGTGCCGCCCGCGACGACGTAGAAATGGTTGCGCGAGCGCTTGCGGCTTTCCTCGCGGTGCGGCAGCAGGTTGATGCGGGCGTTCATCACGACGGGTCGAACCTCCTCATGGCGAGCCCGCAAGCCACGATCAGCGAGGGCGCGTCGATCATGAGGCGGCGCAGCTGGACGCGCGGCGAGGTCTGCATCTGCGCGAACGGGTTCGCCACGCTGCTGGCAACCTGGGTGCGGGCGTTGACCACCTCGTCCAGGCCGGGAATCACCGCCGAGCCGCCGGCGAGAAGGATGTGCTCGACGCTGTGATACTGCGTCGAAGTGAAGAAGAACTGCAGCGCGCGCTGGATCTCGCCCGACAGGTTCTCCATGAACGGCCGCAGCACCTCGGCCTCGAAGTCGTCGGGCAGGCCGCCCGAGCGCTTGGCGTTCTCCGCTTCCTCGGGGCTCATCCCGTAGCGGCTGACGATGTCCTGCGTGAGCTGGTTGCCCCCGAATGCCTGCTCGCGGGTGTAGACGGATTGATCGTTGCGCAGCACCGTGACGTTCATGACGTTGGCGCCGACGTCGACCACGGCGATGTTCTGGTCCTTGCCGCCATTGGCCAGCGCCTGAACGACGAGCGAGAGGGCGGTCTGCTGCGCGAAGGACTCGACGTCCATGACGAGCGCCTTGAGGCCGGCCGAATCGGCGACGGCCACCCGGTCCTCGACCTTCTCCTTGCGGGTCGCGGCGATCAGCACTTCCTGCTCTTCGGCATTGGTCGGCGAGGGGCCGAGCACCTGGAAGTCGAGGTTCACTTCCTCGAGCGCAAAGGGGATGTACTGGTTCGCCTCGCCCTCGACCTGGATCTCGAGCTCGCCCTCGCGCAGCGAAGCGGGGACGACGATCTTCTTGGTAATCACCGCGCCGGTGGGCACGGCCATCGCGACATGCCGGGTGCGGGTGCCGAGACGCTTGTGCGCGCGACGCACCGCGTCGGTGACCGCCTCGAGGTTGTTGATGTTGCCGTCCACCACCGCATCGCGCGCCAGAGGCTCGATCGCGTAGCGCTCAACGCGATAGGCGCCCTTTCCTGCATCGACGATCTCGAGCATCTTCACGGACGAAGAGCTGATGTCCAGCCCGAACAGCGGCGGCGCCTTCGGCGTGAACAAGTCGGACAATCGCATTAGTATTTCCCCTTTACGTATCGCATCTTAGCGGCGATACGTAGAATTCGCGTTAAATGCTAGCAACAACCCCTCCGAGTGTCTAGTTAACTTTCCACCGGACCCTTGGGGGTATCATGCGGCGTTTGCTTTTGCGCCGCACTAAAGCGGCGGTAATGATCTAACTCCCAGATGTGGCTCCGCTTTATCGGGATTTCGCTGGCAGTGCTGGCGGGTACGGTCGCGGGTTTTCTCCTGCTGATCGGCCTGGTCGTAGTGCTGGCCTATCCGAACCTGCCGTCGCTCGACGGGCTGACGACTTATCAGCCGAAAATCCCGCTGCGCATCTACACCGCCGAGGGTGTGCTGATGGGCGAGTTCGGCGAGGAACGCCGCGCGATCGTTTCCATAGGTGACGTTCCGGTCGAGCTGAAGCACGCCATCATCGCGGCTGAGGACGAGCGGTTTTATCAGCATCCGGGCATCGACTATGTCGGCGTCATGCGCGCGGCCTATGCCAACCTGGTCGCCGGCGGTCGGCGTCAGGGCGCAAGCACGATCACCATGCAGGTCGCACGCAACTTCTTTCTCTCTTCGGAGAAGACGCTCACCCGCAAGCTTTACGAAGCGCTGCTCGCGTTCAAAATCGAGCACAGCCTCTCGAAGGAGCAGATCCTCGAGCTGTACATCAATCAGATCTATCTCGGGCAACGGGCTTACGGGTTCGCCGCCGCGGCGCAGACATATTTCGGCAAGGCGCTGCCGCAACTGAGCCTGGGCGAGATCGCCATGCTCGCCGGGCTGCCGAAGGCGCCGTCCCAATACAACCCATTCGTCAATCCGCAGCGCGCGAAGCAGCGCCAGCACTATGTCCTGCGGCGGATGAATGAGCTTGGCTACATCACGGCGGCGCAGTACGACGAGGCCCTAAAAGCCCCGCTCAAGCCGCGAAAAGAGGTAATCGAGTACTCACTCCACGCCGAATACGCCGCTGAAATGGTGCGCCAGGCGCTGGCCGAGCATTACCCGGAAGACGTCTACACGCGCGGTTTCCGCGTCTATACCACGCTGCGCAAGGCCGACCAGGAGGCGGCCTACGAAGCCCTCCGCGCGGGCGTTCTCGATTACGACCGGCGGCACGGCTATCGCGGCCCCGAGGGCTATGTCGAGCTGCGCCCGGACGCTACCGAAGACGATTACGACGACGCGCTCGCCGAGCATCCCGACAGCGACGAGCTCCTGGCCGCGATCGTGCTATCGGCGGATGCCAAGGAGGTGCAAGCGGGGCTGCGTACCGGCGAGACGATCACCGTATCAGGAGAAGGACTGCGTTTTGCCGCACGTGCCCTAGATAGCAAGGCGCCCTTGCAGCGGCGCCTGCGCCGCGGCTCGATCATCCGCGTGCAGCGCGAGGGAAAGGGCTGGCAGGTCACCCAGCTGCCCGAGATCGAGTCGGCGTTCATCTCTATGGACCCGCAGGACGGCGCTATCCGCTCGCTGGTCGGCGGGTTCGACTTCGCGCGCACCAAGTTCAATCATGTGACTCAGGCGTGGCGGCAGCCCGGCTCGGCTTTCAAGCCCTTCATCTACTCCGCGGCGCTGGAGAAGGGCTTCACGCCCGCCACCGTGGTGCCGGACGAGCCGGTGGTCCTCGAGGCGGAAGAGACCGGGAGCCAGCGCTGGGAGCCGAAGAATTACGACGGCAAGTTCGAGGGCCCGATGCGCCTGCGCACGGCGCTCGCCAAGTCGAAGAACATGGTGTCGATCCGCGTGCTCGACGCCATCGGGCCGAAGTACGCGCAGGAGTACATCACGCGCTTCGGCTTCGACGCGGACCGCCATCCGCCCTATCTCACGATGGCGCTCGGCGCCGGCTCGGTCAGCGCCTGGCAGATGGCGCGCGCCTACGCCGTGTTCGCCAACGGCGGCTATCTGGTGCAGCCTTACTTCATCCACAAGATCGTCGATGACCGGGGCAACGTGCTTGCGCTCGCGCAGCCGAGGCGTGCCGGCGACGAGGCGTTGCGCGTCATCGACGCGCGCAACGCTTTCATCATCGACAACATGATGCAGGACGTGACGCGCGTCGGCACCGCTGCGCGCGCCGCGCGGCTCGGTCGGCCGGACCTCGCCGGCAAGACCGGGACGACCAACGAGTTCGTCGACGCCTGGTTCGCCGGCTACCAGCCGACGCTGGTCGCCATCGCCTGGGTCGGATACGACCAGCCGCGGACGCTCGGCAAGAACATGACGGGCGGCGTGGTCGCGCTGCCGATCTGGCTCGGCTATATGGAACATGTCCTGAAGGACGTGCCGGAAATGCCGCGCGAGATGCCGCCCGGCATAGTGGTGCTTCCCACCGGTCCTTATCCGTCGCTGCCGGGGGAAACGAAGCTGGTGCCGGAATTTTTCTACCAGGAAGCCGTGCCGCCGCCCGAGGTCCTGCGGCCGCCCGCTCCGGTGGTGTCGCCAACCGCGCCGCTGCCCGAGCAGGTCGTCCCCGCCACGCCGGGCCAGCCCGCGCCGGCAACGCCCTCGCCGGCTGTGCCCTCGCCGGCTGCACCTGCGCCCGCTGCCGCTCCCGCGGCGCCCCCCGCCTAAGGCCGCAGAATCACCGCCTGACCGCTCTGCGCGGAGACCAGCCGCGAAAGGGCCGCGAACAACTCGCCGCCGTCGCGCGTGTCGCGCCACGCCGCCCCGTCCCAGCGAAAGTGGAAGCCGCCGCTGCGCGCCGCGACCCAGATCTCGCGCGCCGCGGCGTGGCGGTTGATCACCATGCGCGAGCCGTCGGCAAACTCGATCTCGAGTACGCCGCCTTCCTTACCCTGCACGTCAGCATCGATGCCGCTCTCTTCCAGTGCGGCATCGATGCGCGCCAGTGCTGACTCCGCGCGCGCGACGAATTCGGCTTCGCTCATGCGTTACCATGCGGATTTTATGCGCCTTCGGCTGCTCCTCGCCGCGCTCTTGCTGGCCGCGGCCGCCTGCGGGCAGCGTGGCCCGCTCTACCTGCGCGATGCGCCACCGCCCGGCGTGAAGCTGCCGCCGCCGGAACCCTACAAGCCGGTTCCCTATCCGCCCGACGATGCCGCGCGCGGCACGCGCGACGAGCATCGCTAGAGCTCGTGGCGTTTGCCTATCGCGACGGCGTGCTGTGCGCCGACGAGATGCCGCTCGACGAAGTGGCGCGCCGCTACGGAACGCCGTGCTACGTCTATTCGGCGGCGGCCATCGAGCACGCCTACGACGAATTCGCCGCCGCGCTGCGGGGCCACGCGGCGCTCGTCTGCTATTCGGTCAAGGCCAACTCCAATCTCTCCCTCCTTTCGCTGCTTGCCACGCGCGGCGCCGGATTCGACATCGTCTCGGGCGGCGAGCTCGAGCGCGTGGCCGCCGCCGGCGGCGATCTGGCGAAGACGCTGTTTTCCGGCGTCGGCAAGAGCGAAGCGGAAATCGCCCTGGCGCTCGAGCGCGGCATCGCCTGCCTCAACCTGGAATCGGAGGCCGAACTCGAGCGCGTGGCGCGCGTCGCCCGGCGCCTCGGACGGCGCGCGCCGATCGCGTTCCGCGTCAACCCGGACGTCGATGCCCGCACTCACCCGTACATCTCGACCGGCCTGCGCGAGAGCAAGTTCGGCATCGCACACGGGGACGCGGAGCGCCTTTACCTGCGCGCCGCGGCAATGCCCGAGATCGCGGTGCGCGGCATCGGTTGTCACATCGGCTCGCAGCTGATGGAGAGCGCGCCGTTCGCCGCCGCGGCCGAGCGGCTGGTCGCGCTCGCCGACCGACTGGAAGCGCGTGGCGTCGCGCTGGCGCACGTCGATTTCGGGGGCGGCATCGGCATTCGCTACGGCGAGGCGGCGCCACGCCCGATTGCCGAGTTCGTCGCCGCGGCAGTAAAGGCGCTCGGCGCACGGCAGAAGCTGCTCGTCGTTGATCCCGGCCGCTCGCTGGTCGGCAATGCCGGCGTGCTGCTCACGCGCATCGAGCACGTGAAGCCGGGCGAGGCGCGCAGCTTCATCGTCGTGGACGCCGCGATGAACGATCTCCTGCGTCCGGCGCTCTACGGCGCCTGGCACGACATACGCCCGGTGCGCGAGACGGAATCCGGCGCGCGCGGCGCTGTTTACGACGTCGTTGGCCCGGTGTGCGAGAGCGCGGATTTCCTCGCCAAGGATCGCGCGCTCTCCGTCCGCGAAGGCGACCTGCTGGCCATCATGTCGGCCGGCGCCTATGGCATGGTAATGAGCTCCAACTACAACTCGCGCCCGCGCGCGGCCGAGGTCTTGGTGCGCCGCGGCGAAGCGCGGCTGGTGCGGCGGCGGGAGACTGCGCAGGAGCTGTTTGCTGCGGAGCGGTTCCCGGGTTGACAATCCAGCGCCCAAGCCAGGTGACCGATACTGTTCAGATGACCCGCACCAGCCGCCGAGTTCTCATCGCCGGTGTTCTGCTCGTCGCGGTTGCCGCCGCGGGCCTTGCTGCCTACTTCAGCACCGACACGCGTGCAAGGGAAGGGCGCAAGGCGGCGAAAGGACCGCCGGCGGTAACGGTCACGGTGGCCAGCGTCCTGCAGGAGACGGTGCCGGTGCGCCTGCAAGCGATCGGCAACGTCGAGGCTTACCTCACCGTGGCGGTCAAGGCGCGCGTCGACGGACAGATCGTCGCCGTGAACTTCCGCGAAGGCGAGCCGGTCAAGAAAGGCGAAGTGCTGTTTCGCATCGATCCTCGCCCGTACGAGGCGGCGCTGCGCCAGGCGGAAGCGAATGCCCTGCGCGACCGGGCGGCACGCGACCAGGCGCGCTCGCAGGCCGAGCGTTATCAGGAGCTGCTCGCCAAGAACTTCATCTCCAAGGACGCGTACGCGCAGATCCGCACTAATGCCGAGACCGCCGAGGCGACGGCGCGCGCCAGCCAGGCCGCGCTCGAGAACGCGCGCCTCAATGTCGAGTATTGCACCATCCACTCGCCGCTCGACGGCTACGTCGGCAAGGTGCTGCTGCAGGCGGGCAATCTAGTGAAGGCCAACGACGTCAATGCGCTGGTGGTCATCAATCAGGTACGGCCGATTTACGTCAGTTTCGCGGTTCCCGAGCAGCACCTTCCCGAGATTCGCAAGTACAACAGCAGCGCGCCGCTGCGCGTCGACGTCATACCGACCGATCCGGCGGGGCCGCGCGCCTCCGGCCGCCTGATCTTCATCGACAATGCGGTCGACCCGTCGACCGGTACCATCCGCATGCGCGCGCAGTTCGACAATGCGGACGCGGCCCTGTGGCCGGGCCAGTTCGCCAACATCAGCGTGCAGATCTACGAGCAGCCGGACGCCATCGTGATTCCCTCGCAGGCGGTACAGACCGGCCCCGACGGCCAATACGTCTACGTGATCGGCGACGACTCGCTGGCCGAAGTGCGGCGGATCAAGGTGCAGCGTGCCGACGGCGAGCGAGCGATCGTGGCGAGCGGGCTGCAGCCGGGAGAGCGTGTCGTCACGCGCGGCCAGCTGAGGCTCGGACCGAGGACCCCCGTGCAGGTCGGCAAGCCGGGCGCCGAAGCTTCGTGAACTTCTGCGAGCCGTTCATCCGCCGGCCGGTGATGACCGTGCTGGTCATGGCGGGCATCCTGATCTTTGGCCTCGCGTCGTATCGCCTGCTGCCGGTATCGACGCTGCCGAACGTCGATTTCCCGACCATCCAGGTGACGGCCGAGCTTCCGGGAGCGAATCCCGAGACGATGGCCTCCGCGGTCGCCACGGTGCTGGAGCGGCAATTCTCGACCATCTCCGGCATCGACGAGATGAGCTCGGTCAGCGGGCAGGGAGTCAGCCGCATCACGCTGCAGTTCTCGCTCGACCGCGACATCGACGCCGCCGCACAGGACGTGAACTCCGCCATCGCCTCGGCCGCGCGCCAGCTGCCGGCGACCATGCCGGCGCCGCCGTCTTTCCGCAAGGTCAACCCGGCTGATTTCCCGGTTTATTACCTCGCGCTGACCTCGGACACGCTGCCGCTGTCCGACGTCGACGAATACGCCGAAACCTATCTCGCGCAGCGCATCTCCACGATCAACGGCGTGGCGCAGGTGCAGGTGTTCGGCCAGCAGAAGTACGCCGTGCGCGTGCAGGTCGATCCCAACGCCCTGGCGGCGCGCGGGGTGGGCATCAACGACGTCGAGCAGGCCGTGGCCAACGCCAACGTCAATCTGCCGACCGGCACGCTGTACGGCAAGGACCGGATGTTCGCCGTGCAGGCGACCGGCCAGCTGCAGGACGCGGCTGCGTTCCGACCGGTGATCGTCACCTACCGCAACGGCTCGCCGATCCGCCTGCAGGACCTGGGCCGCGTCGTCGACAGCGTGCAGAACGACAAGGTGGCGGCGACGTTCAAGGGCCGGCGCGGCATCGTGCTGGCGATCTTTCGCCAGCCTGGCACCAACACGGTGGACGTCGTCGACTCCATCAAGCAGCTGCTGCCAACCTTCCGGGCGGAGGTGCCGCCGGCGATCGACATGGAGACGCTGTACGACCGCTCGGTGACGATCCGCACCTCGGTCGAGGAGGTGCAGTTCACGCTGTACCTCGCGCTGATGCTGGTCGTGCTCGTGATCTTTCTCTTCCTGCGCAATATCCCGGCGACCATCGTTCCCGCGCTCGCGCTGCCGATGTCGATCATCGGCACCTTCGCGGTGATGTACGTGTTCGGCTACAGCCTCGACAACATCTCGCTGATGGCGCTCACGCTGTGCGTCGGCTTCGTGGTCGACGACGCGATCGTCATGCTGGAGAACATCACGCGCCATATCGAGCACGGCGAAGGCGTGCTCCAGGCGGCGCTCGCGGGTTCCAAGGAGATCGTGTTCACGATCATTTCCATGACCCTGTCGCTCGCCGCGGTCTTCCTGCCGGTGCTGTTCATGGGGGGCATCCTCGGCCGCCTGCTGCACGAATTCGCCGTGACCATCATCGCCGCGGTGCTGATCTCGGGCTTCGTCTCGCTCAGCCTGACGCCGATGATGTGCAGCCGGATCCTGCGCCCGCACGGCAGCGCGGAGCGCCACGGCAGGGTGTACATGGCGTTCGAGCGGGCGTTCGACGCCTGGCGCAACGCGTATCAAGTCAGCCTCGCCTGGACCGTACGCCATCGCTTGCCGGTGCTGATCGCCTTTTTCGCCCTGTTCATCGTCGCCGGCTACGCGCTGTGGCGCGCGCCGAAAGGCTTCCTGCCGAGCGAGGACAGCGGCCAGCTGTTCTGCTTCGTCGAGGCGCCGCAAGACATCTCCTTCGACGCGATGATGAACTTGCAGCGGCGCGTCGCGACGATCATCGCCCAGGATCCGAACGTCGAAGCGGCGATGTCGTTCGTCGGCGCGACCGGCTTTTCGCCCTCGCTCAATGTCGGGCGCATCACCATCACGCTGAAGCCGTTCAAGGCGCGCAAGAGCGCCGACGAGGTGGTGCGCGGCTTGCGCCCGAAGCTCGCCAATGTACTGGGCGCCAAGGTCTTCGTGCAGAACGTGCCGGCGATCCGCATCGGCGGGCAGCTCACCAAGAGCCCCTATCAGTACGTCATGCGCAGCGCGAACAGCGAGGAGCTCTACCATTGGGCGCCGATCGTCGAGCAGAAGCTGCGCTCGCTGCCGGGCCTGGTCGACGTGACGAGCGACCTGCAGATCACGCAGCCGCAGGTGCGCGTGGAGATCGACCGCGAGAAAGCCTCGGCGCTCGGCGTCTCGGCGCAGCAGATCGAGACGGCGCTCAACAATGCCTACGGGGCGCGCCAGGTCTCGACCATCTACACCGCGACCAACCAGTACTGGGTGATCCTCGAGCTCGCGCCGCGCTACCAGACCGACCCCTCGGTGCTGCCTTTGCTGTACGTCCGCTCCTCGACCGGGGCGCTCGTCCCGCTCAGCGCCGTCGCCCGCCTCGCGCAGGCCGTCGGCCCGCTGCAGATCACGCACCTCGGCCAGCTACCCTCGGTGACGGTATCGTTCGACCTGCGGCCTGGCGTGGCGCTCTCACAGGCGATCGCCGAGGTCCAGGTGGCGATGCGCGAGCTGCAGGCGCCGGCGACGCTGACCGGGACGTTCTCCGGAACCGCGCAGGCCTACCAGAGCTCGCTGCAGGGCATGGGCATGCTGCTGCTGCTCGCCATCCTGGTGATCTACCTCATCCTCGGCATCCTGTACGAGAGCTTCATTCACCCGCTCACCATCCTGTCGGGCCTGGTGCCGGCCATGCTCGGCGCGGTGCTGACGCTGATGGCGTTCGGCATCGACCTCAACATGTACGCCTTCGTCGGCATCCTCATGCTGGTCGGCATCGTGAAGAAGAACGCGATCATGATGATCGACTTCGCCATCGAGGCGCAGCGCCAGGACGGCAAGCGTCCCGACGAGGCGATCCAGCAGGCCGGCCTGGTGCGCTTCCGGCCGATCATGATGACCACCATGGCCGCGCTGATGGGCAGCCTGCCGATCGCGATCGGCCTCGGCGCGGGCGGCGGCGCGCGACAGCCGCTCGGCCTCGCGGTAGTGGGCGGGCTGGTCTTCTCCCAGGTCCTGACGCTATACATCACGCCGGTTATCTACCTCTATCTCGAACGAGTGCAGCGCGCACTGAGAAAGCGCGCGCCGCACGCCGCGCCGCCACATGCCGAGCACGCCTGAAACGCGTAGCCTGGCGGTGTTCTGCGACTTCGAGAACGTCGCGCTCGGCGTGCGCGAGGCGAAGTACGCGCAGTTCGACATGGACAAGGTGCTCGAGCGGCTGCTGCTCAAGGGCTCGATCGTGGTGAAGAAGGCCTACTGCGACTGGGAGCGCTACAAGGAGTTCAAGAGCGCGATGCACGCCGCGTCGTTCGAGCTGATCGAGATCCCGCACCTGCGCCAATCGGGCAAGAACTCGGCCGACATCCGCATGGTAGTCGACGCGCTCGACCTCTGCTACACCAAGTCGCACGTCGACACGTTCGTCATCGTGAGCGGCGACTCGGACTTCTCGCCGCTCGTGTCCAAGCTGCGCGAGAACGCGAAGACGGTGATCGGCGTCGGCGTGAAGAACTCG